>NZ_JBEXNC010000010.1:0-368355 GCF_040610935.1 Lentzea sp. NPDC003310
CGGCCGGGCGCTTTTCAGCCCGGCTTTTAAGGCCGACCAGCGCCTCGCAAGGGCCCCGAAGTCAAGCCCCGATCGCAACCCACTACATCGTCCCGACCCGCAGGACCACCCTCGCAAGGCGACCGGAACCAACCCAACGCAACCAACTCAACCCAACGCAAAGGGCCCCGAGGCAACAGCCTCGGGGCCCTTCAAACGCAGTTCCAGCGTCAGGAAGCCACGGTGGAAGACCCACCAGCAGCAGCCAACTTCTCCACAGCGGACTTGGAGAACTTGTCAGCCGTGACATCCAGCTTGACGGAAACGTCGCCGTCACCCAGCACCTTCACCAGGTGGCCCTTGCGGACCAGCCCGGCCAGCACCAGCGCGGGAACGTCCACCGAACCGCCCTCCGGGAAGGAGGCAGCGATCGAGGAGACGTTCACGACCTGGTACTCGGTGCGGAACGGGTTCTTGAAGCCCTTGAGCTTCGGGAGCCGCATGTGCAGCGGCATCTGGCCACCTTCGAAGCGCGGCGAGACGTTCTTGCGAGCGCCCGTGCCCTTCGTACCGCGGCCGGCGGTCTTGCCCTTGGAGCCCTCACCACGACCGACGCGGGTCTTGGCGGTCTTGGCGCCGGGGGCGGGACGCAGGTCGTGGATCTTGATGGTCACGACTGGACCTCCTCAACAACCACCAGGTGACGCACGGCGTTGATCAGGCCGAGCACCTGGGGGGTGTCCTCACGCACGACCGACTGGCGGATCTTGCGCAGCCCGAGGGTGCGCATCGACTCGCGGTGGTTGTGCTTGGTGCCGATGGTGCTGCGGACCTGGGTGATCTTCAGCTGAGCCATGATCAGACCCCCTGGCCCGCGCGAGCGCGGATCATGCCGGCGGGAGCGACGTCCTCGAGGGGCAGGCCACGACGGGCCGCGACCTCTTCCGGACGCTGCAGACCCTTGAGGGCCGCCACGGTCGCGTGCACGATGTTGATCGCGTTGTCGGAGCCGAGCGACTTCGACAGCACGTCGTGCACGCCGGCGCACTCGAGGACGGCGCGGACAGCGCCACCCGCGATGACACCGGTACCGGCCGAGGCCGGACGCAGCAGGACCACACCAGCGGCCTTCTCACCCTGGACCGGGTGGGGGATGGTGCCGGCGATGCGAGGAACGCGGAAGAAGTTCTTCTTCGCCTCCTCGACACCCTTGGCGATGGCCGCGGGAACTTCCTTGGCCTTGCCGTAGCCGACGCCGACCATGCCGTCGCCATCGCCCACCACGACGAGCGCGGTGAAGCTGAAGCGACGACCACCCTTGACCACCTTGGAGACGCGGTTGATCGCAACCACGCGCTCGAGGTGGGGGGTCTTCTCCTGGGCCGCGCCGCCGCGGCCGCCGTCACGACGGTCGCGGCGCTCTCCGCGCTCGCCCCCGCCGCCTTCGCGACGCGTACGTCCTGGCATCAGGCGTCCCTCTCAATTCCAGAAATGATCATTGTCAGAACTCCAGCCCCGCCTCGCGAGCGGCATCCGCCAGAGCAGCGATCCGGCCGTGGTACGCGTTGCCGCCGCGGTCGAACACGACCGCCGTGACGCCGGCGTCCTTGGCACGGGCCGCGGCCAGCTGGCCGACCTTGGCCGCACGGGCCTTCTTGTCGCCCTCCAGGGCACGGACGTCGGCCTCCATGGAGGAAGCGGACGCGATCGTGTGGCCCTTCAGGTCGTCGATGATCTGCACGGTGATGTGCTTCGACGAACGGTGCACGGCCAGGCGCGGACGCTCGGCGGTGCCGTTGACCTTCTTGCGGAGGCGGAAGTGGCGACGGGTCTTGGCAACACGACGCCTGGTGGAGATGTCCTTGCCCACCGGCTTGCGCTTCGTAACAGTCGACTCGCTCATGTCACTTACCCGTCTTTCCGACCTTGCGACGGATCTTCTCGCCCGAGTAGCGGACGCCCTTGCCCTTGTACGGGTCGGGCTTGCGCAGCTTGCGGATGTTGGCGGCGACCTCACCGACCAGCTGCTTGTCGATACCCGAGACGGAGAAGCGGGTCGGGGTCTCGACCGCGAAGGTGATGCCCGCGGGGGCCTCCACCTTGACGGGGTGCGAGTAACCGAGCGCGAACTCGAGCTCAGAGCCCTTGAGCGCGACGCGGTAACCGACGCCGTGGATCTCCATCTTCTTTTCGTAACCCTGGGTCACGCCGACGACCATGTTGTGCACGAGCGTGCGCGACAGGCCGTGGAGCGCGCGGTTGCGGCGCTCGTCGTTCGGACGCTTGACCTCGAGCGTGCCGTCCTCAGCCTTCTCCAGGCTGATCGGCTCAGCGATCGTGATCGTCAGGACACCCTTGGGGCCCTTGATGCTCACGTCCTGGCCGGCGATGTTCACGTCGACCCCGGAGGGGACAATGATCGGCTGCTTACCGATGCGCGACATGTCTACTCCCCCTTACCAAACGTAGGCGAGGACTTCTCCGCCCACGCCCGCCTTGTTGGCCTGGCGGTCGGTCATGAGACCACCAGAGGTCGAAATGATCGCCACACCGAGGCCACCGAGAACTCGGGGCAGACCGGTGGACTTCGCGTACACGCGCAGGCCGGGCTTCGACACGCGCCGGAGGCCGGCGATGCTGCGCTCGCGGTTCGGGCCGTACTTCAGCTCGACGACGAGGTTCTTCGCGACCTCGCCCTCCTCGTCGCGGTACGAGGCGATGTAGCCCTCGCGCTTGAGGATCTCGGCGATGTTGGCCTTCAACTTCGAGTGCGGCATCACGACCTTGTCGTGGTAAGCCGAGTTCGCGTTCCGCAGACGAGTGAGCATGTCTGCGATCGGGTCGGTCATCGTCATGGTGACCTGGTCAACCTTTCTCGCTGCGGTTCGCCGCTCAGGGTCCAGACCCGCCCTCCACCCCAGAGAAAATTCAATGGAGTGGGAGGGCAGGACGGTCGTGTGCGGGCCTACAGCGAAGTAATGGAGCTTGGAATTACCAGCTGGACTTGCTCACGCCAGGCAGCTCACCGCGGTGAGCCATCTCGCGCAGGCAGATCCGGCAGAGGCCGAACTTGCGGAACACCGCGTGGGGGCGGCCGCAACGCTGGCACCGGGTGTAACCCCGGACCTTGAACTTCGGCTTCTTCGCGGCCTTGTTGATCAACGCCTTCTTGGCCATCGACTCAGTTCTCCTTGAACGGGAAGCCCAGGAGCTTCAGCAGCGCCCGGCCCTCCTCGTCGTTCGTGGCGGTGGTGACGACGGTGATGTCCATGCCGCGAGGCCGGTCGATAGCGTCCGGGTCGATCTCGTGGAACATCGACTGCTCGTTCAGACCGAACGTGTAGTTGCCGTTGCCGTCGAACTGCTTGCCCGAGAGGCCGCGGAAGTCGCGGATACGGGGCAGCGCGATCGTCAGCAGACGGTCGAGGAACTCCCACATGCGGTCGCCGCGCAGCGTGACGCGCGCGCCGATCGGCATGCCCTCGCGCAGCTTGAACTGCGCGATGGACTTGCGGGCCCGACGGACCTCGGGACGCTGGCCGGTGATGATCGAGAGGTCCTTGACGGCACCCTCGATCAGCTTGCCGTCACGGGCGGCGTCGCCGACACCCATGTTGACGACGACCTTCACAACGCGCGGGATCTGCATCACGTTGTCGAAGTTGAACTGCTTCTGCAGCTCGCCGGCGATCTCGGCGCGGTAGCGCGTCTTGAGCCGCGGGATGATCTTCTCTGCGGTGGTCATGATCAGATGTCCTTCCCGTTACGACGGGAAATGCGGACCCGCTTGCCCTCGTCGTTCGTCCGGTAACCAACACGGGTCGGCTTGCCGTCCGAGTCGACCACCATCACGTTGGAGACGTTGATCGGGGCTTCCTGGGTCACGATGCCACCAGACTGCGCGCCCCGCTGGGTCTGCGTGATCTTGGTGTGCTTCTTGATCCGGTTGACGCCCTCGACCAGGACCTTGCCGGTCTCCGGGTAGGCCTGGATGACCTTGCCCTTCGCGCCCTTGTCCTTGCCGGCGATAACGACGACCGTGTCGCCCTTCTTCACCTTCATGGTCAGAGCACCTCCGGAGCCAGCGAGATGATCTTCATGAACTTCTTGTCGCGCAGCTCGCGCCCGACCGGGCCGAAGATGCGCGTACCGCGGGGCTCGTTGTCGTTCTTGATGAGCACGGCGGCGTTCTCGTCGAAGCGGATGTACGAGCCATCCGGACGACGACGCTCCTTGACGGTGCGGACGATGACGGCCTTGACGACGTCACCCTTCTTCACACCGGCACCGGGGATCGCGTCCTTGACGGTCGCGACGATGATGTCGCCGATACCCGCGTAGCGGCGGCCCGAACCACCGAGAACACGGATGCAAAGGATCTCCTTCGCACCGGTGTTGTCGGCGACACGAAGCCGCGACTCCTGCTGAATCACTTACTTGCTCCTTGACCATTCCTGGCCCGCCGGATTTCCGACCCGACGGGCTCGGTCTGTCTAGAAAGGACTACTTGGCCTTCTCGAGGATCTCGACGAGCCGCCAGCGCTTGGTCGCCGACAGGGGCCGGGTCTCCATGAGCAGGACGCGGTCGCCGATGCCCGCCGCGTTCTCCTCGTCGTGCACCTTCACCTTGGTGGTGGAGCGCATGATCTTGGAGTAACGCGGGTGCTTCTTGCGGTCCTCGAGCGCGACGACGATCGTCTTGTCCATCTTGTCGGACACGACGAGGCCCTCACGGACCTTGCGGTCGTTGCGCTTCTCGGTCTGGACTTCGTTGCTGTCGGTCATGCCGCACCCTCACCAGTGGAATCCGGCGTGACGGAGAGACCGAGCTCCCGCTCGCGCATCACGGTGTAGATCCGGGCGATGTCGTGCCGGACCGTGCGCAGACGCCGGTTGTTGTCGAGCTGGCCCGTGGCCATCTGGAAGCGAAGGTTGAACAGCTCTTCCTTCGATTCCTTCAGACGCAGCACGAGCTCTTCCTCGGTGAGCTCACGCAGCTCGGAAGCGGTGGTACCCGCTGCCATCAGAACTCACCACCCTCACGCGTAACGATGCGGCACTTCATCGGGAGCTTGTGGATCGCGCGGCGGAGCGCCTCGCGAGCGACCTGCTCGTTCGGGAACGCCATCTCGAAGAGGACGCGACCCGGCTTGACGTTGGCCACCCACCACTCCGGCGAACCCTTACCGGAACCCATGCGGGTCTCGGCCGGCTTCTTCGTCAGCGGACGGTCCGGGAAGATGTTGATCCAGACCTTGCCGCCACGGCGGATGTGACGCGTGATGGCGATACGAGCGGACTCGATCTGCCTGTTGGTGACGTACGCCGGCTCCAGAGCCTGGATGCCGAACTCACCGAAGGTGACCTTCGTGCCACCCTTGGCAGCACCCGACCGCTTGGGGTGGTGCTGCTTGCGGTGCTTGACCCTACGAGGGATGAGCATGACTCAGCTCTCCGTCTTCTCTGCAGCAGCCGGGGCCTCGGCCGACGCGGAAGCGTCAGCAGCGGCACGGCCGGCCTCGGTGCTCGTCGCGGTGGTGCCGCTGGCACCCGAGCGACGGGCCCGGTTCGGACGCTCGCCACGGTCGCGGCGCGGAGCGCGGTCGGCCTGCGAAGGCGCAGCCGCGTCGAGCGCGCGCTTGGCGGAGATGCCACCGACGATGTCGCCCTTGTAGATCCACACCTTCACGCCGATGCGGCCGAACGTGGTGCGGGCCTCGAAGAAGCCGTAGTCGATGTTGGCGCGGAGCGTGTGCAGCGGCACGCGGCCGTCGCGGTAGTGCTCCGAGCGGGACATCTCGGCGCCGCCGAGGCGACCGCCGCACTGCACGCGGATGCCCTTGACCTGCGGCGAACGCATGGCCGACTGGATGGCCTTGCGCATCGCGCGCCGGAAGGCGACGCGGTTGGACAGCTGCTCGGCGACACCCTGTGCCACGAGCTGCGCGTCCGACTCGGGGCTCTTGACCTCGAGGATGTTCAGCTGGACCTGCTTCTTGGTGAGCTTCTCCAGCTCACCGCGGATGCGGTCCGCCTCGGCACCACGACGGCCGATGACGATGCCCGGCCGGGCGGTGTGGATGTCGACGCGCACCCGGTCACGGGTCCGCTCGATCTCCACCTTGGAGATGCCGGCACGCTCCATGCCCTTGCTGAGCAGGCGGCGGATCTTGACGTCCTCCGCCACGTACTCGGCGTACTGCTTGTCTGCGTACCAGCGGGACTTCCAGTCGGTGGTGATCCCCAGCCGGAAGCCGTGCGGGTTGATCTTCTGGCCCACTACCGCGTTCCCTTCGCGCTGGTCTTCTTGGGACGAGACTCCACCTCGATGGTGATGTGGCTCGTCCGCTTGCGGATCCGGTACGCGCGGCCCTGGGCACGCGGGCGGAAACGCTTGAGGGTCGGACCCTCGTCCACGTAGGCCACCGACACCCAGAGGGTGGAGGGGTCCAGGGACAGGTTGTTCTCGGCGTTGGCCATGGCGCTGGCGAGCACCTTCGCGACCGGCTCAGAAGCGGCCTGGGGCGCGAACTGGAGCACGGCCAGGGCCTCGCTGGCGTTACGACCCTTGATGAGCTCGATGACGCGACGCACCTTCATGGGGGTGTCGCGAACGTAACGAGCCCGAGCCACGGCGCGCGGAAACTCCGCTGCCTCAGCGTCCTTACGGGCGTTCATCGCTGCTTTTCCCTTGCTCTTGTCAGTTCGACGCCTAGCGGCGACGAGACTTCCGGTCGTCCTTGATGTGGCCCTTGAAGGTGCGGGTCGGGGCGAACTCGCCCAGCTTGTGCCCGACCATGGCCTCGGTCACGAACACCGGGACGTGCTTACGGCCGTCGTGCACCGCGATGGTGTGGCCCAGCATGTCCGGGATGATCGTGGACCGGCGGGACCACGTCTTGATGACGGTCTTCTTGCCCGCTTCGTTCTGAACGTCCACCTTCTTGAGCAGGTGGTCGTCGACGAAGGGACCCTTCTTAAGGCTGCGAGGCATCCTTCACTCCCTCCCTGCTCAGCGCTTCTTACCGGTGCGACGACGCCGGACGATGAGCTTGTCGCTTGGCTTGCGGCGGCGGGTGCGACCCTCGGGCTTACCAGCCGGGTTCACCGGGTGGCGACCACCGGAGGTCTTGCCCTCACCACCACCATGCGGGTGGTCAACCGGGTTCATGGCGACACCGCGGACGGTGGGCTTCTTGCCCTTCCACCGCATGCGGCCGGCCTTGCCCCAGTTGATGTTCTGGTGCTCCTTGTTGCCGACCTCGCCGAGCGTGGCGCGGCAGCGCACGTCCACGTTGCGGATCTCGCCCGAAGGCATCCGCAGCTGGGCGTACGGGCCGTCCTTCGCCACGAGCTGCACCGAGGCACCGGCGGAGCGGGCGATCTTCGCGCCGCCACCGGGGCGGAGCTCGATCGCGTGGATCACGGAACCGACCGGGATGTTGCGCAGCGGCAGGTTGTTGCCCGGCTTGATGTCGGCCTTGGGGCCGTTCTCAACCGTGTCACCCTGCTTGAGCTTCTCCGGGGCGATGATGTAGCGCTTCTCGCCGTCCGCGTAGTGCAGCAGCGCGATGCGCGCGGTGCGGTTGGGGTCGTACTCGATGTGAGCGACCTTGGCCGGCACGCCGTCCTTGTCGTTGCGACGGAAGTCGATCAAGCGGTACGCCCGCTTGTGACCGCCACCCTTGTGTCGGGTGGTGATCTTGCCCGAGGCGTTGCGGCCACCCAGCTTGTGCAGCGGGCGGATCAGCGACTTCTCCGGCGTCGACCGAGTGATCTCGGCGAAGTCGGAGACGCTCGCACCGCGACGACCGGGAGTCGTCGGCTTGTACTTGCGAATGCCCATCTCTACGCAGTCCTCGTCATCAGGCGGCAGGGCCGCCGAAGATCTCGATCGCCTTGCTGTCAGCCGACAGCGTCACGATCGCGCGCTTCGTGTCCTTGCGCTTGCCGAACCCGGTGCGGGTGCGCTTGCGCTTGCCCTGCCGGTTGATGGTGTTGACGCTGACGACCTTCACGCCGAAGACCTTCTCCACGGCGATCTTGATCTGGGTCTTGTTCGAACCCGGCGCCACCAGGAAGGTGTACTTGTTCTCCTCGAGCAGCCCGTAGGACTTCTCGGAGATCACGGGCGCGAGCAAGATGTCCCTGTGGTCGGGGATCACTTGGAACCCTCCTCGTCCACGACAGTCGCCGTGGCCTCGGCCGAGCCCGAGCCCGACTGGGCCTTGCTGGCGAGGAACACGTCGAGCGAGTCCTTGGTGAACACCACGTCGTCGTTGACGAGCACGTCGTAGGTGTTGAGCTGGTCGGGCGCGATCACGTGCACGTGCGCGAGGTTGCGCACGCTGACCCAGGCGACCTCGTCGGTGCGGTTGAGCACCACGAGAACGCGACGGGCCTGGGTGACCGACTCCAGGACCTTGCGCGCGGTCTTGGTCGACGGGGTGTCCCCGTCCACCAGGCCGGACACGACGTGGACCTGGTTGGCGCGGGCCCGGTCGGAGAGGGCGCCACGCAGAGCGGCGGCCTTCATCTTCTTGGGCGTCCGCTGCGAGTAGTCACGCGGCTGCGGGCCGTGGACGACGCCACCGCCGGCGAACTGCGGCGCACGCGTCGAACCCTGGCGGGCGCGACCGGTGCCCTTCTGGCGGTACGGCTTCTTGCCACCACCGGACACCTCGCCGCGGGTCTTCGTGGCGTGCGTGCCCTGGCGCGCGGCGGCCTGCTGGGCCACGACGACCTGGTGCAGCAGCGCGACGTTCGCCTGCGCGTCGAAAACAGCCGAGGGGAGCTCGACCGTGCCGGCGGACTTGCCGTCCGGGGTGCGGATCTCAACAGTCGACATCAGGCACCACCCTTCGCGGCAGTCCGGACGAACACCAGACCACCCTTGGGGCCGGGAACAGCGCCCTTGATGAGCAGCAGGCCGTTCTCGGCATCGATCTTGTGCACCTTCAGGTTCTGGGTCGTGACGCGCACGTGGCCCATGCGGCCGGCCATGCGCAGACCCTTGAAGACGCGACCCGGAGTGGCACAGCCACCGATGGAACCCGGCGAGCGGTGCTTGCGCTGGGTGCCGTGGCTGGAGCCGAGGCCCCGGAAGTTGTGGCGCTTCATGACACCCGCGGTGCCCTTGCCCTTGCTGGTGCCGGTGATGTCGACAACAGCGCCGGCCTCGAACACCTCAGCGGTGATCTCCTGGCCGACCTCGTACTCGCTGGCGTCGACCGTGCGCAGCTCCACCAGGTGGCGACGGGGCGTGACCCCGGCCTTGGCGAAGTGGCCCGCGACGGGCTTGTTGACCTTGCGCGGGTCAATCGCGCCGGCCGCCAGCTGGACGGCGGTGTAGCCGTCCTTCTCTTCGGTGCGAACCTGGGTGACGACATTCGGCTCAGCCTTGACGACGGTCACCGGGACGACCCGGTTGTTCTCGTCGAAGACCTGAGTCATGCCGAGCTTGGTGCCCAGGATGCCCTTCATCTGCCTGTCAGACATTGGTCCGTTACTCTCCGCGCCCAACGCTTACTGGATGTTGACGTCGACGCTGGCCGGCAGGTCGATGCGCATGAGCGCGTCCACCGTCTTCGGCGTCGGGTCGAGGATGTCGATCAGCCGCTTGTGCGTGCGCATCTCGAAGTGCTCGCGCGAGTCCTTGTACTTGTGCGGCGAGCGGATGACGCAGTACACGTTCTTCTCAGTGGGCAGCGGCACTGGCCCGACAACCCGAGCGCCGGTGCGCGTCACGGTCTCCACGATCTTGCGCGCAGACGCGTCGATCGCTTCGTGGTCGTAGGCCTTGAGCCGGATGCGGATCTTTTGTCCCGCCATGATGGCTTGCCGTTCCTCTGCTTCTCGTAACCGCTGCGGTGCGGTGCCTCGGATGAGGCCTGCTACAGCCTCTTGGCGCGCTCCGCCCCTGTTGAAGTGTCATGGTGCCCGGTCCACGCGGTCGGGCGTGTCGCGCCCGGTGCGCATACCGGTCCCACTCAAGGTCTCCCCGGTGGGATTGGGCCTACCACAGCCCATGCACCCTGATGCCCATCTCCGCAAGGAGGCGTTCACTAACAGGGCGCGGACGCTCGATCGAAAGACACGGACACGCGGTCAAGCGAGCCCGGCCTTCATCGAGCAACCCGTAAAGGATGCCACACGGGCGTGAGGCGGGCCAAATCGGGGTGGGTGAGTTGGAGGCAGATCACGTCGGGATCTTGGCCGGTGAGCGGCACCGTCCGTCGCTTGTGGAGCTTCGAGTGGCCCGGTTCCGTTACCCGGCAAGGATTCCCCGCGGAGTGCCTGTCACCCACGCGCCATCGAACGAACTGGCGTGAGCTGTCGCACACACCAGGCCTTGCAACGACGAAGGCCGGGCCAACGAAGATCGTTGGCCCGGCCCGTCGCCGAACTGGGTCGAGCTAGGTCACTTGATGATCTTGGTGACCGAGCCGGCGCCGACGGTGCGGCCACCCTCGCGGATCGCGAAGCGGAGGCCCTCGTCCATGGCGATCGGCTGGATGAGCTTGACGTCCATACCGGTGGTGTCACCCGGCATGACCATCTCGGTGCCCTCGGGGAGGGTCACAACGCCGGTCACGTCCGTCGTCCGGAAGTAGAACTGCGGACGGTAGTTGTTGAAGAACGGCGTGTGGCGGCCACCCTCGTCCTTCGACAGGATGTAGACCTGCGCGGTGAACTCGGTGTGCGGGGTCGTGGTGCCCGGCTTGACGATGACCATGCCGCGCTCCACCTCCTCGCGCTTGATGCCGCGGAGCAGCAGCGCGGCGTTGTCGCCCGCGCGGCCCTCGTCGAGGAACTTCTTGAACATCTCGATCGAGGTGACCGTCGTCTTCTTCGACGTCTCCTTGATACCAACGATCTCGATTTCCGAGTTGACGTTGATGATGCCGCGCTCGATACGACCGGTCACCACGGTGCCGCGGCCGGTGATCGTGAAGACGTCCTCGACGGGCATGAGGAACGGCTTCTCGGTGTCGCGCTCCGGCTCCGGGATCGCCGTGTCGACGGCGGCCATGAGCTCGAGAACGGACTTGCCCCACTGCTCGTCGCCCTCGAGCGCCTTCAGCGCCGAGACGCGCACGACCGGCAGGTCGTCGCCCGGGAACTCGTACTCGGAGAGCAGCTCGCGGACCTCGAGCTCGACGAGTTCCAGGATCTCCTCGTCGTCGACCATGTCGGCCTTGTTGAGCGCGACGACGATGTAGGGGACGCCGACCTGGCGGGCCAGGAGGACGTGCTCCTTCGTCTGCGGCATCGGGCCGTCGGTGGCCGCGACCACGAGGATGGCGCCGTCCATCTGCGCCGCACCGGTGATCATGTTCTTGATGTAGTCGGCGTGCCCGGGGCAGTCGACGTGCGCGTAGTGACGGTTCTCCGTCTGGTACTCGATGTGCGCGATCGAGATCGTGATGCCGCGCTGCTTCTCTTCCGGCGCCTTGTCGATCTGGTCGAACGCGAACGAGGCGTTCACATCGGGGTACGCGTCGTGCAGAACCTTGGAGATCGCCGCGGTCAGCGTGGTCTTGCCATGGTCGATGTGACCGATGGTGCCGATGTTGACGTGCGGCTTCGTCCGCTCGAACTTCGCCTTGGCCACTGGATTGTCCTCCTGGACTTCTTTTTGCTGGTCCGGCGGGCATCTGTGGCCACCCGCCGGACTTACACGTCAGGGTCTAAAAGTAGCGGACCCCAGGGATTCACCCCCGGAGAGCCCGCGGTCGAACTGCGGTGCTCCGGTGGGGAGTTACTCCCCGGTCGCCTTCGCGATGATCTCCTTCGAGACGTTCGCGGGAACCTCTGCGTAGGAGTCGAACACCATCGAGTAGTTGGCGCGACCCTGGGTCTTGGACCGCAGGTCACCCACGTACCCGAACATTTCCGACAGCGGAACCAGTGCCTTGACGACACGGACGCCGCTGCGCTCCTCCATGGCCTGGATCTGGCCACGGCGGGAGTTCAGGTCGCCGATCACGTCGCCCATGTACTCCTCGGGCGTCGTGACCTCGACGGCCATCAGAGGCTCGAGGATCGCGGGAGACGCCTGACGGGCGGCTTCCTTGAGGGCCATCGAACCAGCGATCTTGAACGCCATTTCCGAGGAGTCGACCTCGTGGTAGGCGCCGTCCAGCAGCGTCACCTTCACGCCGACCAGCGGGTAGCCCGCCAGCACGCCGTACTGCAGCGCGTCCTGCGCACCCGCGTCGACCGACGGGATGTACTCGCGGGGGATGCGACCACCGGTGACGGCGTTGACGAACTCGTAGAGCGCGCCGTCTTCCTTCTTCTCCAGCGGCTCGACGGTGACGAGCACCTTCGCGAACTGGCCGGAGCCACCGGTCTGCTTCTTGTGGGTGTAGGAGTACTTCTCCACCGCCTTGCGGATGGTCTCCCGGTACGCCACCTGAGGCTTGCCGATGTTGGCCTCGACCTTGAACTCGCGGCGCATGCGGTCCACCAGGATGTCCAGGTGGAGCTCGCCCATGCCGGCGATGATGGTCTGGCCCGTCTCCTGGTCGAGGTTGACCCGGAACGTCGGGTCCTCCTCGGCCAGCTTCTGGATCGCGGTGCCGAGCTTCTCCTGGTCCGCCTTCGTCTTGGGCTCGATGGCCACCTGGATGACGGGCTCGGGGAAGGTCATCGACTCGAGCACGATCGGGTGCGCCGGGTCGGCAAGAGTCTCACCGGTCGTGGTGTCCTTCAGACCGATCACGGCGTAGATGTGGCCCGCGATGGCCTCGGTGACCGGGTTCTCCTTGTTGGCGTGCATCTGGAAGATCTTCCCGATGCGCTCCTTGCGGTCCTTGGTCGCGTTGACGACCTGGGTGCCGGAGGCGACCTTGCCCGAGTAGACCCGGATGTAGGTCAGCTTGCCGAAGAACGGGTGTACGGCGATCTTGAACGCCAGCGCCGAGAAGGGCTCGTCGGACGAGGCCTTGCGCGACACGACGGTCTCGCCGTCCTGCAGCGTGCCCTCGACCGGCGGGAGGTCCAGCGGCGACGGCAGCAGGTCGATGACCGCGTCGAGCATGGGCTGGACGCCCTTGTTCTTGAACGCGGAACCGCAGAGGACCGGGTACGCGGTGCCCTCCGAGACGATCTTGCGGAGGCCGGCCTTGATCTCCTCGACGGAGAGGTCGCCCTGCTCGAAGTACTTCTCGGTCAGCGCGTCGTCGGTCTCCGCGACGGCCTCGAGGAGCGCCTCGCGGTACTCCTGCGCCTTGTCGACGAGATCCGCGGGGATCTCCTCGATCGCGTAGTCCTCGCCCTTCTGGACTTCGCCACGCCACGTGAGGGCGCGCATCTCGACCAGGTCGACGACACCGATGAAGTCGCTCTCGGAGCCGATCGGCAGCTGGATCGGGATCGGCTTGGCGCCGAGCCGGTCCTGGATGGTCTTGATGGTGAAGTAGAAGTCCGCGCCGAGCTTGTCCATCTTGTTGACGAAGCAGATGCGCGGGACGTCGTACTTGGTCGCCTGCCGCCAGACCTGCTCGGACTGCGGCTCGACGCCCTCCTTGCCGTCGAAGACGGCAACGGCGCCGTCGAGGACGCGCAGGTTGCGCTCGACCTCGACGGTGAAGTCGACGTGGCCGGGCGTGTCGATCAGGTTGATCTGGTGGTTCTTCCAGTAGCAGGTCGTCGCGGCCGACGTGATCGTGATGCCGCGCTCCTGCTCCTGCTCCATCCAGTCCATCACGGCAGCGCCGTCGTGGACCTCGCCGATCTTGTAGCTGATCCCCGTGTAGAAGAGGATCCGCTCAGTCGTCGTGGTCTTGCCCGCGTCGATGTGGGCCATGATCCCGATGTTGCGGACCTTGGCAAGATCAGTGAGCACGTCCTGTGCCACGGGTCTTTCCCCTGTCTTGAGCTTGTGAGCTCACTAGGGCTGGGAGAGCCCGGCCTTCGCAGGCCGGGCGTCGATCACCAGCGGTAGTGGGCGAAGGCCTTGTTGGACTCGGCCATCTTGTGCGTGTCCTCACGGCGCTTGACGCTCGCACCGAGACCGTTGCTCGCATCGAGCAGCTCGTTCATCAGACGCTCGACCATGGTCTTCTCACGGCGCTGCCGGGAGAAGGTGATCAGCCAACGGAGCGCCAGCGTGGTGGAACGACCGGGCTTGACCTCGATCGGCACCTGGTAGGTCGCACCACCGACGCGGCGGCTCTTGACCTCCAGCGACGGCTTCACGTTGTCGAGCGCGCGCTTCAGCGTGACGACCGGGTCGGTGCCGGTCTTCTCGCGAGCACCCTCGAGCGCTTCGTAAACGATCTTCTCGGCCACCGAGCGCTTGCCGTCGATCAGCACCTTGTTGATGAGCTGCGTGACGAGGGGCGAGCTGTAGACCGGGTCAGAGATAAGCGGCCGCTTCGGGGCCGGTCCCTTGCGGGGCATTAGCTCTTCTCCTTCTTCGCGCCGTAGCGGCTGCGAGCCTGCTTGCGGTTCTTGACACCCTGGGTGTCGAGAGAGCCACGGATGATCTTGTAACGAACACCCGGGAGGTCCTTCACACGACCGCCGCGCACGAGCACCATCGAGTGCTCCTGGAGGTTGTGACCCTCACCGGGGATGTACGCCGTGACCTCGATACCGCTGGTCAGCTTCACGCGAGCGACCTTGCGCAGTGCGGAGTTCGGCTTCTTGGGGGTGGTGGTGTAAACGCGGGTGCACACACCGCGCCGCTGCGGCGAGCCCTTGAGGGCCGCCGTCTTCTGCTTGGCCACCTTGTCCTGGCGGCCCTTGCGGACCAGCTGCTGGATCGTTGGCATTCGCCGGCTGCTTCTTCCGTCTTTGAGGGCTCGCCTTCCGGTCCACCCTCGTGTTTCTTGATCCCTCTCTGCACCCGAGGTCGGGCGTGTCGCCCGCTCCCAAGGTCCGCAAGCGGTAGTTCAACTACCACTGCGAGTGGAGGACACCGCTGCCTCACGGGCACGCGGAGCGGCCCGACATGGGTCGGGCACAGGTAGCAAAGATACCCGCCCACGTCTACCCGGGTCAAAACGGGGGTACCGCGTTCGGCCTTGCGCTAGACATGAGCCGCTCGATCAAGACGCCCTGGGGGAACAGCCTTGTCACGACAGACCGGCTTCGAGAAGTGGTACTTCCGCGTCATCATCACCTGTGCCGCCCTGGTGGTGCTCGGTCCGATGATCTACTTCGGGGGACGCGAACTCTGGCCGAACCCGCTGGTCGGCGAGTGCGTGAAGCAGGTCGACCACGGCGCGGCGGACCTGACGTTCGAGGAGGTCCGGTGCAGCTCCACCGGGCGGAGCAACAGGTCGACGGGCAGGGAGTTCGAGGTCGGAGCGATCGCGTCGACCTGCCCTCCCGGCGACTACACGACGGTTCCGAGGGGTGACGAGAAGACGTGCTACCTGCCCGCCCTCAACACCGGCGTGTGCTACGTGACCAAGCAGTTCCGCAACACCGACCGTCCGGTTCACGTCCGCGCCGACTGCAAGCAGGCCGGTGCGCTCAAGTCGGAGGAGAGCATCCAGGACGTGTCCGACAAGTCGAGGTGCAAGAACCCGGACATCTCGCTCGCGTTCTCCGAGCCCGCCCGCACCGTCTGCCTGGCGAAGGCGTGAGAACCGCCACTCTGCTCGCCGCCGCGGTCCTGGCGCTGGCCGGCTGCTCCTGGCACGAGCAGGCCGGCGTCGGCGAGTGCGCGAAACAGGTCGACGTCAACGACACGACGGTCGAGATGGCCGAAGTGGACTGTTCTTCTGCGGACGCCGCATACCGCGTGTCTTCCCGTGAGCGACGCACGATGTGTCCGCCCGGTGACTACCTGACCGAGTCGTCGGGACGTTCGCGCACGAACGGCAAGACGCGCCTCTGCTACGTCCTCAACGTCCAAGAGGGCGACTGCCTCAAAGCGGTGAACCAGTACTTCGAACGGGTGGCGTGCGGCACGGACACGCGCAAGGTCACCAAGGTCGTCGACGGCCAGTCGGACAAGGCGCTGTGCAACGGTGACGACGCGAAGACGTACTCGCAGCCGGTGAAGACGATCTGCATCGGCAACTGACCCCTGGCGACGCGGCCACGTACCTGATCGGGTACCGCTCAGTGATTCACTGTGCTCGTGGACGACCTGATCGCGGCGATGGCCTCGTTGACCGGCTCCTCCGCCGACCCCGAGGTCCTCGGCGGTGACCGCGGCGACGTCGTCGTGGTGCGCGTCGGCGACGTGGTGGCGAAGGCCCTGCCCGCGGACACCGACGTCGAGGCGTTGGAACAGCGGCTGCAGATCGCGGACGCGCACCCGGAGTTGTTCGTGCGGCCATTGCAGCCCGTGCGGTTCGTGGACGACCGGCCCGTGACGGTGTGGCCGTACGGGACGCCGGTGCGGCAGGACGACCCCGACGGCGCGCCGTGGGAGGAGAGCGCGGCACTGCTGGCGAAGCTGCACGCTCTGCCCGTGCGGGGACCTGTGGCCGGTGCGCCGGAACGGATTGTGCGCGCAATTCGGGCATTGCAGCCGGAGTTGCCGCATGCCGATGTGGTGTTGCGCGCGTATGAGGTCTTGCCGCCGTTGGACATGAACGGGCGTGCGTTGATCCATGGCGATTGGCACCTCGGCCAGTTGGTCCACCGAGGCGGCTGGCGGCTCATCGACGTGGACGACCTGGGGGTCGGCGATCCGGTGTGGGACCTGGCGCGACCTGCGGCTTTGTTCGCCGCAGGGGTGTTGCCGGCGGACCTCTGGGGGCGGTTCCTGAACGCCTACCGTGAAACGGGCGGTGTGGCGCTGCCGACATCGGAATGGGAAGCGCTCAACATCCCGGCTCAGGCGTACGTTGTGCAGATGGCAGCGCGGGCTCTCATGTCCGGGCTGCAGGCAGTGGAACCGCTGGTTGAAGCCTGTCGTCGGATCGTCGCGACGCACGAGAGCAGTGACCGCGGCTAATATCGTATTTGTCCGGTCCCACCGCAGGAGGCTCACCACGATGCAGTGTCCCAAGTGTCATGCGAACATGCGCACGTTCGACCGCATGGGCGTCCACATCGAGCAGTGCGACGGCTGCCGCGGGGTCTTCCTCGACTACGGCGAGCTCGAGTCCATCACGCGCCTCGAGGCCCAGATGCAGGCTCCGCCGCCCGCCGCGCCGCCCGCTGCCTACCCGGCACCGGCCCAGCCCGCCTGGGGCGCGCAGCCGCAGCAGATCCACCACCACCACGGCGGCCACGCGGGCTACGGCTACGGCCACCGCAAGCACCGCGGCCTCGGCGGCCTGTTCTTCTCCTCCTGATCTGCGAAACGGCCCCGGATCCCTGCTCCGGGGCCGTTGACGACTACCGAAAAACAGGTGGATAATCGGTAGTCAACGGGAGGAGTAGCCATGTCTGTCGCGACCGAGGCCGCCCAGATCCGCGACCTCTTCGAGACGATCGAAGAGCTGGAAGCAGTCGCGTCGTCCCTGTCCGAGGACGACGAACGCCGCGCACGCCTCGACGGCGTGGTGGCCAAGACCCTCCGCCAAGCCCCGCCGGTCCGTCCCGTGGTGGCGGGCGAACTCCTCGACCTCACCGAGAAGACCGTGAAGGCCTGGGCCCGCGAGGGCGTGCTGGCCATTCACAGCCAGGAACCGCGCATGCTGCTCGACACCGTGCGCCTGCACGAGGTGCTCCACCTCGTCTCCGACCTCCGCCGCGCCGGCAAGACCCGCGGCCTGATCGACGAAGTCCACCGCCGCCTGAGCGACCAGTCACTGCTCGACCGGTCCGACCTCGCCTCGTCGCTCGACGAGATGCGCAGCGGCAAGGGACGCGTGGTCCGCTCAGCTTGATCGAAGTCGTCGAAACCCCCACCGCACAAGCCCAGGCCAACGGTCTGCGCGGTCGCGCGCGCGTGGCCTACGAACGCTTCCTGGACGAACTGGCCCACTCCGGCTGCGCCGCCCTCGGCTACCGCGTCACCGGCCCGGAGCCGCTGCCCCGCCTGTGCGTGAAGCACCTGCGCGGCGCGGACCGCGTCGTGGTCGCCTTCCCCTCCCCCGACGTCGTGTGGGTGCTCCTGGTGGGCCCGCACGACGACGACCCCGGACTGGACCTGTACGAGGCGCTGTACGAGATGGCGGGTGTGCGGCCGCGGATGTCGGAGAAGCGCACGAAGCCGCGTTGCTGCACCGACGAGTCCGGCATCCCGCCGCTCGTGGACGAGCACCTGGTGGACGACCTGGTCATCCGAGCCAGGGCACTGGCCCGCGCCCGCCGCCGCTAAGCCTTCACGACGAACTCGTCGCTCGTCGGCTCGTACCGCAGGTACGCGTTCTGCGACGGATCCAACCCCTCGAGCGCCAAGGCCACCGACAGCCCGAACTCCAGCCCCAACTCCCGCATGAACGCCGCCAGCAGGTCGAGGCGTTCCTGCCCCTGCAACTCCCGCGTGTCGACGTCGAAGACGACCTCGTCGTGACACTCGAAGAAGTTGACCATGAAGCCCTCCGCGGGCCAGACGTGGTACGTGGCCCCGTCCGACTCCGGCCCGAGAGTCCTCCAGCCCCGAGCGCGCGCCAGTTCGGCGATGGCCCGCCAAGCCTCGCGCACCTCTCCGAGAACACACCCGTCGTGCAACGGCATGTCGTTGCCCAGCGCCGGATCCATCCACCCGCGAACGTCGTCCCACCGCAGCTCCCCCATGCCTTCATGGAAGCACGCGTCCACAACCCGAATCCACCGACAAATTTTCTTGTCAAGACAGCCGGACTTGTCCTACGCTCGTCCCAACGACGAACGGAGACCACGATGTCCTTCCAGGCCTACCTCGACGGCGCCGAGAAGAAGACCGGCAAGACCCCCGCCGAACTGCTGGCGGCCGCCACCGACCGCGGCTACGACGGCAGCACGAAGGCCGGCGTGTTCCTGGAGTGGCTGAAGACCGACTACAACCTGGGCCGCGGCCACGGCATGGCGCTCTTCCACGTGCTCAAGAACGGCCCGCAGATCAGCGCGAAGCACGTCGGCACCAGCGGTAGCCACCGCGACGAGTCCAAGGCGTTGCGCCTCGACGGCATCGCCAACCGCTAGAGCCCCAGCGCGGGCAGCAGTGCCTCGTCCACGATCGCGGCGACCTCCTCGACCGACGGGGTGCGGGCGTTGTCGATGGCCAGCTTGAAGACCAGCGCCTCGCCGATCTGGGTGGTGATCGGCGTCAGCCGTGCCGGGTCGAGTCGGCCGTGGGCCGCGTACCAGCGCAGGACCGTCGTGGTGAAGGTGCCGCCACGAGGGTCGAACACCTTGCCCCACAACGCTTCCGCCAGCTCCGGGTAGCGCTCGCGCTCGGACGTGATCGCCATGACCGCGGTGGCCGCCGGGGTGACCATCCAGTCCGTGAGCAACGTGAGCGCGGCGATGAGGTCCGTCCTCAGGTCGTCCGCCGCCGGGGTCGGCACCTCCACCGGGTAGGCCTCGCCCAGGGCGTCGATGAGCAGCTCGAACGGCGTCGCCCAGCGCCGGTACAGGACGGTCTTCGCCGTCGCCGCGCGGCGCGCGATGCCTTCCATCGTCAGCTGCCCGAGGCCTGCTTCCACCACCTCGGCCAGCACGGCCTCGTGGATGGCGCGGATCAGCACCTCACCTCGCCGACGTTCGGTCGCCACGACCCCGCCTTCCCATTAGAGCTACGGTGCCGTATCTTATCACCCTCATAAGCTACGGATGCGTATCTAATGGGGGTTCGGGATGCTCACATCCACCCGGCGCGCGCTGGCGCCGGATCTCGCACGCGGCGTGATGCTGCTGCTCATCGCACTGGCGCACGCCCACATGTACCTGTCACCGAAGGCGACGGGCTTCCGGTCGTACGCGCTCGACGGCAGCGTGCTCGACCTGGTCGTCACAGGGGTCCAGGTGACCTTGGTCGACGGGCGGGCGATGCCGATGTTCGCCGCGTTGTTCGGCTACGGGTTCGTGCAGATCGCTGCGAAACGCGGCGATGACGCTCGGCGCGTGCTGCGGCGGCGCAGCGCGTGGCTGTTCGTGTTCGGGTGTGCCCACGCACTGCTGTTGTTCTTCGGCGACATCCTTGCCGCGTACGGACTGCTTGGCCTGGTCCTCGCCGGCGCGGTGCGGTGGAAGGACCGGTCGCTGCTGGTGTTCGCCGGACTGTGGCTGGCGGTGCACGGCGCGGCGCTCGCGTTGGCGGGCCTGCGGATCGCGGAGTTCGGCGGCGCGTCGGGACTGGCCTCGGCGACGGATCCGGTGACCGCGCTGATCGACCGGATCACGCTGTGGAGCGCGCTCACGCCGTTCCTGCTCATCGACCTGGTCGTGCCGTTCCTGCTCGGCGTGTGGGCGGCCAGGCGGAGGATGCTGATCGAGCCGCACGAGCTCTAGAAAGCCCTGCGCGCCATCACGTTCATCGGCATCGGCGCGGCCGTGACGGGCGGGGTTCCGTTGGCTCTCGTCGACACCGGGCTCTGGAACGGCGCGCCGGAGGTCGCCCTCTACGTGCTGCACGGCCTGAGCGGAGTCGCCGGCAGTCTCGGGTACGCGGCACTCATGGGGCTGCTGGCCGTCCGCCTCACCCCGGGCCCGGTGGTCACGGCCCTCGCCGCCTGCGGAGAGAGGTCGATGACCTGCTACCTGCTGCAGTCCGTGGTCTTCGTGGCCGTGTTCGTGCCGTACGCCGGTGGACTCGGCACGGAACTGGGCACGGCCGCCGCGTCCGGCATCGCGGTGCTCACCTGGCTCGCCACCGTCGTGGTGGCGGAAGCGTTGCGGCGCAACGACGTTCGCGGACCGGCCGAGACGCTGCTGCGCAGGCTCACCTACCGCTGAGAACGGGAAAGGCCCCCGGAGCGCGAAGCTCCAGGGGCCTTTCCGAGACCAACCGACTAGCGGTAGTCGCGACCGAAGTCGTAGTCGTCCAGCGGCACCGCCGCACCCGTGCCCGTGCCGAAGACGTCCGGGGTGTAGTACCCGTCGTCGTACGAGGGGATCGCGTACGCAGCGGCGCGCGCCTCCTCGGTCGGCTGGACCTGGATGTTGCGGTAGCGGTTGATGCCCGTACCAGCCGGGATCAACTTACCGATGATGACGTTCTCCTTCAGACCGATGAGCTTGTCCGAACGCCCGTTGATGGCGGCGTCGGTCAGCACACGCGTGGTCTCCTGGAACGACGCGGCGGACAGCCACGAGTCCGTCGCCAGCGAGGCCTTCGTGATACCCATCAGCACCGGACGGCCGGCTGCCGGCTCGCCACCCTCGGCGACGACGGCGCGGTTGCCCGACTCGAAGTCCGCGCGCTCGACCAGCGAGCCCGGGAGGAACTCCGTCGCACCCGAGTCGATGATCGTGACCCGGCGGAGCATCTGCCGGACGATGACCTCGATGTGCTTGTCGTGGATGGCCACACCCTGGGCGCGGTACACCTTCTGCACTTCCTGCACCAGGTGCAGCTGGGCCTCGCGCGGGCCCATGACGCGCAGGACCTCGTGCGGGTCCGGAGTACCTTCCAGCAGCTGCTGGCCGACGGCCACGTGGTCGCCGTCCTGCAGCGGGCCGGTCGCCGTGTTGGCGAGACGCTGACGCTTCGACAGCTTCTCGAACACGATCTCCTCGGAACCGTCGTCCGGGATCAGCGTGATCTTCCAGAAGCGGTCGCCGTCCTCGATGCGGACGCGGCCGTCGACGTCGGCGATCGGCGCCTTGCCCTTCGGGACGCGGGCCTCGAAGAGCTCCTGGACACGCGGCAGACCGGTCGTGATGTCGTCACCGGCCACACCACCCTGGTGGAACGTACGCATCGTCAGCTGCGTACCGGGCTCACCGATCGACTGGGCGGCGACGATGCCGACGGCCTCGCCGACGTCGACCAGCTGGCCGGTGGCCATCGAGCGGCCGTAGCAGGACGCGCACACGCCGACCGCGGACTCGCAGGTCAGGACCGAGCGGACCTTCACGCGGACCACGCCGGCCTCGACCAGCGACGCGAGCGCCGGGTCGCCGAGGTCGTCGCCGCGGTTGAGCACCAGGTTGCCGGACGCGTCGAGGATGTCGTCCGCGACGGTGCGGGCGTAGACCGACGTCTGCGCGAACTCGTGCAGGCCGACCTTGTCGCCCAGCTGCTCGCCGACGGTCATCTGGACACCACGGGTGGTGCCGCAGTCGACCTCGCGGATGATGACGTCCTGCGAGACGTCCACCAGACGACGGGTCAGGTAACCCGAGTCGGCGGTACGAAGCGCCGTGTCGGCCAGACCCTTACGAGCACCGTGCGTCGCGATGAAGTACTCGAGCACCGACAAGCCCTCGCGGAACGAGTTCTTGATCGGGCGCGGGATGTACTCACCCTTCGGGTTGGTCACCAGACCACGCATACCCGCGAGCGAACGGACCTGCGTCATGTTGCCGGCGGCGCCGGACTGGACGATGACGCGGATCGAGTTGTCCTCGGGGAAGTTGTCTTCCATGATCTCGTGGACCTGCTCGGTGGCCTTCGTCCACA
Source organism: Lentzea sp. NPDC003310 (assembly GCF_040610935.1). Taxonomy (NCBI): domain Bacteria; kingdom Bacillati; phylum Actinomycetota; class Actinomycetes; order Pseudonocardiales; family Pseudonocardiaceae; genus Lentzea; species Lentzea sp. NPDC003310. The sequence goes on from NZ_JBEXNC010000010.1 coordinate 22,448, forward strand.
CCTTGACCAGCTCGGAGTTGCGCTCCTCGTGGGAGAGCTGACCGCGCTGGTAGCGCTTCTCGACGGCGTCCGCGAGGCGCTCGTGCTCCTCGAGGATGTCCTGCTTCGCCGCCGGGACGAGGACGTCCGAGATCGCGACCGTGACACCGGAGCGGGTGGCCCAGTGGAAACCGGCGTCCTTCAGCTTGTCCAGCGTCCGGGCGACGGTGACCATCGGGTACCGCTCGGCGAGGTCGTTGATGATCACGGCCTGCCGCTTCTTGGGCATGACCTCGTTGATGAAGGCGTAGTCCTGCGGCAGGATCTCGTTGAACAGCACGCGACCCAGCGTGGTCTCCGCGAGCCACGGCTGACCGGGCTCCCAGCCCTCCGGCTCCTGACCCTTGGGCGGGTTCTTGTCGGAGACGCGGATCTTCACCATCGCCTGCAGGCCCAGGACCTTGCGGTCGAACGCCATGAGCGCCTCGGCCGGCGACGAGTAGAAGTGGCCCTCGCCGATGTCGTCCTTCTTGTGGCGGGTCAGGTGGTACAGACCCGTCACCATGTCCAGGCGCGGCATGGCCAGCGGCTTGCCGGACGCCGGGGACAGGATGTTGTTCGACGACAGCATCAGGACGCGGGCCTCGGCCTGCGCCTCGGCGGACAGCGGCAGGTGGACTGCCATCTGGTCACCGTCGAAGTCGGCGTTGAACGCTTCACAGACCAGCGGGTGCAGCTGGATGGCCTTGCCCTCGACCAGCTGCGGCTCGAAGGCCTGGATGCCGAGGCGGTGCAGCGTAGGAGCACGGTTGAGCAGCACCGGGTGCTCGGTGATGACCTCTTCCAGCACGTCCCACACGGCCGGGCGCGCACGCTCGACCATCCGCTTGGCGGACTTGATGTTCTGCGCGTGGTTGAGGTCCACGAGCCGCTTCATGACGAACGGCTTGAAGAGCTCCAGCGCCATCTGCTTGGGCAGACCGCACTGGTGCAGCTTGAGCTGCGGGCCGACCACGATGACCGAACGGCCGGAGTAGTCGACGCGCTTGCCGAGCAGGTTCTGGCGGAACCGGCCCTGCTTGCCCTTCAGCAGGTCGGACAGCGACTTGAGCGGGCGGTTGCCGGGACCGGTGACCGGGCGACCGCGGCGGCCGTTGTCGAACAGCGCGTCGACGGCCTCCTGCAGCATCCGCTTCTCGTTGTTGACGATGATCTCGGGCGCGCCGAGGTCGATCAGTCGCTTGAGGCGGTTGTTGCGGTTGATCACGCGGCGGTACAGGTCGTTCAGGTCGGACGTCGCGAAACGGCCACCGTCGAGCTGCACCATCGGGCGCAGGTCCGGCGGGATGACCGGGACGCAGTCCAGGACCATGCCCTGCGGGTTGTTGCGGGTCGCCTGGAAGGCGGCAACGACCTTGAGGCGCTTGAGCGCACGCAGCTTCTTCTGGCCCTTGCCGCTGCGGATCGTCTCGCGCAGGACCTCGGCCTCGGCGTCCACGTCGTAGTCACCCAGGAGCTTCTGGATGGCCTCGGCGCCCATGGCACCGGTGAAGTAGTCGCCGTAGCGGTCGTACAGCTCGCGGTAGAGCAGCTCGTCCGCGATCAGCTGGGCGCGCTCGAGCTTGGTGAAGGTGGACCAGATCTCGTCGAGGCGGTCCAGCTCGCGCTGGGCGCGGTCGCGGAGCTGGCGCATCTCACGCTCGCCGCCCTCCTTGACCTTGCGGCGCACGTCGGACTTGGCACCCTCGGCCTCGAGCTCGGCCAGGTCGGCCTCGAGCTTCTGGGCGCGGGCCTCCACGTCGGCGTCGCGGCGGTTCTCGACGCGCTTGCGCTCGACCTGCATCTCGCTCTCGAGCGTCGGCAGGTCGTTGTGGCGCAGCTCGGCGTTGACGCCCACGATGACGTAGGCGGCGAAGTAGATGATCTTCTCGAGGTCCTTGGGGGCCAGGTCGAGCAGGTAGCCCAACCGGCTGGGGACGCCCTTGAAGTACCAGATGTGCGTGACCGGAGCGGCGAGCTCGATGTGGCCCATGCGCTCACGACGCACCTTCGCGCGGGTCACCTCGACGCCACAGCGCTCACAGATGATGCCCTTGAAGCGCACGCGCTTGTACTTGCCGCAGTAGCACTCCCAGTCCCGGGTGGGACCGAAGATCTTCTCGCAGAACAAGCCGTCCTTCTCGGGCTTGAGCGTGCGGTAGTTGATGGTCTCGGGCTTCTTGACCTCGCCAAAAGACCACTGGCGGATGTCGTCCGCGGTCGCGAGACCGATGCGGAGCTCATCGAAGAAGTTGACGTCGAGCACGTCTACTCTCTTCCCCTTTTTAGATCGGTGGCAAAAGGAGCTGGTCGGGAAGGCCAGGGAGCACTACGCGGGAGGCATGGTGCTCCCTGGCCGGCGAGGTGACTAGTTGACGACGTCGTCCACGGAGGGCGACTCGGACCTCGACAGGTTGATGCCGAGGTTCGCGGCCGCGCGCTCCAGGTCCTCGTCGTCGCCGTCGCGCATCTCGATCGCGGCACCGTCCGAAGACAGGACCTCGACGTTGAGGCAGAGCGACTGCAGCTCCTTGAGCAGCACCTTGAAGGACTCCGGGATACCGGGTTCCGGGATGTTCTCGCCCTTGACGATGGCCTCGTAGACCTTCACGCGGCCGAGCACGTCGTCGGACTTGATGGTGAGAAGTTCCTGCAGGGTGTACGCGGCGCCGTACGCCTGCATCGCCCAGCACTCCATCTCACCGAAGCGCTGACCACCGAACTGCGCCTTACCACCCAGCGGCTGCTGCGTGATCATCGAGTACGGGCCGGTCGAACGCGCGTGGATCTTGTCGTCGACCAGGTGCAGCAGCTTCAGGATGTACATGTAGCCGACGGACACCGGGAACGGGTACGGCTCGCCGGAGCGGCCGTCGAAGAGCTGCGCCTTCCCGTTCTCCTTGACCATCCGCTCGCCGTCGCGGTTCGGGATCGTCGAGCCGAGCAGGCCCGTGATCTCCTCTTCCTTCGCGCCGTCGAACACGGGGGTCGCGGTCTTGGTGCCGGGCTCGACCTCCAGCAGCTCCTCGGACAGGTTCTTCGCCCAGTCCGGGTCGCCGTTGATGGACCAGCCCTGCTTGGCGATCCACCCGAGGTGGGTCTCCAGCACCTGGCCGATGTTCATACGACGCGGCACACCGTGGGTGTTCAGGATGATATCGACCGGCGTGCCGTCCTCGAGGAACGGCATGTCCTCCGCGGGGAGGATCTTGCCGATGACGCCCTTGTTGCCGTGGCGGCCGGCGAGCTTGTCACCGTCCTGGATCTTGCGCTTCTGGGCCACGTAGACGCGGACGAGCTCGTTGACGCCCGGAGGCAGCTCGTCGTCGTCCTCACGCGAGAACACGCGGATGCCGATGACCTTGCCGTACTCGCCGTGCGGCACCTTCAGCGAGGTGTCGCGGACCTCGCGCGCCTTCTCACCGAAGATCGCGCGGAGCAGGCGCTCCTCCGGCGTCAGCTCGGTCTCGCCCTTGGGCGTGACCTTGCCGACGAGGATGTCGCCCGGCTGGACCTCGGCACCGATGCGGATGATGCCGCGCTCGTCCAGGTCGGCCAGGACCTCCTCGGAGACGTTCGGGATGTCCCGGGTGATCTCCTCGGCGCCGAGCTTCGTGTCGCGGGCGTCGATCTCGTGCTCCTCGATGTGGATCGAGGTGAGAACGTCGTCCTGCACGAGGCGCTGCGACAGGATGATCGCGTCCTCGTAGTTGTGGCCTTCCCACGGCATGATCGCCACGAGCAGGTTCTTGCCGAGCGCCATCTCACCGTTCTCGGTGCACGGCCCGTCGGCCAGGACCTGGCCCTCAGACACCCGGTCGCCCTCGTTGACGATCGGCTTCTGGTTGATGCAGGTGCCCTGGTTCGAGCGACGGAACTTGTGCAGCGCGTAGGTGTTGCGCGCACCGTCGTCGGCCATGACGGTGATGTAGTCGGCGGAGACCTCCTCGACCACACCGGTCTTCTTCGCGACGACGACGTCACCGGCGTCCACCGCGGCGCGCAGCTCCATGCCGGTGCCGACGAGCGGCGACTCGGAGCGGAGCAGCGGCACGGCCTGACGCTGCATGTTCGCACCCATCAGGGCGCGGTTCGCGTCGTCGTGCTCGAGGAACGGGATCATGGCGGTCGCGGCCGACACCATCTGGCGCGGCGAGACGTCCATGTAGTCGACGTCGGTCGGGTCGATGAACTCGACCTCGCCGCCCTTCTTGCGGACCAGGACGCGGTCGTCGGTGAAGTTGCCCTCGTCGTCGGTCGGCGAGTTCGCCTGCGCCTTGACGAAGCGGTCTTCCTCGTCCGCGGTCAGGTAGTCGATCTGGTCGGTGACCCGGCCGTCGGTGACCTTGCGGTACGGCGTCTCGATGAAGCCGAACGGGTTGACCCGCGCGTAGCTCGAGAGCGAACCGATCAGACCGATGTTCGGGCCTTCCGGCGTCTCGATCGGGCACATGCGGCCGTAGTGCGACGGGTGGACGTCGCGGACCTCCATGCCGGCCCGCTCACGGGACAGACCACCGGGACCCAGCGCCGACAGGCGGCGCTTGTGGGTCAGACCCGCGAGCGGGTTGGTCTGGTCCATGAACTGCGACAGCTGCGAGGTGCCGAAGAACTCCTTGATCGCCGCCACGACGGGACGGATGTTGATCAGGGTCTGCGGCGTGATGGCCTCGACGTCCTGCGTGGTCATGCGCTCGCGGACGACGCGCTCCATGCGGGACAGACCGACGCGGATCTGGTTCTGGATCAGCTCGCCGACCGTGCGCAGACGACGGTTGCCGAAGTGATCGATGTCGTCGACCTCGACGGGCACGTCGCCACCGGCGGCGGCGTCCATCACGGTCTCACCCGCGTGCAGGCGGACGAGGTACTCGATCGTCGTGACGATGTCGTCCTCGGTCAGGACACCCGTGTTGATGTCGGTGTCCAGGCCCAGCTTCTTGTTGACCTTGTAGCGGCCAACCTTCGCCAGGTCGTAGCGCTTGTCCTTGAAGAACAGGTTCTCCAGCAGGGCCTGCGCCGACTCCTTCGTCGGGGGCTCGCCCGGACGCAGCTTGCGGTAGATGTCGAGCAACGCCTCGTCGGTACCCGCGGTGTGGTCCTTCTCGAGCGTGGTCAGCAACGTCTCGCTGAACGCGAACCGCTCGCGGATCTGCTCCGTGCTCCAGCCCAGAGCCTTCAACAGCACCGTCACCGGCTGGCGACGCTTCCGGTCGATGCGGACACCGACGGTGTCGCGCTTGTCGACGTCGAACTCCAGCCAAGCACCCCGGGACGGGATGATCTTGACGCTGAAGACGTCCTTGTCGGTCGTCTTGTCGACCGCGGTGTCGTAGTAGACACCGGGCGAACGCACGAGCTGGGAGACCACCACGCGCTCGGTGCCGTTGATGATGAACGTGCCCTTGTTCGTCATCATCGGGAAGTCACCCATGAACACCGTCTGGCTCTTGATCTCGCCAGTGGTGTGGTTGGTGAACTCCGCCGTGACGAACAGAGGTGCCGCGTACGTCATGTCCTTGTCCTTGCACTCCTCGGTCGAGGCCTTGACCTCGTCGAAGCGCGGGTCGGAGAAGGACAGTGACATGGAGCCGGAGAAGTCCTCGATCGGCGAGATCTCGTTGAGGACCTCTTCGAGGCCGCCCGTCGGGGTCTCGTCACCGGCGTCGACGCGGCGCTGGAACCACGCCTCGTCGCCGGTCAGCCATTCGAAGGACTGGATCTGCAGGTCGAGCAGGTTGGGCGTCGAAAGAGGCTCGTGAATCTTCGCGAACGAGACCCGCTTCGGCGCTCCAGGGATCCCCGACGTGGAGTTGGTCGCAGCAGTGGCCTTGGTCGCGCGAGAGATCGCCAAGATGCGTCCTTCCAGGGACAGGTAGCTGGCTAGAGCGAACTAGCACGGCTGTCAAGGGTGCGGCGATGCCCGCATAATCCACGCTCTCGGCGAAGGGCAAGCGGAAAATGGGCAGCGCAAAGGGGCAGTCTAGCCACGCGCACGGCGACTGTCGAGAGGCACCTGGAAGGACCCTCCTCTTGCTCACCGACAGAGTGACCCTGCATGAGCGCGCAGTCAAGATGTTGCGCGCCGATCCACCCTCTGGATGGAGCGCCGTTTACTGCAAGTCACCCATTTGACCTGGGCAAACACGTGTGCGGCCGTTTTGGTGGGAAGTTGACGGCCTCAAGTGGACTTACAGAGGGCCACAAGATTTGTGTGACCGAGATCACGCGTGTCGGGGCTGGCGGAGGGCGCGTTGTCGGTGCTTCTGGGGCTCCTGTGGCGACCTCACAGCGGAGTTGATCTTAGAGGACCCGGATCTTGTACCCGGCACCGGGCCGGGCCAAACGACCTCCGCTGGATCGACGCGGCCAGGGCTTGGTCCGGGCGCCGGTGGCCCTGACTCCGCCCCGGCTCCGGTCAGCAGCCCTGGAGCTGGCGGTTCTGCTCCGCCGTCGCGCCGAACATCTCCATGTTGTCGATCTTCCACCGGCCGCCGTCCTCCACCGCGCTAACGCGCAGCATGGCCGTGCCGCCACCCGACTGGTTGTCGGTGGTGCGGGTGGTGACCTGGTCGGCGAACACGAGCACGGTGGCGTTGTTGCCCTTGAGGGACGACACGGCCGATGACACCACACGGACCGTCACGACGAGCTTCTGCTGCGGCGCGACCTCCTTCACCGGGCCGAACACGGCGTTGTACTGGCACAACGCCTTGCCGGTGAGGAGCTCCTTCGCGGCCTTCTCGGTGGCCTCGACGTCGGCGAAGTTGTACGAGAACGACTTCTCGACGGCCTCGCGGACCTGGCCGTTCACCTCCGAGGTGGCTCCCGAGTCCACCAGGGCGGCGTTGTAGGACACCGCGCGCGACTGGACCAGGAAGAACGTGCCGAGGGCGCCCAGCAGGACCGCAACCGCCAGCAGGGCCGCCGGGAGCTGCCAGCCGTGCCGGATGGCGGTGGCCGGTGCGGGGTCGGCCGGCTTGTCGGCGACGCCCTTCCTCGTCAAGACCGCCGCACCGGGCTTCTCGGCCTCGGCGGGCTCGGTCGCCGACGGCGTCGGGTCGACGGCCTCCGGCGCCTTGGGGTCTGCCCCTTCGGCCTCCGGCCGCGCGTCCTCCACCACGGTCTCGACCGCGGGTTCGACCGGCTCCGCGGCCGCTGGCTCGACCGGCTCGACCACGGCGGGCTCGGACGCGCGGCGGTTCAGGCCGGCCACCTTCGGGCGGCCTCCGGCGGGCGTCGTGGGGATGGGGCGGCGGCGGGAGGGAGGCACGTGCACTCGTTCCAATCAGCTCTGGCCGGCTCAGACGCCGGACCGCAGCGGACCCAGCTGGCTCAGCTTCCAGCCGTCCTCGGTGCGGGTGAGCTTGGTCAGGTAGCGGTTGATCTTCTTGACCTGCTGGCCGCCGTCGGGCGTCACGGTGCTCTCGACCACGGCGATCATCTGCGCGCTGCCCGCCCGGTCGTCCAGCTCGGTGATGGCCGCGTCCAGGACCTTCGACGTCGTCACCGACTTGGCGTCGACCAACTGCTTCTTGCGCGAGTCCTTGTCCTTGTCGATCTCCGCGCGGAGGTCGCCGGTGGACGAGTTGAGCCAGCGCTGCAGGTCCTCGTCGACCTTCTTGTAGTCGAGCGTCAGGAAGTTCGTGATACCGACCTGGCCGGACCGCAGCGCCTCGTCCCGGACGGACGCGAACTCCGACTCCGACGAGTGCGACGCCGAGTACCAGGCGACGCCCGAGTACGCGGCGAACCCGAACGCCAGCACCGCCAGGACGGCGGCCACAACAGTGAAGACCCGCACTACTTCTTCTCCTCCGGCAAGCCCAGCAGCTGGCCCAGCGACGTCAGCAGCGGCACTTCGGGCGCGCTGGCCTGACCGGTCGGCTCCTGACCGGGCTGCGTGGTCGCGTTGCCGACCGGCGTGGTCGGCGTTCCACCATATGGCGCATTCTGCGACCCGCGGACCGAGGTCGCAGACCCGCGCGCGAGAGCGCAGTACGCCTGCGTGTTCAGCGGTGCGGGCGAGGTGTCCGCACCGGTGCGGATGGTCGTGCCCTCGTAGCCGACCGTGCACGGCATCGGGTCGAACACGTTCAGCGCGAGACCGAAGTGCGCGGACCCGTCGCCGGGCGCCACGGAGAACCCGCCGCCGACGGCGATGGGGTACGTCACCGCGATCTGTTCCAAACCGTCGCGCCTGGTCACGAGGATGTTCGAGGTCGTCAGCAGGTTCGCGAACACCACCCCGAGGTTCGGTCCGCTCTCCTTGAGCAGCGCCGACACCTGCTCGGACGCCGGCGGCACGGCCACGATCAACCGCCGCAGGTCGCCGTCGGAGGCCTTGAGCTGCTCGGCGAGCAGCCGCAGGTCACCGCTGAACGACCGGATGGCGCCGCCGGACGCGGCCTGCGTGGCCAGCACGATCCTGCCGTCCTGCAGGAGCTGGGTGGTCTGCGGCAGGTGCTCCTTCGCCGCCGCCGTGAACGCCGCGGTGTTGTCGATCAGCACCTGCAGGTCGCCACCCGTGCCGCTGAACGCCGTGTGCAGCTCGTCCACGACCGTCTTCAGCGAGTCGGTCGGCACGGAGGAGGCGAACGAGTCCAAATTGGACAGAAGCCCGTCGACCGGTGGCGGCGTGCGGGTGGCCGAGCGCGGGATGACCGACCCGGCCTCCAGGTACGGCCCGCCGTCGGCCTTCGGCCGCAGGTCGACGTACTGCTCGCCCACGGCCGAACGGTTGGCCACCACGGCTTCGAGCGACGACGGCACGCGCGGTGCGTCCGCGTCCAGCTCGAGGTCGACCTCGATGCCGTCGGACGCCAGCCGCAGCTGCCCGACCCGTCCGATCGTCACGCCGCGGTAGGTCACCTCGGCGTTGGTGAAGATGCCGCCCGAATCGGCGAGCTGCATCGTCACGACCGTCGACGACGACTTGAACAGCCCGATGTACGTGGCACTGACGTAGGAGACGCCCAGCAACGCGACCAGCACGAACGCGCCGATCTTGAGCTTCGTCGACCGCAGGATCACTTGCGACCACCTCCCAGCAGCCCGCCGAGCAGGTCGCCCAGCCCGGACCCGGTGCCCTGCCCGAGGTTCGGCAGCGGGATGTTCGGCATCGGCAACGGCGTGCCCTGCGACGGGATCAGCGAGTCGATCGGCGACTGCCGCGACCTCGACAGGTTGTCGAGCACCGTCCCGAGGTTCAGGTCGAGGTCGATGAACGCGTTGGTGTAGTCGCCCTTGATGCCGTCGAGCGCCTCGTCCGGGAACGGGTAGGTCAGCAGCAGCTCGAGCGACTTCGGCAGGTTCTGCCCCGACTCCACGAGCTTCGTCAGGACCGGCTGCAACGCCTTCAGGTCCGCCACGATGTCGTCACGGCTGCGGTTGACCGTGTCCGTGGCGACGTCGGAGAGCTTGTTCAGCGACTGCAGCAGCGTCACGAGCTGCGTGCGCTGCTCGGCCAGCACCTGCAGGCCCGGCTGCAGGTCGGTCAGCGCGACCGCGATCTTGTCCCGCTGCTGGGCCAGCGTGCCGGCCAGCCGGTTCATCGAGTCGAGCGCGCGGACGATCTCCGCCTTGTGCTTGTCGAGCTCCCCCACGAACGTGTTGAGGTTGCCCAGCAGAGAGCGGATCTCGGCCTCGTTGCCCTCCATCGCCGCGTTGAGCTCCTTGGTGATGTTCTGCAGCTGCGCCACACCACCACCGTTGAGCAGCATCGACAACGCGCCGAAGACCTCTTCGACCTCGGGGTTCCGGTTGGTCCGGTCCAGCGGGATCGTGGCGTTGTCGGCCAGCGACCCGGTGGCGTCCTTGGGCTTGCCCAGCTCCACGAACTTCTCGCCGAGCAATGCCGACTGGCGCAGCTTGGCGAACGCGTTGGCGGGCAACCGAACGTCCCCGTTGACCAGCAACGTGACCTCGGCGGTCCAGCCGTCGGCACCCAGGTCGATCTTCTCGACCCGGCCGACCGGCACGTCGTTGACCTTCACGCCCGCCTGCGGCACCAGGTCCAGCACGTCCTTGAACTGCGCCTTGACCCGGTACGGGTGGTCGCCGACGTCGGCACCGCCCGGCAGCGGCATGTTGTAGACCCCGTCGAACCCGCCCGAGCCGCAGCCCGACACGAGCACGAGCGCCGAGAGAACCAGAGCCAGCTTCCTCACTGGGGCACCCCCGCGAGCGGCAGGGGCAGCGGCAGCTTGCCCGCGTTCAGGTCGCCCAGCACCTCGGCCGGCGACTTCAGCGGGATCGCGCCGGTCAGCAGCGGTTCCAGCTGCTTGCACGTGCTCGCGAGCACCGGCGGCACGTTGTTCGGCGTCGCCTGCTGGATCAGCTTGCAGATCAGCACGATCGGCGGCTGGTTCAGCTCGTTGATGTTCGCGCGGGTGTCGAGCGTGCCCGACGCCGCGTTGTAGGAGTTCTGCAGGTTGCCCAGGGCCAGCGGCGCGACGTCGAGGGTCTCGGCCAGCGCGGCCCGCTGGTTCACGAGCACCTGCGTGATCGAGGCGAGCTTGTCCACGTTGGACTTCAGCACCTCGCGGTTGTCCTTGATGAAACCCTGCACCTGCCCCAGCGCGGTGGCGAGCTCGCTCAACGCCGCACCGAGGTCGCCGCGCTCGTCGGCGAGCATCTTCGACACGTCCGCGAGCTGCTTGTTGAAGTCGCGCACCTGGCTGTCGTTCGCGGCCAGCATCGCGGTGAACTTCTGCAGGTTGTCGACCGTGGCGAACAGGTCCTCCTTGGACCCCGACAACGTCCGCGTGGCCTGGCCGAGGTTCTTCAACGTGTCGTTGAGCGCCTGGCCGTTGCCCTCGAGGTTCTTCGCGGCGGAGTTCAGCAGGTCGGCCAGCGCCCCGTCGGCGTTGGCGCCGTTGGGTCCCAGCGCGGTCGTGAGCTTGTCGAGCGACGAGTACAGCTCGTCCAGCTCGACCGGCGTCGCGGTGCGCTCCCGCGGGATCACGGCGTCGTCGGCCAGCGTCGGACCACCGGTGTAGGCGGGCGCGAGCTGCACGTACCGGTCGGAGACCACGCTCGGCGCGACCACGACGGCCTGCGCGTTCTCCGGCACCCGCACGTCGCGGTCGACGGTGAACACGACCCTCACGGTCTTGCCCTCGGGCACGACCTCGTCGATCGTGCCGACCTTCACGCCGAGCACCCGCACGTCACCGCCGGGGTAGACGCCGACCGCCGCGGCGAAGTGCGCGGTGACCTTCCGCCCGTTCATGCCGGCGAAGACCCACCACAGCGCGGCGGTCACGACCAGCGCGAGCACGCACGCGATCGCGATGAACCGGCCGGTCTTCGACTGGGCCACATCAGTCATCGCTGCACCCCCGGAGGCAGGCAGCCTTCCTCGTTGAACCCGACGACGCCGAGGTTCACCGAGGGCGGCAGCAGACCGCAGATGTACGTGTCGAACCAGCGGCCGTTGCCCAGGGTGTTCGCGAACACCCGGTAGAACGGCGCCATCAGCGCGAGGCTGCGGTCCAGGTTGTCCTGATTGCGCTGCAGGATCGTGGTGACCCGGCCGAGCTGCTCCAACGCGGGCTTGAGCTGGTTCTGGTTGTCCGTCACCAGTCCGCTGAGCTCGCGGGAGAGGGAACGCGTGCCGTCGAGCAGCGCGCTGATCGACTCGCGGCGCTTGCGCAGCTCGCCGAGCAGCAGGTTGCCGTCGGAGAGCAGCTTCTCGAACTCGGCGTTGCGGTCGGCCAGCGTCTTGGTCAGCTGCCGGGTGTTGTCCAGCAGCTTGGCCAGCTGCTCGTCGCGCGAGGAGATCGTCTTCGACAACGCGGACAGGCCGTCCAGCGCGCCCCGGACGTGCTCCGGCGAGTTCTTGAAGGTGTCGGACAGGACCGTGAAGCTGTCCGCGAGCTGCTTGGTGTCGATCTGGCCGACGGTCGTCGCGAGCCCGTTGAACGCCTCGTTCACGTCGTACGGCGCGAGCGTGCGTTCCTTGGGGATCGGGTCGCCGGGCGAGAGCGGCTGCGTGCCCTGCGGGTCCAGCGCCACGAACTTCTGCCCCAGCAACGTCTTGATGCGGATCATCGCGGTCGTCCGGTCGCCCACCCAGGCGTCCTTGACCTTGAACGTCACCCGCACCCGGTCGCCGTTCAGCTTGACCTTGGTGACCTTGCCGACCTTCACGCCGGCGACGCGGACCTCGTTGCCCGGCACCAGTCCCGCGGCCTCGCTGAAGTCCGCGGCGTAGGAGGTGCCGCCGCCGACGATCGGCAGGTCGTCGGAGTAGAACGCGGCCAGCAGCAACAGGGCGATCAACGTCAGGCTGATCGCGCCGGTCCTGATCGGGTTCGAGGTCTTCATCGGCGGCACCTCTGCTGGGTCACCGGCAACGCCGTGATCGGGATCGGGTTCGAGATGACCGGCGGCACGGCGACCTGGCCGCTGGCCTCGCACAGGTAGAAGTTGAACCACGAGCCGTAGGTCGCGGTCCGCGTGATCGTCTCCAGCTTGGTGGGCAGGCGCTGCAACATCTGGTCCACGAGCACCTCGTTGTCGCCCAACGTCTTCGAGACGATGCCGAGCTGCGCGATGTCGTTGCGCAACGGCTCCCGGCCCTGCTCCAGCAGCCCGGACGTGGCCTGCGTCAGGTCGCCGAGCGCGGTGATCGCGTCCCCGATCGGCTGGCGGTCCTGCGCGAGCCCGGAGACGAGCGACTGCAACGTGATCACGAGGTTGTTGAAGTCCTCGTCACGCGAGTTCACGGTCTCCAGCGCGGTGTTGAGGTTGTCGACGACCTCGCCGATCACCTTGTCCTTGCCGGCGAGCGTGCTGGTCAGCGACGCCGTGTGCTGCAGCAGGCTGTCGATCGTGCTGCCCTCGCCCTGGAGCACCTGGATGATCTCGAACGACAGCTTGTTCACGTCGTCCGGGTTCAGGGCCTGGAAGAGCGGCTTGAAACCGTTGAACAGCACGGTGAGGTCGAGCGCGGGCTTGGTTCGTTCCAACGGGATCGTGCCGCCCTCGGGCAGCACGGCCTCGGTGTCGCCGGTGCCGGCCTCCAACGCGATGTACCGCTGCCCCACCAGGTTGCGGTACTTGATCGTCGCGGTGACGGCCTCGGGCAGCTTGCGGTCGCCGTCGATCGAGAACTCGACCTCGGCGGTCTTGCGGTCGACGACCTTGATCCCGTCGACCTGCCCGACGCGCACGCCGGCGATGCGGATGTCGTCACCCTCGTTCAGGGCGGTGACGTCGGTGAACCGGGCCTTGTAGTCCGTGGCGCTGGCCAGGTTCACGTTGGCGATGGTGACCGCGAGCAGCGACGTCGCGAGGATCGTGACCACCGCGAACGCGATCAGCTTGAGCAGCGGGCCGAGCAGTCCCTTCACTTGACGGTCACCTCCGTCCCGCGCACGAGGGGTCCGAGCAGCAGGCTCGACCAGCCGGGCATCTCCTGCGGGTCGACGCCGACGCGCGGCCCGAAGAGCGCCGCGACCAGCCGGGCCTCCTCCGGGGAGTTGGCGAGGCTGCGCACGTCGGCGGACTGCGGCATGGTCGCGCCCGGCGGGATGATGCCGTCGTTCGCGACGCGGGCGGGCGGCGGCGAGCTGGAGCCGTCCTGGACCGGGCCCTCCGGCGGGTACTGCGGGAACGGGTCCGGCCTCGGGATGATGTCGTAGCAGCGCGGACCGCGCTTGTCCTTGTACTCGGGCTCGTCGAGGTTGGGCTTGTACTTGCCGCGGTTCTGCGTGATCTCCAGCGTGATGTGCAGGCCGGGCTTGTCGGTGCCCGCGCCGAACGCCTTGCTGATGATCGGCTCGAACTCCGCGAGGCCCTTGAGCAGGCACGGGTACTCGGGCGCGTACTTCGCGAGCAGCTCCAGCGTCGGCCGGCTGGTGTCGGCGAGGCCGATGATGTTGTTCTTGTTGACCGCGACGAAGCTGGTGAGGTCCTGCGACGTCGTGGTCATCGTGCCGTAGAGGGCGAGCAGGTTCTCGCGCTGGTCGACGACGGTCTTGGTCGTCGTGGTCATGTCGTTGAGCGCCTGCAGCAGGTCCGGCGCGGCGTCGGAGTAGACGTTCGCGACGTCCGCCAGCTTGGAGATGTTCTCCTTCAACGCGGGCAGCTGCGGGTTGAGCTCACCGAGGTAGGAGTCGAGCGACACCAGCGTCTCGCCGAGCGGCTTGCCCCGTCCGTCGAGGGCCTGGGACAACGCCGTGAGCGTCGTCGCGAGCTTCTCCGGCTGGATCGCCTGCAACACCGGCATCAGGTTGTCCAGCACGCGTTCGAGCTCGATCGCACTGCTCGTGCGGTCCTGCTCGATGACCGCGCCCTGGGCGATCGGGGCCTGCTTCTGCTGCGGCAGCACGAGGTTCACGTACCGCTCGCCGAACAACGTCTTGGGCAGCAGGCGCGCGCTGACGTTGGACGGGATCTGCTCGACCTTGTCCGGCAGCAGCGCCAGCTCGAGCTCGGCGCCGTCACCGCTGGTCCGCACGGCCTTCACGGACCCGACGATCAGCCCGCGGACCTTGACGTCGCTCGCGGTCTGCAGCTGGTTGCCGATGTGGTCGGTCTTGAGGGTGACCTTCACGTAGTCGCTGAAGGCGTCCTTGTAGAGCGCCACCGTGAGCGACAGGAACATGGCGATCGCGAGGAGGAAGGCGATGCCCAGCACGCGTTTCCTCATCCGGCGATCCTCACGGTCGTAGTGGCACCCCAGATCGCGAGGCTCAGGAAGAAGTCGAGCAGCGCCGTCGTGACGATCGCGGTCCGCACCGCGCGCCCGACCGCGACACCCACACCGGCCGGACCGCCGGACGCGCGGTAGCCGTAGTAGCAGTGGGTCATGATGATCACGACCGCGAAGACCAGCACCTTGCCGAACGACCAGAGCACGTCGATCGGCGGTAGGAACAGGTTGAAGTAGTGGTCGTACGTGCCCGCCGACTGCCCGTAGAACTCCACGGTGATCGTGCGAGCCGCGAGGTAACTGGTCAGCAGCCCGATCACGTACAGCGGGATGATCGCGATGAACCCGGCGATGATCCGGGTCGTCACCAGGAACGGCAGGCTGGGGATGCCCATGACCTCCAGCGCGTCGATCTCCTCGGAGATCCGCATGGCGCCGAGCTGGGCCGTGAACCCGGACCCCACCGTCGCGCTGAGGGCGAGCCCGGCGACGAGCGGCGCGATCTCACGGGTGTTGAAGTACGCGGAGACGAACCCGGCGAAGGCCGACGTGCCGATCTGGTTCAACGCGGTGAAGCCCTGAAGACCCACCACCGTGCCCGTGAACACGGACAGCCCGACCATGACACCGATCGTGCCGCCGATGACCGCGAGCGCCCCGGACCCGAAGCTGACCTCGGCCAGCAGCCGCATGGTCTCCTTGGAGTACCGCTTGAGCGCGCGCGGCGTCCAGGCCAGCGCCTTGATGTAGAACGACAGCTGGTCGCCGAAACCGTCCAGCGTGGACAGCGCCTTGTTCGCCATCAGCTCCCCTTCGCGGGCACGACCTGCAGGTAGATCGTGGTGAGGACGAAGTTGACGAAGAACAGCAGCAGGAACGTGATGACGACGGCCTGGTTCACCGCGTCGCCCACGCCCTTCGGCCCGCCGGCCGGGTTGAGCCCCCGATAAGCAGCCACGATGCCCGCGATGAACCCGAAGATCAGCGCCTTCAACTCGCTGATCCACAGGTCGGGCAGCTGCGCCAAGGCCGAGAAACTCGCGAGGTAGGCACCGGGCGTGCCGTCCTGCATGACCACGTTGAAGAAGTACCCGCCCATCACGCCGACGACGCTCACCATGCCGTTGAGCAGCACGGACACCAGCATCGCGGCAAGAACCCGAGGCACCACCAGCCGGTGGATCGGCGACACCCCGAGCACTTCCATCGCGTCGATCTCTTCACGGATCTTCCGAGACCCGAGATCAGCACAGATGGCCGAGCCACCGGCTCCAGCGATCAGCAGCGCCGTCACGATCGGACTGGCCTGCTGGATGATCGCGAGCACGCTGGCAGCACCCGTGAACGACTGCGCACCGATCTGCCGGGTCAACGACCCCAGCTGCAGCGCGATCACAGCACCGAACGGAATCGACACCAGCGCCGTCGGCAACACCGTCACGCTGACGATGAACCAGCTCTGCTGGATGAACTCCCGCAACTGGAACGGCCGCCGGAACGTCGTGCGCACCACGTCGATCCCGAGCTGGCACAGCTTCCCGGTCTCCCGCAGCGCCCCGGCGCCGGGGAACGAGGTCTGCGTGGTCACAGCACACCACCCTGCCGAGGCCACGGGCTGGGCGTAGGCGCAGGCACGGCCATGCCGGCGTGCACGCCGTACCGCACCTGCTCCTCGGGCGTGAGGCTGGCGATGATCCCCTGCTGAGCCTCGTGAGGCAGCTGGTGGATGATCGTCATGACCCGGTCCTTCCGCCGCCGGACGGCGTCGCGGAACGGCAACCCGGGCGTCGGCTCCAACTGCGGCACGATCCCCCGCACGTCCCCCTCGGGCGACCCGTCGGAGTGACCGGCGTCAGCGTGCGCCTGCTCGGCCGCCATCGTGGCGGTGTCCTTCTCCTCGGACATGCCGATAGGCCCGAGCCGCCGCCCGTTGAGGAACTGCTCCACCACAGGCTCGTCGCTGGTCAGCAACACCTCGCGAGGCCCGAACATGATCAGCTCGCGCCGAAACAGCATGCCGAGGTTGTCCGGCACGGTCCGCGCGATGTTGATGTTGTGCGTGACGATCAGAATGGTCGCGTCGATCTGGGCGTTCAGGTCGATCAGCAACTGGCTCAGGTAAGCCGTGCGCACCGGGTCCAACCCGGAGTCGGGCTCGTCGCACAGGATGATCTCGGGATCGAGCACCAGCGCCCGAGCCAGCCCAGCCCGCTTGCGCATACCACCGGAGATCTCCCCGGGAAGCTTCTTCTCGGCCCCGACGAGACCGACCATCTCCATCTTCTCGAGGACGATCCGCCGAACCTCGGCCTCCGTCTTGCGCGTGTGCTCGCGCAACGGAAAAGCGATGTTGTCGTAGAGGTTCATCGACCCGAACAACGCGCCGTCCTGGAACAGCACACCGAACATCTTCCGGATCTCGTACAGCCGGTGCTCAGAACACCGCACCAGGTCGGTCCCGTTGATGACGATCTTGCCCTGCTCCGGCTTCAGCAACCCGACCAGCGACTTCAGGAACACGCTCTTGCCCGTACCGGACGGCCCGAGCATCACGCTGACCTCACCCGGCGGCAACGTGAGCGTGACGTCCTGCCAGATGGTCTGCTTGCCGAAGGACTTGGTCAGACCCTCGACGACCACCTCGACGCCCATCCGCACCTCCGCACACGCCCGAGGACGCCGCAGCGATCGGCGTCACACCTGGGCAACGAGTTCGTTCGCGGCAGGTTACTCACCAGTTGGCCTAATGGCGGTTGCGTTCAGATAACGCCACAGAGCGTGACCTCGCAAAACGGTCACCAACACCTAGACCACTGCCTGACAACCGAGAATTACGAGACCGATGTGACTCGAAGCACACCAGGACACAAACAGGCACCAGCCGCAGAACGCGCCCACGCAAGCAGACAACCACCACAAAACAGGCGCCCGCCCTCGCACGCCAACCACGCACACAACCTGGCGTGGCGATGCGAAGCGAGCCGGACGAACCTCGACGCGCTGCGAGGCGGTAAGCACCCTCGTTGGCGATCGGGGCTTGACTTTGGGTGCGAGGTGCTACCCCTCGCGGATCGGCCGGGCGCTTTTCAGCCCGGCTTTTCCAGGCCGACCAGCGCCTCGCAAGGGCCCCGAAGTCAAGCCCCGATCGCAACCCACTACATCGTCCCGGCCTGAGGGACCACCCTCGCAAGGTGACGGGGACCAACCCAACGCAAGGCCCCCGCTGGAACCGGCGCCCGCCCACGCAAGCCGACCCGCACCCCACCCACCCACAAAACGCAAAACGGGCGCACACCCCGCATGGGGTGCACGCCCGTTCAGGCACTGCAAGGCAAAACGCCAGCCCCCGAAGGGGCATGTCTCACTTGAGCGAGATCTTGGCGCCGGCAGCCTCGAGCTTCTCCTTGGCGGCCTCGGCAACGTCCTTGGCGACGTTCTCGAGCAGCGGCTTCGGAGCGGACTCGACGAGCTCCTTGGCCTCCTTCAGGCCCAGGCCCGAGACGACCTCGCGGACGACCTTGATGACCTGGATCTTCTTGTCGCCGGCGCCCTCGAGAACGACGGTGAACTCGTCCTTCTCCTCCTCGGCGGCGGCCACGGGGCCAGCGGCACCCGGGGCGGCAACGGCGACGGGCGCCGCGGCGGTGACCTCGAAGGTCTCCTCGAACTGCTTCACGAACGCGGAGAGCTCCAGGAGGGTCATCTCCTTGAACGCGTCGAGCAGCTCTTCGGTGCTGAGCTTCGCCATGATCGGCGGTCCTTTCTAATCTCCCGCGCGAAAGCGTCGGGCGTGTCTTCGGGTGATCAGCTTTCGGCGGGAGCGTCGGCTTCGGCGGCGGGAGCCGCGGCGGCCTTCTTCTCCTGCAGGGCAGCAGCCAGGCGAGCGACCTGGGAAGCCGGGGCGTTGAACAGACCCGCAGCCTTGGCCAGGTTGCCCTTCATCGCGCCCGCGAGCTTCGCGAGCAGCACCTCACGGCTGTCGAGGTCCGCGATGGCGGTGACCTCGTCGACCGAGAGCGGGCGGCCATCCATGTAGCCGCCCTTGATGATCAGGGCCTTGTTGTCCTTCGCGAAGTCGCGGATCGCCTTGGCGGCGTCGACGGGCTCGCCCTCGACGAACGCGATGGCGGTCGGACCGGACAGAAGAGCCTCGAGGCCCTCCACGCCGGCGTCCGCAGCGGCCAGCTTGACCAGCGTGTTCTTCGCGACGGTGTACTTGGTGCCCGCGCCGAGAGCGCGACGCAGCGTGGTGAGCTGCGCCATGGAGAGGCCACGGTACTCAGTGACAACCGCTGCCGAGCTGCTGCGGAACTGGTCCGCGAGCTCAGCGACCGCCGTAACCTTCGTGGGCTTCGCCATGATCGCCTCCTCTCTGGGCTGGGTTAGACCGCCGGCCTGGAGAAGGTCCCGAAACAACAAAAACGCCCACGCGCACAAGCAGCACGGGGCGTCACAAACGAACTTGAGCCTCGTCCTCCCTGCGCGGGCCGCCCGTGTTGCAACGGGGCCTTCGTTCTCCTCGCGGAGAAAACCTGCGGTCTTCGGTAGAACCAGGGAAAAGACTAGCCGACTGGGTCACGGCTCTCCAAATCGGCACAATGTGACGTGTGACCGACGAGCCGGGCAAGGACCTCGCACCCCGCCAGCCGCAGCAGCCGCCGGTGCCGCAGCAGCCGGCTCCGCAGCCGCCGCCCGGCCCGCAGATCGACCCCGACCAGCTGCGGCAGTTCCAGGAGTTCCAGCGCTTCCAGGAGTTCCAGCGCTACCAGGAGGCGACTGGCCAGGCCCCGCAGGCGCCGAAGCAGCAGCGCGCGGGCCGGGCCTGGTGGCTCATCGTCCTGCTCAGCCCCGTCTTCTGGCGGGTGCTGACGTTCCTCGTCGTGCTGTTCTCCGCGATCTGGGCCTACAACCACTTCTTCGGCAACGACGACCCCGGCGACGTCGCCCAGGACAGCGGCGGCGTGACGGGCGCGGCCCAGGGCCTGTCCGCACCCGCCGGACTGCAGGGCACCGTCGGCATGTTCTACAAGCACGTCTCGTTCGCCGACACGACCCGCGCCTGCACGCTGTTCCTGCGCGACGACACCCGGCAGAAGTTCGCGAACGCCTACGGCGCAAGCGATTGCGCCGCCGCGGTCAAGGACCTGAAGGCCAAGGTGACCAGCGTCGACCGGTACCAGCAGGTGATGTTCCCGCCGGACATGCTCAAGACCCCGACGACCACCCAGGTCACCATCGACTCGTGCGCCCTGACCGTCGAGGGCGGCCCGCGTCTGGGCACGTTCGTCGTGGAGAAGGTCGGCTCGGGCTGGGTCATCACCGACTGGACGCCGAGCACCTGCGGTTAGAACGACTCGACGGCGCGGGCGAGGCTCTCCTCCCCGCGCCCGTCGGCCACCTGCTTGTCCACCAACGCCTTGAACGCGTCCAGCCCGGCGAACGGCACGCCCTGCGCCTCGGCAGCGCGGATCAACGTGGCCAGCCCGGACTGGTTCATGGCCAGGCTTGACTCGCCACCGGAGTAGCTCCCGGAGTCGATCTCCTCGGCGAACGTCACCAGCGCCGGCTGCAGGTCCGTCAGCCAGGCCAGCAGCACCGGCGTGAGCTCGCCGGCCCCGATCCCGCCCGCCCGCGCCAGCGCCGCGGCGTGCACGAAGCCGCCGAGCAGCCCGTACATGCCGGACAGGATCGCCACGTCGTACCCGGACGCCCGCCCGGCGTCGTCCCCGAGGAACGTGACCTTTCCCAGCAGCTCCAACGACTTCCGCCACCGTTCGGCCACCGCCGCGGACCCGCTGTAGAGGATCGACGACGCGTCGGTGCCGATCGTCTGCGGCACCGCGTACACCGCGCCGTGCAGGTACTCGGCCTCGTTCGCCGCGGCCCACGCGGCCAGTTCCCGCGCCTCGCCGGGAGTACCGGACGTCAGGTTCACCACCGCCCGCCCACGCACGTCCACGCCACGCAGAACCTGGTGCGCCGCTTGGTTGTCGAGCACGGCGACGACCACCAGGTCACTCGCCGCCACGGCCTCCGCCGCCGTGCTCGCGACGGTCGCGGCCAGCCCCTCGGCCTTCCCCGCAGAACGGTTCCAGACCGTCGTCGGATGGCCGGCGCGGGCGAACGCCTCCGCCAGCGCACGTCCCAGATTTCCCAGTCCCAGCACGGTGATCGCTTCAGCTGTCATGGCTCCAGCCTCGCCGCGCGTGATCATCTCAGCCAGTGACCGGAATGACCCCTTTCACCAAATTCCTGCCATAGGCTGGACGGCATGAGCGCCGGTTCCGTAGCCATGGTCGTGCCCGGTGACTTCGGCGTCGCGGACCTCTACGAGCTCGGCATCCCCGCCGCCGTCTTCGGCACGCCGCAGCCCGACCTCGCCGACCCCTGGTACGAGTTGTGGTTGTGCGGCACCGGAAACCGCACCCACACGACGACCCCGGGCTTCACACTGCACAGCGACCACAAGCTGGAAGACATCGTGCGCGCGGACACCGTCATCGTGTCGTGGGTGCCGGACGAGGTCTTCGAGGACAACGCACCCGTGCCGCCCGAACTCGTCACGGCGCTAAGACAGGCACACGACAACGGAGCGCGCATCGTGTCCGCGTGCGTCGGTGCGTACGCACTGGCCGAGGCCGGTCTCTTGGACGGCAAGAGGGCCACGGCGCACTGGATGCACACGGCCCTGCTCGCCGAGCGCTACCCGAAGATCCAGGTCGACGCCTCGCAGCTCTACATCGACGAGGGCGACGTCCTGACCAGCGCGGGCATGAGCGCCGGCCTCGACCTCTGTCTGCACCTGGTCCGCCACGACCTGGGCGCCCACGTCGCCAACCAGCTCGCCCGCCGGATGATCGTTCCCGGCCACCGCCCCGGTCACCTGGGCCAGTACGTCGACCTCTCCGTCCCCGCGAGCGACGAGCAGGGCCTCACCCCGGTGCTCGACTGGGCCCGCGCCCGCCTGGACGAACCGCTGACGATCGAGGTCCTGGCCCGCCAGGCCGCGATGAGCCCGCGCACCTTCTACCGGAAGCTGCACGCCACGACGGGCACGACACCGTTGCAGTGGCTGCTCAACGAGCGCATCGCACGAGCGCAGGCCTTGCTGGAGTCCACCGACCTGTCGGTGGAGAGGATCGCGGCGCTGAGCGGCATCGGCACGGCGAACAACCTGCGCCACCACTTCCTCAAGCAGGTGGGCCGCTCCCCCAGCGACTACCGCCGAGAACGTTCCTGACAAGCCGAAAGGCCCCCGGCGAACCGGGGGCCTTTCGCGAAAATCAACGAACCGGGGAGGCTCAGGCCTCGTCCACCAGCATGTTGCGGGTGCGGTTCGGGTCGACCGGGATGCCGGGGCCCATCGTCGTGGAGACGGTGACCTTCTTGACGTACCGGCCCTTGGCCGCGGACGGCTTGGCGCGGAGCACCTCGTCCAGCGCGGCCGCGTAGTTCTCGACCAGCTTCTCGGAGTCGAACGACACCTTGCCGATGACGAAGTGCAGGTTGGCCTGCTTGTCAACGCGGAAGTTGATCTTTCCGCCCTTGATGTCGTTGACGGCCTTGGCGACCTCGGGGGTCACGGTGCCGGTCTTGGGGTTCGGCATCAGGCCACGCGGGCCGAGGATGCGGGCGATGCGGCCGACCTTCGCCATCTGGTCGGGGGTCGCGATCGCGGCGTCGAAGTCGAGCCAGCCACCCTGGATGCGCTCGATCAGGTCCTCGGAGCCGACGGCGTCCGCACCGGCGGCCTCGGCCTCGGCGGCCTTGTCACCGGTTGCGAAGACGATCACGCGGGCGGTCTTGCCCGTACCGTGCGGCAGATTCACGGTGCCGCGGACCATCTGGTCGGCCTTGCGAGGGTCGACGCCGAGGCGAATCGCGACCTCGACAGTCGCGTCCAGCTTCACCTTGGACGTTTCCTTGGCCAGCTTGGCGGCCTCGAGCGGCGAGTACAGCCGCTCCCGGTCCACCAGCTCGGCGGCGGCCTTGTAGGCCTTGCTGCGCTTCATAACTCTGTCCTTAAGTGCTGTGGATCAGTCGTGGTTCGTGAGCCGCGCTCGGCTCTCCCACGCTTTCGAGGAGGGTGCGATCAGCCTTCGACCGTGATGC
Source organism: Lentzea sp. NPDC003310 (assembly GCF_040610935.1). Taxonomy (NCBI): domain Bacteria; kingdom Bacillati; phylum Actinomycetota; class Actinomycetes; order Pseudonocardiales; family Pseudonocardiaceae; genus Lentzea; species Lentzea sp. NPDC003310. Next base: position 45,240 of record NZ_JBEXNC010000010.1, read on the forward strand.
CCATGGAACGGGCGGTGCCGGCGATGATCTTCGCGGCCTGGTCGATGTCGTTCGCGTTCAGGTCGACCATCTTGGTCTGCGCGATCTGACGCACCTGCTCCATGGTCACCTTGGCGACCTTGACGCGGTGCGGCTCGCCGCTGCCCTTGTCGACACCCGCGGCGGCGAGGATGAGTCGCGCGGCCGGAGGGGTCTTCAGCTTGAAGTCGAACGAGCGGTCTTCGTACACGGAGATCTCGACCGGCACGACCTGACCGCGCTGCGACTCGGTCGCGGCGTTGTAGGCCTTGCAGAACTCCATGATGTTGACGCCGTGCTGACCAAGCGCGGGACCGACGGGCGGCGCCGGGTTGGCGGCACCAGCCTTGATCTGCAGCTTGATGATCGCTGACAGCTTCTTCTTCTTGGGTGGCATTGTCCGTACTTCCTGTTATTGCGGTGTCCGCGCGCGGCTCTGCCAGCCGCAGCGTGGCCGATCGGTCCTTGGGTGAGGAGGACCGCTCAGATCTTGGAGACCTGGCTGAACGACAGCTCGACCGGCGTTTCCCGGCCGAAGATCGACACCAGGACCTTCAGCTTCTGGCCGTCCGCGTTGACCTCGCTGATCGTGGCGGGCAGCGTGGCGAACGGGCCGTCCATGACGGTGACCGACTCGCCGACCTCGAAGTCGACCTCGATGGCCGGCTTCGACACGGTGGTGGCGGCGGCCTTCTTGCCCTCGGCCGGCTTCTGCTCCTGCTGCGGGAGCAGGAACTTCAGCACCTCGTCGATCGTGAGGGGCGAGGGCTTGGAGGTGGCGCCGACGAACCCGGTCACGCCCGGCGTGTTGCGGACGGCGCTCCAGGACGCGTCGGTGAGCTCCATGCGGACCAGGATGTAACCGGGCAGCACCTTGCGCTGCACCAGCTTGCGCTGGCCGTTCTTGATCTCGGTGACCTCTTCGGTCGGCACCTCGACCTGGAAGATGTAGTCCTCCATGTCGAGCGTGTGGATACGAGTCTCGAGGTTCGCCTTGACCTTGTTCTCGTAACCGGCGTACGAGTGCACGACGTACCAGTCGCCGGGCGCGTGGCGCAGGGCCTGTCGCAGCTCTTCGGCGGGGTCGGCGATCTCTTCGTCGATCGGGGTCTCGTCGATCGCGAGGACGTCGACGTCCTCGTCGGACTCGCTGTCCTCGGAGTCCACAGCCTCCGACTCGACCGTCTCGTCGACCGCGGTGTCCTCGGACACCTCGTCGTCGATGAGGTCGTCGGTCTTCTCCTGGGCGTCAACGCCGTTGTCGGAGGTCACTGTGGATCTCGCTTCCTGATTGCAGCGGCAGCTGTCCGGCTCAGCCGAACAACTCGAAAACAGCCGCGCCGAAGCCGAGGTCGAGAGCCCACACCAGCGCAACCATGAACACCACGAACACGAGGACAACACCCGTGTACGTGACGAGCTGCTTGCGCGTCGGCCAGATCACCTTGCGGAGTTCGCCGATGACCTCGCGGATGTAGCGGAAGAACCGCCCGATCAGCGAGGGACGCTTCTCCTGTCCTTCACGGGTCTTGGTCGGGCGACCCTTCTTCGCGTCCTCGTCCGACTCCTCGGACTTGGCGACGCTCTTCTTCGACTCAGCGCTGCTGCCGTCCTTGCGGGCGGCCGGGCGAGAGGAGGCACGACGTTCACGTCGCGCCGCAGCAGTGGACGGCCGGACAGCGCCTTCGCGCTCCTCCGGCTGGTCCTGCTCGCGGCCCTCGCTCATGCCGTGCCTCCACTCCACCCATGACGCGCTTCGACAGCAGGGGCGACAGGACTTGAACCTGCAACCTGCGGTTTTGGAGACCGCTGCTCTGCCAGTTGAGCTACACCCCTTTGAGATCCCGAGTGGGGATCCCCTGGCCAAGCAGGAAGTGTACGGGAGCCTGTCCCGTCCATTCCAACCAGACCGCCCAAGCAGTTGCCGAGCGGCCTGTCGCACAGCCTACCCATAGGCGGGCCGAGAACACGAATCAGGGTCGTGCAACTGAAGCACGAACCCGGCTCGAATCTCGCGTGAGCACCGCAAACACCACCGGACCGGGTTGTCCGGTGGTGTTCTTGATCACAAGATCAGGCCACGCGGACGCGGGCGAAGGCGCCCGTCAACACCGACTTGCCGTCAAAAGCCGCGTTGATGTTGACCTTCACAGTTCCGTCCTCGAAGTCCTTGGTGACCTTCGCGGTGACCTCGACCAGCGCACCCTCGTCGTCGTTCGGCACGACGACGGGCCGGCCGAACCGGCAGCCGTACTCGACGATCGCACCGGGGTCGCCGATCCACTCGGCGACGATCCGGGAGGCCACGGCCATGGTCAGCATCCCGTGCGCGATGACGTCCGGCAGGCCGACGTCCTTGGCCGTCTTCTCGTTCCAGTGGATGGGGTTGAAGTCCAGCGACGCGCCCGCGTAGCGGACCAGGTCGTCGCGCTTGAGGCGCACGGACAGCGCCGGCAGTTCGGTGCCAACCTCGTAGCTCACGCGTCTTCTCCCCTCACCACGAGCATCGACTTGGCGACGGCGACGAGCTCGCCCTCCACCGTGCTGATCTCCGTCCGCACGGTGACCATGTCGTTGCCCATGCGGGACGTGATGGCATCGATGTGCGCCACGCTGACGAGCTGGTCGCCCGCGGTGATGGGGCGGTGGTGGGTGAAGTTCTGGTCGCCGTGCACGACGCGGCTGTAGTCGAGCTCCAGCTCCGGGTCGAACATGACCGTCTCGTTGGTCTTCATCGACACGACGATGGCGAACGTCGGCGGGGCGATGACGTCCCTGTGCCCCAACGCCTTCGCGGCTTCGGCGTCGCGGTAGGCCGGGCTGGTCGCGCCGATGGCGTCGGCGAACTCGCGGATCTTCTCGCGGCTCACGTCGTACGGCTGCGACGGCGGATAACTGCGTCCGATGAAACTGGGGTCCAGAGGCACTTGAAGAGCCTATATGCGACGAGGCCCGCCCCACGTGTGGGACGGGCCTCGGTCGAAAGCTGCTACGCGCTCAGCGGGTTTCCTTGTGCGCGCGGTGCGTCTTGCAGTTCGGGCAGAACTTCTTGATCTCCAGGCGGTCCGGGTCGTTGCGCCGGTTCTTCCTGGTGATGTAGTTCCGGTGCTTGCACTCCTCGCACGCGAGGGTGATCTTCGGGCGTACGTCGGTTGCAGCCACGGTCCTTGCCTTCCTGAGAGCACGCGAACCCCCGAGGAACCCAGTCCGGGCTTACCGTCTGGCGGGGGTGGGCGGCTGAGGCCGCCCGGGATCTTGCTGAGTAGCGGTGGCCGGACTTGAACCGGCGACACAGCGATTATGAGCCGCTTGCTCTACCAACTGAGCTACACCGCTTTAACACAACTACAAGCCGCAGCGCTCAGCACTGCGGCCAGTAGTGGAGCCCCTTTACGGAATCGAACCGTAGACCTTCTCCTTACCATGGAGACGCTCTGCCGACTGAGCTAAAGGGGCTTGCTCTTTCGTTCTTGCCGAGCGAGGACAACTCTACAACACGCCTCAACCAAGAACGAAATCCGGGGGTCCCTTTAGTGGACCAAGGTGAGCACGGTCTCATCGCGAGCACCCCTGACCTGCACCGTTCGGGCGCGCAACCACGCCTCGAAGCGGTCCTCGGACAGCGGCCGGGAGATCAGGTAGCCCTGCGCCACGTCGCAGCCCATCCCGACCAGCTGGTCGCGCGCCGCGTCGTCCTCCACGCCCTCGGCCACCACGACGAGGCCGAGCGAGTGCCCGAGCTCCACGATCGACCGGACCACGGCCATGTCGCCGAGGTCCGTGCCCATCCCGAGCACGAACGACTTGTCGATCTTCACCTCGTCCACCGGCAGCTGGCGCAGGTACGCGAGCGACGAGTAGCCGGTGCCGAAGTCGTCGACCGCCAGCACGACGCCGATCGCGTGCAGGCGCCGCAGCACCGGCAGGGCGCGTTCTGGGTCGGCCATGACGCCCGACTCGGTGAGCTCGAAGGTGAGCAGTCCGGACGGCACGTCGTGGCGCTGCAACGCGGCCTCGACGCGGTTCGGGAAGTCCTCGTCGCCCAGCGTCCGCACGGACAGGTTGACCGCGATGGACATCCGCAGGCCGCGGTCGAGCCAGCGGCGCACGCGTTCGAGAGCGCGGTCCATCACGAAGTCCGTCAGCACGTCCACGAGTCCGGTGGCCTCGACGGCCGGCACGAACTCGTCCGGGTCGACGCGGCCGAACTCCGGGTGCGTCCAGCGCACCAACGCTTCCGCGCCCACGACCTGGCGGGACGGCAGCGCGACCTTCGGCTGGTAGTGCACCGAGATCTGGCCCGTCTCGACGGCCTGGCGGAACTGCGTCACGAGCTGGAAGCGACGCAAGAACAGATGACCCATCGACGGCGCGTAGGCCTTCACGGGCGTGCCCTCGGACGTTGCGCGCACGGCGACATCTGCCCGCTGCAGCAACACGTCGGGATCCGGGTCCTCGGTCTCGGAGTCCACCTTGGACGCGTAGCCGACGACCGCGGAGGCCTCGACCGTGAGGCGGTCGACGGGATACGGCACGGAAAGTCCGGCACGCAGCCGTTCGGCAGTCTCGTGCGTGGTGGCCGCACGGTCGTCGTCGAGGTACGCGGCGAAGGCACCGCCCTCGAGCCGTGCGAGCGGCACGTCCGCACCGAGTGCATCGCGCAGACGGCGTCCGGCGGCGACGACCATCCGGTTGCCCCAGGCCTGGCCCAGCGCGTCGGAGACGGTCGAGAGGATGTCGAGGTCGATGCGCAGCACCACACCGCGTTCGGACTCGCGCAACGGCTCGGCGCACGCCTCGCGGAAGCCCGCGCGGTTCAGCAGGCCGGTCAGCGGGTCGTGGTAGGCGTCGTGGCGCAGCCGGGCCAGCAGGCGGCGGTTGTCGACGGCGGTGGCGAGGTGCGAGGCCAGCGTGCGCAGCAGCTGGATGTCGGCCTTGCCGAACCCGCGCCAGCGCGACAGCCGGTCGTGCGCCTCGACGGCACCCAGGAGCTGGGTCGCGCCGCGCAGGGGGACAACCAGCGCTTCCTGCGCGTCACGGCGCAGCAGGGCCTCGGTGACGTCCTCGGTCGCATCGGCCACGCGGTAGTAGCGGACGTGCGTGCCGGGCAACTGGAGGACCGGGTCCTCGCGCACGGCACGAGGGTCCGTCGCGTTCATCTCGTCGGGCAGCGGTTCGCCGGCGACGAGGGTGATCATGGCTTCCTGCGGGTCGGTGCGCAGGCGCAGCACCACGCGGTTCGCGTTGAGCTGCTCGCGGATGCGTTCCGCGATGAGCTGCCACTCGTCCTCTTCGACGCCCGTGGTGAGGTCGTCGTCGGGCTGGCGTGGGCCGGTGCCGTGCTGTCCCGACCTCGCGACGCGGAGGCTGACCTCGCTCAACGCCTCCAGGTCTCGCTGCTCGCGCAGCAGGCCGGAGTAGGCGAGGTAGGTGGCCACGATGCCCGCGAGCACCAGGATGATCAGGACGCCGCCCCACGCGGTGGTGGCGACGATCTGGTAGCCGACGAGGCCGATCGAGGTGTTCAGCAGAGCGACGACGAGCGTCTGCAGCACGAGGCGCAGGCTGTTGCCCACGCGCATCGACTTGCCCATGAGGCGCAACGCGCAGAGGCCCAGCACGCTCGCGAGGAGCGGCACGGTGATGGTGCCGACGAACGCGCCCGCCCAGAACGGCCCGCCCGCGCCGATCATCCGGTTCACGGCCTCCGCGGCGGCGAACGCCACGGAGATCTCCATGAACATCAGGCCGGCGTTGTAGACGGCCCGGTCGAGGATCCGCCGGCCGAGCAGCGTGCCCACGCCCGCGACCACGTGCGCGGCGAGGACTATCTCGAACGGGGCGACGAGCAGGCCCAGGACCAGCGGGATCTCGGTGAAGGAGATCGTCCACGCGACGCCGCTGCGGACGTCGACGTTGATCGCGAGCTGTTCCGCCAGCAGGAAGCCGACGACGAGCAGGGGGCCGATCCAGAAGAGGGAGGTGGTCTGCCTCTCCGGCAGCCAGGCCGCGACCATGCCCGCGCAGGCGACGCCGGCCACCAGGAGGGTGACGGCGAACGCGCTGAACGCGCGGTTGGTAGACTTGGCCGACCAGGCGGCCGAGTCCGACACGGGGGCCGACGCTCGGTCGGACATCCAGCCTCCTCGTCGGCCTGGGTGGGGGGACCTCTAGGCGTGACTGAGGGGTCCCGCACTTGGCGATCAGGACCCCTCCAGGGGCACCAATGTACCCCGCTCGGGGGACGAAATGGCAGGTCGAGCACGTTTGGTGACGTCGATTCACCCAGACGTGGCTAGATGGTGAGGCTTCCCCGAAGCACTGTCACGGCCTGCCCGGAGAGCAGTACCCGATCTTGTTCGAGGGTCGCCCTGACGAACCCGCCGCGCGCTGAGGCCTGCTCCGCGAGCAGGTCAGCGCGCTGGAGCCGAGGCACCCAATAGGACGCAAGGGTGCAGTGGGCCGATCCGGTGACGGAGTCCTCCGGCACACCGTAGGCCGGGTAGAAGCACCGGCTGACGACGTCCACATCTCCGTCACCAGGGGCCGTCACGATTACTCCGCGTGACTGGATTTGTGCCAGTCCTTGGACATCGGGTCGCAGGGAACGGACCTCCGCGGCACTGCCCAACTCGACCAGGAAGTCGAACCGCCCACGCGCCACCGACTTGATCGTCGCATGTGGCAGCGCTTCCGCTAGACCGATTGGCGGGTCAATCAACTCTGGGGGGTCCGCCGGGAAGTCCATCCGGATCCACCCATCGTCATTTGCGCATGTGAGCACGCCACTACGCGTGGTGAACGCCTGGTCGCCGCCCAGCACGTGAGCGGTGGCGAGGGTGGCGTGCCCGCAGAGGTCGACCTCCTTCTCGGGGGTGAACCAGCGGAGGTGGTTGTCCGGGGTGACGAAGGCCGTCTCGGCGTGCTTCATCTCGGCGGCGACCTGCTGCAGCCAGGCGTCCTCGCGCGGTTCGGTGAGGAGCACGACCGCGGCGGGGTTGCCCGCGAACGGCTTGCTGGTGAACGCATCCACGACGTAGATATCCACGCGGCCGACCCTCCCATGCTCAGATGAGGTGTGGCCGCGCCTTTTACCTACCGCGAAAACGACCCGGACTCGCTGACCGCGACGTGGGGACCCCTGCGCACGCACGGCCTGACCTGGCAGCCCGGCTGGGACCTGCCGGCGTTGCTCGACGAGTGGGAGCCCCGCCTGGCCGGCGCGGACGACCTCGACACCGCCGCGCTGGTGACCGTGCCCAGCCACGAGACGGCGAACGCGCTGCCGTTGATCCACCACGGCTTCGCGCCGCTCACGGTGATCGCCGAACGCCTCGCGGGACGGCCGGTCGCGGCGCGGACGTCGGACGTGCGCGTCAGGCCCGCGACGCACGCCGACCTGGACGTGGCGGTGGAACTGAACCTGCACACCGTCCGGTACGACGCCGAGTTCAGCCTCGTCAACGAACGCCCGAACACCGCGGCGCAGCTGCGGACCGCCCTGGCCGAGGTGCTCGGCCGCGACCACGAGGCGATGTGGTTGGCGCTCAGCGGCGACACGCCCGTCGGCATGCTCTACGTCGACATGCCGCAGGACGCGGGGTGGATGGAGAAGTTCGCGTCGGCGCGCCCGTTCGCGTACCTCGGTCATCTGGGCGTGCGACCTGATGCACGTGGCACGGGCGCGGGCAGCGCTCTGGTGAAGCACGCGCACGCCGTTCTCGACGACGCGGACGTGGCGTCGACGCTGCTCCACCACGCCTTGCCGAACCCGCGCTCGACGCCGTTCTGGTACTCGCACGGCTACCGGCCGGGGTGGACGGTCTGGGTTCGCCGCCCCGCTTCGCGCTCGCGGTACGGCGTGTCGGCGCAACCCGAACGGCCTAGTGAGACATGATCTACCCGTTCACACAAGCGAAGAACCCAAACGAACCCGTACTTGTGGAACGAATCCGGCCTCTATTTCGACAAAGGGGTAAGCGGATTCGGACACCACACCTGGGGGGTCGAGATGGAACTCAGCGGAAGAGCCAGGGCGATGCTGCGAGCGGTCGCCGCAGGACGTGCCGAGGTGACAGGCGGCGCGGAGCCCGACCTGTACGTCGACGGGCTGCCCTGCTGCGACCGGACGGCGACGCACGACCTGGTCCACGCAGGACTGCTGCGCCCGGCACAGCCCACGAGCTTCGGCCTTCGCGTCTGCGCAGAGCTGACGGAGGACGGCCGCGCGGCACTCGCCGCGAGCTGAACGGCGTGTTGATCGACCGGTGATCGAACATTTGTTCGACATGGGGTAGGCTTCGCGCTGAGGCCGGCACGCAAGAGAGAGGAAGCTCTTGCGCGCCGGCTTCACCCTTTTCAGGCCACTTTCTGGTCCGTGCCCACGTTCATGCGGTTCCACAGGTTGATGGCACCGATGGCGAGCATGAGCCCGGCGAGCTGCTCCTCCGTGTAGTGCTTCGCCGCCTCGTCCCACACCTCGTCGCTCACGCGCACGTGCGTGACCTGTTCGGCGAGCGCGAACCCGGCCCGTTCCGCGTCGGTGTAGTACGGCACGTCCCGCCAGCCGGCGACGGCGTAGACCTTCTCGTCCGCGACGTTCGCCTCGCGCAGCAGCTTGGTGTGGTAGTCGATGCACGCGCCGCAGCCGTTCATGATGCTGACGCGCAGGCAGATCAGCTCCACGTAGTCCTTGTCCAGCCCCGTCTTCCCGGCGGCCGCCGAGAGGTCGAGCAACGCCTTCATCGCGCCGGGCACGGACAAGATCGGGTTGGCGATCCTCATCTTCGTTCTCCTGTCTCCGTCGTCTTCTGCTTGCTCGACCCGGCAGGCGACGAGGATGTGACAGGTTCGGCCGAGGTTTTTTCTCAGGCGCTGACGCCCTGCCCGAGACCGCCGTCGACGGCGAGTTCCGCGCCGGTCGTGAAGGTGGCGTCGAAACCGAGGAACAGCACGGCGTCCGCAACCTCATCCATCGTGCCGTGGCGCTTCAACGGCGTGATGCGATCGCCCTCCTCCTTGAACGCCTGCAACACCTCGGGCGGTGCGCCGACCACGCCCATGGAGGGCGTGTCGATGAAGCCGGGACTGACGACGTTGACGCGGATGCCGCGCGGCGCGAGCTCCGCGGCGAACCCACGCGCGAACGACCGCACGGCCGCCTTCGCCGCCGCGTAGAGGGTGAGGCCCTCGGCACCCTGCCCGGTGGCGACGCTGGTCGTGAAGACGATGGCGCCACCATCCTTGATGAGCGGGGCCAGCTGCTGCGCGGTGAAGAACGCGCCCTTGGTGTTGACGTCGAACGTGCGGTCGTAGTCCTGCTCGGTCGCGTCGGGGAACGGCGTCAGCGTCGAGTACCCGACGTTGATGAACAGGAGGTCGATCTCCCCCAGCCGTTCCCGCACCTCGGCACCGAGCCGTGCGACGTCCTGCAGGTTCGCCGCGTCGAACGCGACGGCGTGCGCCTTGATGCCCTCGGCCTTCTCCGTGGTGCGTCCGGTGAGCAGCACTTCGGCGCCCTGCTCGATCAGCTTGTCGACCGTCGCGCGGCCCATGCCGTGCGTGCCGCCGGTGACGACGGCCTTCTTCCCCAGGTACTTCACTTCCGGATCTCCTCGATGACGCTGGCGATGCTGTGGTTTCCATGGCCGCTGCGCTGCGCGCGTTCGAACAACGCGTGCAGGGCCTGCGGGAGGGTGGTGTCGAGGCCTTGCTCCCGGTTGGCCTCGGTGAGCAGGTGCAGGCCGGAGACGTTGATGTCCAGAGCGGACACGTCGGTCTCGTAGTTCCTGGTGCGGGTGACCTCGCCCATCTCGGGCAGCAGGCCGGCCATCTCCCCCAGCCAGCTCATGGCCATCGGCGTGAGCTGCTCCGGCGTGACCCCTTCGCTGCCGACCAGCGCGAGCGCCTGGAGGTAGCCGCCGAAGGTCGCCCACATGATGCCGAGCAGCGCGAGGTCGTAGAGCGCGGCGAGCCCAGCGTCCTCACCGACGTGCACGGGCTCGCCGAACGCGTCCAGCACGTGGTGGTTCTCGTTGCCGCTGAACAGGATCCGCGCCCCCGGCGTCCCGATCTGCTGCGGCACGGCCATGATCACGCCGTCGACGTACTCGACACCGTTGGTCTTCGCCCACTCCGCCGTCCGGCGAGCCTGCTCGGGCGTACCGGACGTGAGGTTGACGAGCACCTTGATGTCGTTGGTGAGCAACGGTTGCTGGATTTCGTACGTGGACATGCACGTGACGACGACATCGCTCTTGAACGCTTCTTCAGGCGTGGCAACACTTCTGGCGTTGGCCACCGTCTTGGGCGTGCGGTTCCACACGGTCACTTCGTAGCCCTCGTTGACGAGAGCGTTGGCGAGCGCCGTACCCATCCGGCCGAGGCCGAGCACGCTCACCGTCTTCTTGATCCCCATGCCGAGAATGCTGGTTCGACACTGACCACACGACAAGTACCTACTATTTTGTCAGGTACCCACTTTTCGGTAAGGATCCAGCATGAAGCCTCGGCAGTACGCGTGCGGACTAGACGCGGCGATCGACGTGATCGGCGGCCGCTGGAAGGCCCTGATCCTCTGGGCGCTGCACCACGGCCCGATGCGCACCGGCGAGCTGCGCAGGTCCGTGTCCGGCATCAGCGAGAAGATGCTGATCCAGGTGCTGCGCGAGATGGAGGCCGACGAGATCGTGCACCGCGAGGTGTTCCACGAGGTGCCCCCGCGCGTCGAGTACTCACTGACACCGCTGGGAGTCCGGCTGAACGACGCCCTGCTGCCGTTGGGCGACTGGGGCGAGGACAACATGAAGGCGATCGCGCGCCGCCGAGGCGTGGAGCCGGCGCCCAGGCATTGAGCAGGCGGTTCGCAAGCCTCGGCTCGCCGAGCGTTACCGGTCGAAGTACACGACAGTCGCGTCGTCCGAAATCTTCTGACGAGGCCAATCCACGGCCTTCGCGTCTTCCTTCTCGACCGCGCGCATCTTGCGGATGAGGTCGTCCGGCCCGTTCGCCGCCATCAGTTCGAGAGCCTGACGCCAATCGAAGAGGTTGAACAGGTCAACGGCCCGCGCCGCACCGTCCGAGAGGATCGCAACGCGCCGCACGTCCTGAAGGGCTACCTCGCCCTTGAGCGCGTGCTCCACGTCCGAGGCCTTCGCACCGGCCGTGCGCTTCGTCTGCGTGTCACTCACGACGAGCAACTCCTGCTTGGTGTCGACCACCACCGTGGCGTCCCCGAGCACCAGGTACCGCAGCACGTCGTCCTTGATCTGCACCACCGCGATGGCCACGCTGGGCGAGTCCGGGTGGTCGAGGTCGCAGGTGCCGGAGTGCAGCTCGGCGGCCTGTTCGACGGCCTTGGTCAGCGCCTCGGTGGGCTCGAGCTGGGCGAACCGCAGGATCTCCGCGGACAGCTGGTCGGCGAACCACCCGACGGTGTGCTCGCAGCCGTTCTCGGGCTTGGCGGTGACGCCGTCGAGCACGGCGAGGAGGTTGGGGCCGACGAGAGCCCGGTCCTCGCTCGGCGCGGTCGTCCTGCCCGCCTCCGTTGCCATCTGCGTGCGCACAGCATCCCCTCCGCAACAACAGCCGGTGTACGACGACAGGCCTCTGACTTGTCCGGTCAGAGGCCCATCAGTCTGGCGTGGAGAGTAACCCGGCTCAGTGCCTCACCGAGGAAGTACGTCCCAGCTGACGGCGCAGCCACGCCGCTCGCGCCGCGATGGCGTCCTGCGAGATCACGGCACGAGGAGCCACGACGTCGAACCCGTGGAAGCCGCCGGGCCAGACGTGCAGCTCGACGTGGCAGCCCGCTTGCCACATGCGGCTCGCGTAGGCGACGTCCTCGTCCCGGAACGTCTCGGCCGACCCGACGTCGACGAACGCGGGCAGCACGTCCGGCCCTCCGCGAACGCCGTCGCCCAGAAGCGCAGGCCGAACCGGTTGTCTCCGACGATCATGCCGCCACCGTGGACGTGGTAGATCGCCGGAGTCGGGGTCGCCGCGGGCCTCGGGAGGCAGATCAGCAGCGAGATGTCCGGTTCCCCGTCCGGCCCCGGGACCGTCCGCTCCCGCACGCTGTAGGGAGCACCGGCCCGTGATTTGCGTGGTCATGTGTTCTCCCTGCGGATTGCCCGTGAGCGACTGCCGGAACCGCTCCTGGGTCAGACGGTCGGCACAGTGCCGCCGTCGATCACGTACTCGGCGCCCACGATCGCCGAGGCGCGGTCCGAGACCAGGAAGCCGACCAGGTCCGCGATCTCCTCGGTCTTCGCGAACCGCCCCAGGGGCACGCCTCCCAGGGAGTCGAAGACGGTCTGCTTGGCGGCCTCACGCGTGAGGCCGTTGCCCTCGGCGATCCGGTCCACGAACCTCTCGTAGGCCTCGGTCTCGATCCCGCCGGGGCTGATCGCGTTGACCCGCACGCCGCGCGGTGCGAGCTCGTTGGCGAGTCCCTTGCTGTACGTGCGCAGAGCGGCCTTCGCCGCCGCGTAGGCCAGGGACGCGTCGTACAGGGGCAGTTCGCGCTGGATCGAGGTGAAGTGCAGCACCACGCCCGCCCCGGCCTCGGCCATCGCCGGGAGCAGAGCGCGGTCGAGCCGCACCGCTCCGAGGAAGTTAAGGTTCAACTCCGTGAGCCACTGGTCGTCGGTGATGACCGCGAATCCACCGGCCGGCGTCGACGCACCTCCGACGACGTGCACCAGGATGTCCAGCGCACCTGCCTCAGCGATTCGAGCGGCAACGGCGTCGGTGCCTTCGACCGTCGTCGTGTCCGCTTCGATGAACCGGTCGGGGCGCTCGTACCCGTCGGGCATCGTCCGCGCCGTCACGTAGACGTCGGCGCCCATCTCCCGCAGCCTCTCCGCGACGGCCTTGCCCGAGCCCTTCGAACCGCCCGTGACCAGCGCCCGGCGACCGTCGAGACGGTCGCGGTCCGAAGTGGACATTGTTTGCTCCTCTGAGGATCGATGAGACACGGTCAGGCCGTGTGGTTGGCGATGACGATCTCAGCGATGAGGTCGTCCCGGAGCGTGAACCGGTAGTCGAGTTCGGCCACGCCGCCGGGGAAGTTGCCCTCGAGCCGCACGGTGACGACCCAGTGGGTGTCGTCGGCGCGGTGGGCACCGATCTGCTCGGTCGTGTACTGGAACTCGGTCCCGGCGTCCCGCAGGAACGCGTAGGTCTCCTCCCGGCCGCGGAAGGTCTCGTCCTGATCGACGATCAACGCGTCCTCGGTGAGGAACGACGAGGAGACATCGGCGTCGTGGACGACGTGAGCGGCGAAGAACTCGCGCACGGTGGCCGGGAGCAGCTCGGACGACATGTCGGTGTGCTGTGTCATGAGCACACCGTGCGACCTCACGGCACGGGAGGGTCAAGCCGTGGACCCTCCCCCAGGGGGAGAGTCCACAATGAAGCGATGTTGACCATCGGGGAGTTCTCCCGGCTGACCCACCTGAGCGTGCGGACGCTGCGCCGGTACCACGAGGCAGCCCTGCTGGAACCCGCCGTGGTGGACGAGTTCACCGGCTACCGCTACTACGGAGTCGACCAGATCCCGACCGCGCAGGTCATCCACCGGCTCCGCGAGCTCGACGTCCCCCTGAACGACGTGCAGCGAATCCTGCGCACCCCCGACCCCGACGTCCGGGCCACCCTCGTCGCGGACCACCTGCAACGCCTCGAAAGCGTGCTCGACCGCACCAGGGCCGCGGTCGTGTCACTGCGGCGCCTGCTCCGGCCCGACCCCGCGCCGATCGACGTCGAACTGCGTGCGGAACCCGCCCGGACCGTCGCCGCGGTGGAGGCCGTCATCGACCACCGCGACGTCGAGACGTGGTTCGCGGGCGCGATGGCCGAGTTGGAGGCGGCCGTCGGCTCCGCCGCGACCGGACCACCGGGCGGCTGCTACGACAACGCCCTCTTCGAACAGGAACGCGGTCACGCGCTTCTCTACCTGCCGACCGCCGCACCACCCCGCACCGGGCGCGTGCACCCCGTGACTCTTCCGGCCGCGGAACTGGCCGTCGCGACCCACGTCGGCGAGCACAACGGCGCCGATGTCACCTACGGCGAACTCGGGACCTGGGTGGTGGAGAACGCCATGTCGGTGGCCGGACCGGTGAGAGAGATCTACGCGGTCGGCCCTCGCGACTCGAGCGATCCCGCCGACTGGCGCACCGAGATCGGCTGGCCGGTCTTTCGCGTCACCTGAAGCCGTCGCCGCGGATTCGGAGAACGCCGGAATCGACCGCACACGACAGAAAGGTCCCTGTGACTCAGCTCGCGCTGGTCACAGGGACCTTTCGACGTGGCGGGTAGAGGATTCGAACCTCTGTAGCTTTCGCGACGGATTTACAGTCCGCTCCCATTGGCCGCTCGGGCAACCCGCCCCGCACCGCCGTAACGGTGCAGGCGGAACAATACATAACCCCTTCGGGAGGCCCCAAATCGGGGTACCCCCAGTAGCATCGCAGCAGGCTGTGACCCCGAGATCGTTGAGGAGTGAAGTCGTGGCGGACCCGTCGTTCGACGTGGTGAGCAAGGTGGACCGGCAGGAGGTCGACAACGCGCTCAACCAGGCCTCCAAGGAGCTGAGCACGCGCTTCGACTTCCGCGGGACCAACACCACAGTGGCCTGGGCCGGCGAGGAGGCGATCACCTTCACCTCCGAGACCGAGGAGCGCTGCAAGGCGGCGATCGACGTCTTCCAGGAGAAGCTGGTCAAGCGCAACATCTCGATGAAGGCGTTCGAGGTGGGCGAGCCCGCGGTGTCCGGGAAGGTGTTCAAGGTCACGGGAAATCTCGTGCAGGGCATCACGTCCGAGAAGGCCAAGGAGATCGCCAAGAAGATCCGCGAGGAGGCGCCCAAGGGCGTCCAGGCGCAGATCCAGGGTGACCAGTTGCGGGTGTCCGGCAAGAAGAAGGACCACCTGCAGGACGTCATCGCCCTGCTGAAGGGCTCCGACTTCGGCATCGCCCTCCAGTTCACCAACTACCGGTGAAGGGCATCGTCCTCGCCGGTGGCAGCGGGACGCGCCTGCACCCGATCACGCAGGCCGTCTCCAAGCAGCTGCTGCCGGTGTACGACAAGCCGATGATCTACTACCCGCTGTCGGTGCTCATGCTGGCCGGCATCCGCGAGGTGTTGATCATCAGCACGCCCACCGACTTGCCGCTGTTCCGGCGGTTGCTCGGGGACGGGTCGCAGTGGGGCATGTCGTTCGAGTACGCCGAGCAGGCCGCGCCGAACGGGCTCGCGGAGGCGTTCGTCATCGGCGCCGGCTTCGTCGGGGACGACGACGTGGCGCTGGTGCTGGGCGACAACATCTTCTACGGCCAGGGCTTCTCCACCACGCTGCAGCACCACGCGTCCACTTTGGACGGGTGCGTGCTGTTCGGGTACCAGGTGAAGGACCCCGAGCGGTACGGCGTGGGTGAGGTCGACGCGAGCGGGAAGCTGCTGTCCATCGAGGAGAAGCCGGCGCAGCCGAAGTCGAACCGGGCGATCACCGGGCTCTACTTCTACGACAACGGTGTGGTGGACATCGCGCGGAACCTCAAGCCGTCGCCGCGCGGCGAGCTGGAGATCACCGACGTCAACCTCGCCTACCTGCGCGAGGGTCGTGCGCAGCTCGTGGACCTGAGCCGCGGGTTCGCGTGGCTCGACACCGGCACGCACGACTCGCTGCTCGAGGCCGGGCAGTTCGTGCAGGTGCTGGAGCACCGGACGGGCGTGCGCATCGCGTGTCCCGAGGAGATCGCGCTGCGCATGGGGTTCATCTCCGCACAGGAGTGCTACGCGCTCGGCGAGAAGCTCGGCAAGTCCGGGTACGGCGAGTACCTCATGGCCGTGGCGAAGGCCGGGCGCTAGCGCCTGGCCATCTCCTCGAGCCTGCGGATGCGGTCGGCGATCGGCGGGTGGGTCGAGAACCACTTCGCGAACTGCTCTCCCGTGCGGAACGGGTTCGCGATCATCAGGTGGCTCTGCGACACCACCTCCGGCTCCGGTGCGAGCGGCGCCGCCCGCGTCCCCTCCTCGATCTTGCGCAACGCACTGGCCAGCGCCAGCGGGTCGCCGGTGAGCTCGGCGCCCGACTGGTCGGCCTGGAACTCGCGCGAGCGGCTCACGGCCAGGCGCACGACTGTCGCGGCGACCGGGCCGAGGAGTGCGATCAGCAGCAGGCCGAACGGGCCCGGGCCGTCGTCCTCGGAGTCGCCTCCGCCGAAGATGCTCGCGAACATCGCCAGGTTGGCCAGCGTCGTGATCACGCCGGCCAGCGCGCCGGCCACGCAGCTGATCAGGATGTCGCGGTTGTAGACGTGCGCGAGCTCGTGGCCCAGCACGGCGCGCAGTTCGCGTTCGTCGAGCAGGTCCAGGATGCCCGTGGTGCAGCACACGGCCGCGTTGCGCGGGTTGCGGCCCGTCGCGAACGCGTTCGGGGCCGCCGTCGGGCTCAGGAAGAGCCTGGGCATGGGCTGGCGCGCCTTCTGCGACAGCTCGCGCACGATCGCGTAGAGCAGCGGCTGCTCCACTTGCGACACGGGTCGTGCCCGCATCGCGCGCAGCGCGAGCCTGTCCGAGTTGAAGTACGCGTAGGCGTTCACGCCCAAGGCCAACACCAGGCCGATGACCAGTGCCGTGCGACCGAACAAGCTGCTGACCAGCACGATCAGCGCGCTCATCCCGCCGAGCAGCACGGCCGTCTTCAACCCGTTGAAGTGCTTGTGCACGGTTTCGCCTCCGGGTTTTACGTCCTACCCCTCAACGAACCGGGCCTCCGTCCGGTTCCTGTGGCCGTTTCGGGCGCGGCCTCCGCGGCCGGGTCGAGCGGTGGTGGCGGCGGCACCTTCTCCACCCACGTGGACAGCACGTCCCGCTCGTGGACGAGCTCCGCGACGGCGCCCTCGCCGTCGATCGACCCCGTGCCCGGATAACCGAACTCCGGCGCCCAGTGCAGGGCGTCGAACGGGCAGACCTCGACGCAGATGCCGCAGTAGAGACACTGGCCGTAGTCGATCGCGAACCGGTCGAGCACGTTGCGGCTGCGCGGCCGGGCGCTGCCGGGCTGCTCCTCCACCTCCGTGTGCGACGTGATGTGGATGCACCAGTCGGGGCACTCGCGCGCGCAGATCATGCACACGGTGCAGTTGGCCTCCAACAGCGCGATGACGCCCCTCGTGCGCGGTGGCAGGTTCGTCGTCACGACTGCGGCTCCTCTTCACGGCGCGGGCCCCACGACGGGTCCGGCACTCCAGGTGGTGCGGTGCGGCGGCGGCTGGGCGCGCTCGTGTTGTCCTCTCCGGGTTCCAGACGGCCCGGCCACGGACGCACGACGCGTGCGGCGAGCACGAAGTCCTTGCGCAGCGGGTGGCCCTGGAAGCTCTCGGGCAGCAGCAGGTGTCCGGGCTCGCCGACCGTCACGCCGAACATCTCGCCGGCCTCGCGCTCGTGCCAGCCGGCGCCCTTCCACAGGTGCGCGACGCTCGGCAGCGCGTCAGCCTCGCCGATCTCGGTGCGCAGCATCATGCCCTCGCGCGTGCGCGGGTCGATCACGTGCAGGAACACGGCGTGACGCTGGCCCACGGCGCCCGGCCGGCCCGCGTCCTCGACGCCGAGCCAGTCGAACATCACGAAGCCCTCGGCGTGGCGGGCGGTGGCCGTGGCGAGCCAGTCGGCGAGTTCCACGTGGTGGATCGTCTGGCCGAACGCGGTCTTCGGGGTCGTCATGCGTTCACCAGCCCGTGCAGCGCCTTGAGGCCTTCGAGGAGCGCTTCGGGACGCGGCGGGCAGCCGGGAACGGCGACGTGGACCGGCAGGGCCTGGTCGATCCCCTTGGTGACGCTGTAGGAATCCCAGTACGGGCCGCCGGTGTTGCTGCAGGCGCCCACGGAGATCACGTAGCGGGGTTCGGGCATGGCCTCGTAACTGCGGAGGACAGCGGGCAACATGGCGTCCGTGACGGTGCCGGAGACGACGAGGACGTGCGCCTCGCCCGCGCCGTCGACCGGCGTCACGCCGAGGTCGGGAAGGCGGTCGAGAGCAGCCATCACTTCGACTCCGCAGCAGGCGAGTCCGAGTTCGAGCACGGTGACCTGGTAGGTGGTGCCCCATTCCAGGCGAGCGGAAGCCGTCACAACGGCTGAGGGTAATACTTGGGGGCCCGCCGGCTTGCGCCTGGCGGACCCCCACCCCCCAATGATTCCCCCCGGAATCGGCTCCCACGCGTGGTCGCCGCAGATAGCTTTGTACACCGCGAGATAAGTGTCCAGGGATTTGCCGACAAGATCTGCAGATAATTTGGCAGCGAAATGCGGTCAAGTTCAGTTCAACTGATCGGTAGAACATCAGAGAGGGTCCCGATGTCCGGCTCGTCCCAGTTGGTGCTTCCCACCAGCACCTCGCTGCACCGCCTGCTGAACATGCCCGGTGCACTACTGGATACCACGATGGACCAGCTCAGGACACTGCTCACGGTGCACGAGACCCGTTCGGCCCTGCGCGCCGCACGGGCGTTGGGACGGGAGCAGTCGAGCGTGCAGAAGCAGCTCGACACGTTGAACAGGAACTTCGTGGAACTGTGCGGCGAAGCGCTCGTGGTGAAGCAGGGGCGCGGAAAAGACGTGCTGTTCACGGCCACCGGTGAGTCGATCGTCGAATTGGCGCGGGAGACGCTCGCGGAGTGGCTCGACGGAATTCACGAGTGCCGCCGCAAGCTCGGCACGACCGTCACCGTCGGCACCACGCGATACATGCTCGACACACTCGCGAAGGCCTGGCACCACGTGGAGGACGTGTTCCAGGAGCGCGACGTGGACCTCAAGGTCGTGCACATCCGCACCAAGGACATCTGGACGAAGCTGGAGAACCGCGAGGTCGACGTCGTCTGCGGCAGCGTGGTCACGCGGGCGGGCCAGGGCTGGGAGCGCCCCGAGTTCGAAGTGATCCAGTGGCGCCGTGGCGGCCTGGCCCTGCTGACGAACCTGCCGGAGACCGTGGTCGGCGACCGCGTGCGGGTGCCGGCGCTGCGCTCGGTGCCGCTGGTCGTGCCGGGAGCGGGGTTGATCGCGGAGTTCCTGCGCGGCTGGTTCGGGCCGGACTACCGGCAGGGCCTCGACATCGCCGCCGAGATCGACGAGATCCAGTACGGCATCTCCCTGCTCCGCTCCAACCTCGTGAAGGGCGCCATGATCGTCACGTCCGGCCTGGGGGTGGTGGCGGCCAACAACGAGCTGCGCGAGGGAAGCGGCCTGCGCGTGGTCCAGCTCGCCGACGACTCGCTCGAGCGCCTGGTGGGCGTGTTCGCGCGGACCGACGAGTTGGAGAAGCACCCGGCCGACCACCCGCTGAAGCTCCTGTGGGCCGCGTTCGAGCAGGAGGCTCCGACCTTGTGACGGCGGACGTCGGGAACCAGGTCCGCCCTGGCAGCCCGGTGAACGCGAAAGCGCCCCGGCTGGCAGCCGGGGCGCTTTCGCGGTTTTCCTGCCTACTTCTTCGCGGGTGTCATGGCGTCGTGCTCAGGCCTGCGTTGCTCGACTTTGGGACGATGCTGGGCTTTGGCCATCTTGGCCAGCCAACTCGTCGCCTCCGAGCGGATCTTCTCCAGCTCGTCGTCGCGTGCCTGTTGCTCGTTCATCGGCCACTCCCTGCGTTCGGGGATCGCGTTCGATGGGAGCACTACCGGGCGTGTGCCCGCTAGGGCCGCCATGCTTGTGGGTGAACCTGATTGACAGCATCGCTCGCAGAGAGGATTCCCGCACCCCGACACGGCGCGAATCGGCTCCTTTAGTACCCCAGGTACCCGCCGCCCAGGTTCATGGAGACCAGGCCCGGGTGGTTGTGGAAGCCGCCGTAGCGGGCGTAGGTGTAGCGGACGCCCGCGATGATGTTGTCGACCGGCGCGAGGATGTTGTCGTAGCCGGGCAGCTTGTACGCGCGGAACGTCGGGTCGATGCACTGCATCAGGCCCTTGGACGGCGTGCCCCGCATCGCGTTGGAGTCCCAGTTGTTGACGGCGTTGGGGTTGCCGTTCGACTCCTTCATGATGATCGTGTAGATCTCGTCGACGGAGCCGTTGTCGATGTTGGTGCCGTTGGCCTGCAGGATCTTGATGGCTTCCTTGATCCAGCCCTCGACCTCGCGCTGCTTGGCCGGCTTGCGCATCTCGATCTGGCGCTCGGCCTCGGCCTTGGCAGCCGCCTCGCGCTGGGCGTGGGCGTCCGCGGCGACCTTCGTGGCCTGGTTGAACACCTGCTGCGCGTACATCTGCTGGTGCTGCAGCAGACGTCCGGCCTGGCTGCCGGGGTTCACGTCGTGCACGGTCTGGATGTTCCTGACCTGCTGGTCGGGAACCGCACCAAGCTCGGCCGCACCTGCGGCCAGTTCGGTCGAGGAACCGCTGGTGGCAGCGTTGGCGATGGCCGCGGTACCGGCGGCGACACCTGCCGCGACGACGATCGCGCTCACACGGTGGGCGAGCGGGACCTTGTCGTCCTCGACCCGGTGAGCGCCGGGCTTGAAATCTGGTCTGGGCACGACCGTGTACACGGTTCGGCCATCGGCCTTGCTGTGCCGGGCCAAGGGGGAGCCTCCTGCGTCGGGGAGCTTGGCCACCGGGCGAACTCGGCGGGGGATTCCGGGCCGGACTTTGGACCCTAGGTGCTACGGGTCCTGTGTCCTGCCGGTGACCAAACCGTTATCGGCGGGCGAGAACGTAACCTCGTGTCACGAGCGCAGGCAAGCTCCAGCGCCCGTTGGGTGACTCTCGTCACGTTTCCGAGGAGATGGGCTATCCGTTGCTGACAGACAGTCAGCGAGCCTTGTGAGTCCTGCGTAAGTTCATCGTTGCCTCCTGACGAACTGACGGAGCTGTCTGTTAGTTCGCTGCTAGCCCGGCTCTCGTTATGGGTTATGTCCACGACCACGCGATCGAGTGATTCCGTCACGCTTGGTAGTGCTATCGGGCTGCGGGGTGCTGACCTGCGGGGACTTGATCGCTGGACAGCGTTTTTCTGACTCTGACGAGGGGTACGGAGAAGCTGCGTCTTCGGTTCACCCGATGTTGTGGGTTAACTCCTGCGCCTCTGCTCCAGAGCCTTGAGGACCCAGTCCGAGCTGTCGCCGGGGCTGTCGTTGAAGGCGATCGCGGCCTCCGGCTGACGCCAGTGCACCTCGTTGACCACGAGCTGGAAGAGCTCGAGCAGACCGGGTCCCTTGCGGATGCCGCCGCCGACCACGACGCAGTCGTACTTCTTCGCGCGGAGCTTCTCCCCGAGCTTGGCCTGCGCGCGCCCGTCCAGTTCGTCGAAGTCGATGAGGAAGAGGTCCTCGGTGAGCCCGAGCTCGGCGAACTGCCTGCTGGACCGCTCGATGCCGGCGGCCACGGGGGCGGGGTCGAAGCCGGGGATGGTGTGCGGGTTGAAGCCGATCACGAGAACGTCGGTCATCTCGTGACGCTACTGCGGCCACCAGAGCCCGGCCACGAGCTTCTCCAGCAGCCGCAGCACCCTGGGTCGGTCGAACGGCAGGTCCGCGACGAGGTGCGACGCCTCGCGGGCCGGCTCGGGAAGCGTCCACGAGTGCAGCGTGCGAAGCCGTTGGAGGAAACTCGGACGACAGCCCTTCTCGCGCCTAGTTACGGTCGCCCCATGTCTTCAGGCCTCACGTGGCGCCCGCTCACCCGCGACGACGCGCAGACGTCCGCCGACCTCCTCAACGCCATGGAGGCCGTCGACAAGATCGGCGAGAACTACACGGCGGAGGACACGCTCACCGAGCTGGTCGACCCGTTCGCGGACCTGGAGCGCGCCAGCCTCGCGGTGTTCGACGGCGAGGTGATGGTGGGGTACATGAAGGTCCAGTACCGGCCCACGGCCGTCGAGGTGCACCGGGTGTCGTTGGACGGCGGGGTTCATCCTTCTTATCGGCGCCGCGGGATCGGTACTCGGCTGGTGCGGGCCGGGGTTTCTGCGGCTCGAGTTCTGCACTCGCAGCACCACCCGACGTTGCGGCTCGCGATCGACGTGCACAAGGCTTCGCAAATCGCCGGGCTGGCCGAACTGCTTCGTGGTGAGGGCTTTGCGCCGGTTCGGTACTTCCAGCGGATGGAGCACTCGCTGCTCGGTGTTGCCGCGTCTCGCGATCCCCGGATCGAGGCTTGGTCTGCCGGCAACGACGAGGAGTTCCGGGCTTTGCGGAACTCGGCTTACCGCTCGAACTGGGGTTTCACGCCGATGCCGGTCGAGCTGTGGAAGAACAAGGTCACCAATCAGACGTTCCAGCCCGGGCTGAGCTTTCTGCTGCGTGAGGGTGGGGTGGCTGCCGGGATGCTGGTGACGATGAGCTGGGAGGCCGACACTGCTTTCAGCGGCGTTCGGGATGCGCATTTCATGCTTGTCGGGACGTTGCCGGAGTACCGGAACCGCGGGGTCGCCGGGGCGTTGCTGGCGCATGCGTTGGGGGCGGCTGCGGCGGAGGGGTTCGACCGGGCGTTGTTGAACGTGGACTCGGAGAACTCGGCCGGGTTCGGGATGTTCGAGCGGGCGGGGTTCAGGTCGACGATGCAGTTCGTGCGGTGGGAGTTGGACGCCTAGCCCCGGACCCTGCCGCGCAGCTCGTCGGGGGTGAGCCACTCCTTGCCGCGGTGGATCATCCGGTGGCAGTTCGAGCACAGCACCACGAGGTCACCGAGCCGCGTCTTGGTCGGCCCGGTGATGTGCAGCGGAACGGCGTGGTGCACCTCGGCGAAGCCCTTGCCGCGCTCGCCGTAGAAGCGCTCGAAGTCGAACGTGCACACCTCGCACGCAAGACTCCCCTCCGCCTCGAGCACCGCGTCGATCTTCTTCTGGCGCAGCGCGGGGTCGCGTTCACGCACGAGGTGCAGCCTCCGGAGCACGCTGCCCTCCGCGGCGCCTTCGTCGACGTCGGCCTCCAGCGACGGCAGGTCGGCCAGGTTGCCCGCGCGGTACTCCAGCCGCAACGCCTCGGCCTGCTTGTGCATCTCGACGGGGTTGCGGAGGAAGTGGTCCAGCACCTCCCTGTCCCGCTTGCCGCCGTTGTTGTGCCCGTGGCCGAAGCTCTCGTGCCACTGCCGGATGTTCTCGCCCTTGCGAGCCACGGCGCCAGGCGTGCGGAACCGGGCACCGCGCTGTTCCGGGGCGTGCAGCGGCAGCCGTTGCAGCATCTCCGACAGCTCGCGGACCTCCGCGTGCTCCTCCAGCAGCCGGTACCACTCCACGCGACCGCCGGGCGGGAACGCCATCAGGTCGCACACGAGCACCAGCTCGTCCCACTCCCACGTGGGCGAACGCTTCTCCGCCACTTCCCCACCCCCAGTAGACGGTTCTGGAGGCTGATCGAACCAGAGGGGCTCGTGCGTTACGCACGGTTCGTGCGCAACGCACGGCAGACACGGCGAAGGCCCCCGGCGTCGTTGACGGGGGCCTTCGGCGATGGCTGCGTGGGCGAGGTCTAGCCGCGCAGTTCCATCGTGCAGCACTTCGGGCCGCCGCCCGACTTGCGCAACTCCGAGATGTCCACGAACACCGGCTCGAACCCGCGCCGCGACACCTGCTCTGCCAGGTGCGTGGCCTCCACGGGCATGACGACGTGCTTGCCATCGGAGACGGCGTTCAGGCCCAGGCACACCGCGTCGGCGTCGGTGGCGATCACCGCGTCCGGGAACAGGCGGCGCAGCACCTGCTGCGAGCCGGGCGAGAAGGCCTCCGGGTAGTAGGCGACCAGGGGGGACGGGGACTGGTCGTCGAGCATGAACAGCGCTACGTCGAGGTGGTAGAAGCGCGGGTCGACGAGCTGCAGTGACACGACGGGGACGCCGAGGACTTCCTGGGCTTCGGCGTGCGCCCCCGGATCCGTGCGGAAGCCCGTGCCGGCGAGCAGGAGGGAGCCGGTCCAGGTGAAGTCGCCCTCTGCCTCGTTCACGGCGGTGGGCATGACGACCGACTTGTAGCCGGCGCCGAGGAACCAGCGGCGGAAGTGGTCTGCCTCGGCGGAACGTTGTGCTGCTCGGAAGCGGGAGCCGAGGACTCGGCCGTCGATCACGGTGCCGCTGTTCGCGGAGAAGACCATGTCCGGCAAGCCGGCTACCGGCTCGATGACCTCCACCTGGTGGCCCAGGCGTTCGTAGGTCTCCTTGAGAGCGGTCCACTGCTCCACGGCCAGCGTCGTGCTGGTGGGCTGGGTGGGATCCATCCACGGGTTGATGGCGTACTCCACCGTGAAGTACGTCGGCGGGCACATGAGGTACCGACGGGTGGTCGGCATGCGCGTCGGCGCGATGGGTGCGGCGATGTCGAGCGTGATCGGCTCGCCGGGCCCGGAGATGGATACCGTCATGGATCGAAATGTAAACGGCGGCTTGACCATCGAACAACGCCGCGACATTGCGTGATCTGGTGCAGAATGTTGCGTGTGGACAGCATCGACCAGCGAATCATTTCGTGCCTCATGGCCAACGCCCGTTCCAGCTACGCGGAGATCGGGAAGGAGGTCGGGTTGAGCGCTCCCGCGGTGAAGCGGCGGGTGGACAAACTGCTGGACACGGGGGTCCTCAGGGGGTTCACGGCCGTGGTCGACCCGGAGGCGCTCGGGTGGGGCACTGAGGCGTTCGTCGAGGTGCACTGCAAGGGGAACGTCGCGCCTCACGACATCCAGCACCGGCTTGAGCCGATGGCCGAGGTCAGCGCCGCGTACACGGTGTCCGGTGCGGCGGATGCGATCGTGCACCTGCGGGCGGCGGACATCCACCACCTCGAGACGGCGCTGGAGCGGCTGCGGGCTGTGGAGATCATCGACCGGACCGTGTCCACCGTTGTGCTGTCCCGGCTCTTGGACCGGCCCATCGCGCCCTAGGGTGCGGGCCATGGCTGAGGTTCTGCTGGAGCTGCGAGAGTCCGTCGCGGTGATCACGATCAACGACCCGGAGCGGCGCAACGCGCTGACGATCGACCTGTCGCGGGAGCTCGCGGACAAGGTCGCGGAGGCCGAACGGGAGGCCAACGCGCTGGTCGTCACGGGTGCGCCGCCCGCCTTCTGCGCCGGCGCGGACCTGACGCAGCTCGGGAACTCCAAGGACGAGGGCCTCAAGCTGATCTACCAGGGCTTTCTCGCGGTGGCGAACGCCACCATCCCCACGATCGCGGCGGTCAACGGTGCGGCGGTGGGCGCCGGGCTCAACCTCGCACTGGCCGCCGACGTGCGGGTCGCGGGGCCGAGGGCGCGGTTCGACGCGCGGTTCCTGCAGCTCGGCATCCACCCCGGCGGTGGCATGACGTGGATGCTGCAGCGGATCACGAACCCGCAGGTGGCCACGGCCATGACGTTGTTCGGGCAGATCCTGGACGCGGACCAGGCCGTCGCCCACGGGCTCGCCTACGCCAAGGCTGAGGACCCCGTTCAGCACGCCTTGGAGCTGGCGAAAGCCGCTGCCGAGGCACCCGCGGAACTCGTCCGGACCATCAAGGCGACGATGCGCGCGACCGATGCAATGCACGACCACGCGGAAGCGGTCGAGACGGAACTGCGGCCACAGGTCGCTTCGATCGACACTCCAGAGTTCGCTGCGAGGCTTTCCGCGATGAAGGCTCGGATCAGCGGGCGGTAGGTGTTACCTTGAGTAACAGGTAACAGAGGTGACGTCTGCCGCATTCGGGTATCCGCTGGTAGTGCTGTGCTTACCGTCTAGTTAAGGACCCGTTGCGGCAGGTGGGACAGTTCGTCTCGCCTGGTGGTACACGGCCCGTCTCGCAGGCGGTCCTGGCGACTACCCTCGTGGTGGGGCACGGCCACCCTTGGAGAGAGGTATCGGCGTAGGAATGAGCACTGAGACCCGCAAGCTGGATCGCGTCGTGATCCGCTTCGCCGGCGACTCCGGTGACGGCATGCAGCTCACCGGAGACCGGTTCACGTCGGAAGCGGCGGCGTTCGGCAACGACCTCGCCACGCAGCCCAACTTCCCCGCCGAGATCCGCGCACCACAGGGCACCCTGCCCGGTGTGTCGTCGTTCCAGCTGCACTTCGCCGACTACGACATCCTGACGCCCGGCGACCGTCCCGACGTCCTCGTCGCGATGAACCCTGCCGCGCTCAAGGCGAACGTGGGCGAACTGCCGGACGGCGGCATCCTCATCGTCAACACCGACGAGTTCTCGAAGCGGAACCTGACCAAGGTCGGGTACGACTCGAACCCGCTGGAAGACGACTCGCTCGAGAAGTACCAGGTGCACAAGATCGCCATGGCGACCTTGACCATCGGGGCGCTCGAGGAGACCGGCCTCGGCAAGAAGGACGCCGAACGCGCGAAGAACATGTTCGCGCTCGGCCTGCTGTCGTGGATGTACCACCGGCCCACCGAGGGCACGGAACGGTTCCTGCGCGAGAAGTTCGCGAAGAAGCCCGACATCGCCGAGGCCAACGTCCTGGCCTTCCGCGCCGGCT
Organism: Lentzea sp. NPDC003310; assembly: GCF_040610935.1. Classification (NCBI taxonomy): domain Bacteria; kingdom Bacillati; phylum Actinomycetota; class Actinomycetes; order Pseudonocardiales; family Pseudonocardiaceae; genus Lentzea; species Lentzea sp. NPDC003310. Next base: position 71,713 of record NZ_JBEXNC010000010.1, read on the forward strand.
GGAACTACGGCGAGACGACCGAGGCCTTCGCCGTCACCTACGAGGTGGCGCCCGCGAAGCTCAACGTCGGCACGTACCGCCAGATCACCGGCAACACGGCGACGGCGTACGGCATCGTCGCGGCCGCGCAGCTCTCGAAGCTGCCCGTCGTGCTCGGCACGTACCCGATCACGCCGGCGTCGGACATCCTGCACGAGCTGAGCAAACACAAGAACTTCGACATCACCACGGTCCAGGCCGAGGACGAGATCGCGGGCATCGGCATCGCCCTCGGCGCGTCCTACGGCGGTGCGATCGGCGTGACGTCGACGTCCGGCCCCGGCATCGCGCTCAAGTCCGAGACCATCGGCCTCGGCGTGATGACCGAGCTGCCGCTGCTCGTGATCGACGTCCAGCGCGGTGGCCCGTCCACCGGTCTGCCGACGAAGACCGAGCAGGCCGACCTGCTGCAGGCGATGTTCGGCCGCAACGGCGAGTCGCCCGTGCCGATCGTGGCGCCGCAGTCCCCCTCGGACTGCTTCGACGCCGTGGTCGACGCGACCCGCATCGCGCTCAAGTACCGCACCCCGGTGCTGTTCCTGAGCGACGGCGCGATCGCGAACGGCTCCGAGCCGTGGATGATCCCGGACGTCGAGTCGCTGCCGGACCTCACGGTCGAGTTCGCGACGGACCCGGAGAACTTCCAGCCGTACTCCCGCGACCCCGAGACGCTCGCGCGTCCGTGGGCCGTGCCCGGCACCCCTGGTCTGCAGCACCGCATCGGCGGTCTGGAGAAGCAGGACATCACGGGCAACATCTCGTACGACCCCGAGAACCACGACAAGATGGTCCGCCTGCGCCAGGCCAAGATCGACGGCATCGAGGTGCCGGACGTCGAGGTCGAGGACCCGGACGGCAACGCCCGCGTGCTCGTCGTGGGCTGGGGTTCGTCCTACGGCCCGATCGGCGCCGCGGCCCGCCGCGTGCGCAAGCTGGGCCTGCCGGTCGCGCACGCGCACCTGCGCCACCTCAACCCGTTCCCGAAGAACCTGGGTGAGGTGCTCCGCAGCTACGACAAGGTGATCGTGCCGGAGATGAACCTCGGGCAGCTGGCGTTGTTGTTGAGGGCCAAGTACCTGGTCGACGCCGTGTCGTACACCAAGGTGCAGGGCCTGCCCTTCAAGGCGGAAGAGCTGCAGGACGTGCTCGCTGACGTGATCAAGGGGGTGTCGGCGTGACCGCCATCGACCTCGGGATCCCCGGCCTGACCGGAGTTCCCACCACCGACGAGAAGCAGTCGGCCAGGGACTACAAGTCGGACCAGGAGGTCCGCTGGTGCCCCGGCTGTGGCGACTACATCGTGCTGAACACGATGCAGTCCTTCCTGCCGTCGCTGGGTCTCAAGCGCGAGAACATCGTGTTCGTCTCGGGCATCGGGTGCTCGTCCCGCTTCCCGTACTACATGAACACGTACGGCATGCACTCCATCCACGGCCGTGCGCCGGCCATCGCCACGGGTCTCGCCGTGGCGCGGCCGGACCTGAGCGTGTGGGTGGTGACCGGTGACGGCGACGCGCTGTCCATCGGCGGCAACCACCTGATCCACACGTTGCGGCGCAACGTGAACCTCAAGATCCTGCTGTTCAACAACAGGATCTACGGCCTCACCAAGGGTCAGTACTCGCCGACGTCGGAGCCGGGCAAGGTCACCAAGTCGACGCCGATCGGCTCGGTCGACCACCCGTTCAACCCGGTGTCGCTGGCGCTGGGCGCGGAGGCCTCCTTCGTGGGCCGGGCGCTCGACTCGGACAAGGCCGGGCTCACCTCGGTGCTGCGGCAGGCCGCGGAGCACCGCGGTTCGGCGCTCGTCGAGATCTACCAGAACTGCCCGATCTTCAACGACGGCGCGTTCGACGTGCTGAAGGACGCGGACGAGGCACAGCGGCGGATCATCAACGTCGTCGACGGCGAGCCGATCCGGTTCGGTCGTGAGGGCGAGTACTGCGTGGTGCGTGAGGGCTTCGGGCTCGCGGTCGCGAAATCCGCGGACGTGGACGCGAGCGAGATCGTGGTGCACGACGCGTCGGACCTGAACCTGTCGTTCGCGCTCTCGCGGCTGTCGACGCAGGACCTCACGCACACCGTCACGGGCGTTTTCCGCCGTGCGGACCGCACGACGTACGACGACGGCGTGCGCGCGCAGGTGAGCGAGGCCAAGGCCAGCAAGGCCGCGGACCTCAGCAAGCTGCTGCACGGCAAGGACACCTGGACCGTGGTCGGCTGACCCCGGAACACCGAAAAGGCCCCCACCGAACGCGGTGGGGGCCTTTTTCGTCAGTTCTCACGGAGCGGGGCGGAACCCGGCCTTCTCCGCGTCCGCCTCGGTGCGGAACCACACGTCGGCGCGCGTCTCCGAGAAGTTCGCGGACCCCTCCGAGTAGTACCGGCGGCCGGTCAGCGTGGCCTTCACCGCGAAGTCCGCGGCCGGGGCGTGCCCGTCCGACTTCGGCAGCACCGAACCGGGACCGAACGGCGACCGCGGGTTGAAGCCCTCGGGCTGCTGGAACCGCGCCGGCGCCGCGGTGGGCGCGCCGTTCGGGCGACCGCCGGTGGACGGCGAGAAGCCGACCGGACGCGGACGCACGGGCAGCGCGGGCGTGGCGGCCGGAGCCTCCGCCTTCGGGGACTCGAACGCCGAGAACGCCGGGAAGCTCTGCTGGCGCTGCTGAGTCGTGCGCCGGGCCTCGCGGATCGGCAGACCTGCCTCGGTGTGCCGCAGCTCGACCGGTACGGGCTCGGGTTCGGGCTCCGGCGGCGCGGCGAGCAGCGGCTCGTCGCTCGGCACGAACTTCGGGACGAACGGCTGGTCGTTCGACGTGTCCGGCAGCGTGCGGGTCTGGCCGAGCGCCGGCAGCGGCTCGTCGGCCTCCAGCAGCGGCTCGAACAGCGAGCGCGACTGGGGGGCGGCGACGGGTGCGGCCGGGGCGGGCGGCGGTGCCGTGGAGGGCTCGATGCCGTGGGAGAACGCGGCACCGACGGTGCGGACCGAACGCTCCTGGGTCTCCTCGGTCTCGAGCACCGGCTCGAACGCCGAGAACGGTGCGGGCGGCGGGGCGCCCGGAGCCGTGAACGGCTGGGAGAACGACCCCGTGTACTCGGGCTCGACGAACTCCTCGTAGACCCGTTCCTGGTAGGGCTGCTCCTCGGCGGCAGGCTCCTCGTGGACGGGCTCCTCGTGCAGCGCGTGCGAGGACTCCTGCTCCTCGACGGGCTCCTCGGCGAGCGTCGACTCGAAGACGCCGTGGCGCACGCTCGGCGCGTCCAGGTCGGCCGGCTCGTCGACGATCGGCTCGATCAGACCGGTCTGCTCGGCCGGGGACTCGGGCTCGACCTCCGGCTCGGGCTCGGTGAACCCGTCCAGCTGGCCGGAGATCTCGTCGCGCAGGCCGGGGTACTCGCCGGTGAGGTCGTTGTCCGGCCAGCTGCTCTCCTCGACGGCGATGAACGTCGTCTGCTCGGAGCGGGTGCCGGCGGGCTCGTCCTCCTGCTCGGCGGCCTCGTCGAGGTACGTCTCGGGCTCGTCCTGCGCCCAGACCTCGCGCGGCTGGTAGATGAAGTCGTCGGCCTGCTCGTCGACCTCGGGGCCCGCGGTGGGCGCCGGGGCCGGGAGTCCCGGCTCCGCGACCGGCGGGACCACCGGCACGTGCGAGGTCTGCTCGGCGGGCAGCTCCGGCTCGTCGTCGAAGTCCGCGGCCTCCAGGCCGGACTGCGACAGGACCGTCGTCTGCTCCGCGGGCGTCTCCGGCGGGACCTCGCCGGGCGCGAGGCGCTCGAACAACGAGCGCGGACGGTCGTCGTCCGCCTCGGCCAGTGCCTTCTGCTCGGCCAGCTGCTCCTCGAAGCGGCGCTGCGCCTCCTCGGGCTCCAGGTACTGGCGAACGGGCGCGGCCGGCTCCTCCTCGGGCTCCGGCTGCGCGTCGAAGGTGGTGGTCTCGAACGACGCGGGCTCGGGCTCCTCCACGACCGGCGGCGGCAGCGGCACGGGCAGCGGCGCCGGTGCGGGAGCCGGCACGGGCTCACCGCGGTAGGCGGGCGGCTCCGCGTACGGCGCGGGTGCCGGCGGGAGCGCCGGAACGGGCTTGGGCGGCGTCAGCACCTCGTCGCTGAGCGAACGCGGCGGCGCGGCCTCCCACTCGTCCACCTCGAAGTCGTCGACGGTGACCGCCGAGACGGGCGCGGCCGAACGACGCGCGTCGAGAAGTTGATCATCCAGGTCGGCAATCTGCTTCCGTGCGGGGCGCACCATCACCAACCAGGTGAGCAGCACTCCCGCAACGAAGGACAGCAGGCTCCACAGCCAGACCTGCCCGAAGATGTTCACGGGTAAGCCCCTTCTACGACCACACCGACCCCACTCACTCGGAAGGGTGAGCATGGCCAAACTACAGTGCCTTTGATGATGCTCCGTCACTACGCCGTTCAGCGCAAATAACGGGTGGAAAGCCCAGCGTAGAGTGGGATTTTGTGCCCCCTCTGACCACCTCTGCCATCAGTTCGCCAGAAGTTCACACCCAGGGGCGAGGGGTCACCTACGGCGCACTCGCCTACGTCCTTTGGGGCTTGTTCCCGGCGTACTGGCCACTCCTCGTACCCGCCCAGCCGGTCGAGGTGCTCGCGCACCGGATCGTCTGGTCGTTCGTCACACTGGCCATCGTCGTCGCGGTGCTCCGACGGTGGCGTCCTCTCCTGGAACTGTCTGGCAAAGGCTGGTTGATCGTTACCGCAGCGGCCGTTCTGATCACGGCCAACTGGGGCACGTACATCTACGCCGTCAACAGCCATCATGTCGTCGAGGCTGCCCTGGGGTACTTCATCAACCCGTTGGTGAGCGTGGCACTAGGCATGATCTTCCTCAAGGAACGATTGCGCATCACCCAGGTGGCCGCCATCGCCGTCGCCGTGATCGCTGTGATCGTGCTCACCATCGACTACGGACGACTGCCGGTGATCTCGCTGATCCTGGCGTGTTCCTTCGGCACCTACGGGTTGCTGAAGAAGAAGGTGCCGCTGGACGCGATCTCGAGCCTCACCGCCGAGAACGCCGTGATCGCGCCGATCGCGTTGGTCTACCTGCTCACGCTCGGCAGCGCGAACACCTTCGCCGCCGCGGGCACCGGCCACGTGCTGCTCCTGCTCAGCACCGGCATCGTGACGGTGATCCCGCTGCTGCTGTTCGGTGCGGGTGCCCGGCTGATCCCGCTGAGCACCATGGGGATGCTGCAGTACATCGCGCCGATCCTGCAGTTCGCGTGGGGCGTGTTCGTGGTGCACGAACCGATGCCGGCGAGCCGGTGGATCGGGTTCAGCCTGGTGTGGCTGGCCCTGGCGGTGTTCACGTTCGACGCGATCAGGAACCGGCGCAAGCAGGTGCTCGCGCCGGTCAGCTGAGACCTAGCGGGTGCGTTCCACGACGTACGTCGCGAGCTCCTCGAGGGCGTCCCGCGCGGCGCACGGTGGCAGCTTGCCGAGCTCCGTGCGGGCGCGGTCCGCGTAGTCGTCGAGCGTCTCGCGGGCCTTGTCCATGCCCGAGGACTTGCGCAGCAGCAACAGGGCCTCGTCCACCAGCTCGTCCTCGGTGATCGGCCCCGCCAGCAGCTCGGCGAGCCGCGTCTCGGACGGGTCGGTCAGCGCGTAGAGCATCGGCAGCGTCTTCACGCCCTCGCGCAGGTCGGTGCCCGGCGTCTTGCCGGACTCGACCGACGGGGACGCGATGTCGATCACGTCGTCGGAGATCTGGAACGCCGCGCCGATCACCTCGGCGTACGCGCGCAGAGCGTCGGTCTGCTCCTCGGTCGCGTCGGAGAACATGCCGCCGAAGCGCGCCGCCGTCGCGATCAGGACGCCGGTCTTCTCCTCGATCACCCTGAGGTAGTGGGAGATCGGGTCCTCGCCGGGCTGCGGGCCGACGGTCTCGCGCATCTGGCCGGTCACCAGGACCGAGAAGGTCTCCGCGATGATCCGCGCCGCGTCCGTCCCCAGGTCGGCGGTCAGCCGGGACGCGTGGGCGAACAGGAAGTCGCCCGTGAGGATCGCGATGCTGTTGTCCCACTTGACGTTCGCGGAGACCGCTCCGCGCCGCATGGTCGCCTCGTCCATGACGTCGTCGTGGTAGAGCGTCGCGAGGTGGGTGAGCTCGACCACAGTGGCCGCCTTGATGACCTTTTCCCGGTCCCAGTCGGCGCCGAACTGCGATGCGAGCAGTGTGAAGAGCGGGCGGATCCGCTTCCCGCCCGCCTCCACAAGGTGAAGCGAGGTTTCCGTGACCGGGTGGAACTCGCTCTGCACGACGTCGTGCAGGTTGCGCTCCACCTCGGCCAGGCCGTCCTGGACTACCTCGGTGAGCACGGGGTCCACCAACGCGAACCCCGGTCCCTCATGCTCGCTACTGGTCACACCAGCAGACTACGTACACCTAGCTGAGGAAGGTGCCGGTACCCGCCCAATCGAGCACCAACGTGGGCCACAAACCCAGCACCAGGGTCACGACCGCACCGAGAGTGATCGCCACCGTGGTGAACGCGCCGGGCACCGTGACGGTCGGGCCGTCCGGGGCCGGGTCGCTGAAGTACATCAGCACGATCACCCGCAGGTAGAAGAACGCCGCCACGGCCGAGGCCACGAGAGCGATCACCACGAGCGGCGTCAGGCCGGCGTCGATCGCCGCGCTGAACACCACGAACTTGCCGATGAAGCCGGACGTCAGCGGAATTCCGGCGAGGGCCAGCAGCAGGAACGTGAAGGTGCCCGCCACGATCGGCGACCGCTTCGCGAGACCCGCCCACTGCGACAGGTGCGTCGCCTCGCCGTCCGAGTTGCGGACCAGCGACACGATGCCGAACGCGGCGATCGTGGTGAAGCCGTACGCCAGCAGGTAGAACATCGTCGCGCTCACGCCCGGAGCGTCGCCTTCCGGCGTCAGGGCGATCGAGCCGATCAGCAGGAAGCCCGCGTGCGCCACCGAGGAGTACGCGATCATGCGCTTCACGTCGGTCTGGGTGAGGCCGAGGATCGCGCCGATCACCATCGACACGACCGCGACGCCGTAGAGCACGCCGCGCCACTCCCACTGGGTGTTCTCGAACGCGACCGTGAGCACGCGCAGGATGCCGCCGAACGCGGCGACCTTGGTGCAGGCCGCCATGAACGCCGTCACCGGCGTCGGCGCGCCCTGGTACACGTCCGGGGTCCAGGCGTGGAACGGACCGACGGCGGCCTTGAACAGCAGGCCGACCACCAGCAGGCCGAAGCCCGCGAACAGCAGCGTGTCGGAACGGTCCGTGCCACCCGCGGCCGTCGCGATCGCCGAGAGCTTCACCGAGCCGGCGTAGCCGTAGAGCAGGGCCACGCCGTAGAGGAAGAACGCGGAGGCGAACGCGCCGAGCAGGAAGTACTTCACGGCCGCTTCCTGCGAGAGCAGGCGACGGCGGCGAGCCAGACCGCACAGCAGGTACAGCGGCAGCGACAACACTTCCAGCGCGATGAACATCGTCAGCAGGTCGTTCGCGGCGACGAACGTCATCATGCCGCCGAGCGCGAACAGCGTGAGCGGGAAGACCTCGGTCTGCATGCCGGTCTTCGTCGCCTGCGCGCGGTCCTGCACGGTGCCCGGACGGATCGCGGCCTGGGCCACGAACACGCCGCCGGGCTCCACCGAGCGGTCGGCGATCAGCAGCACCGAGCCGAAGCCCAGCACCAGCAGCGTGGCCCACAGGAAGAGCGACGGCGAGTCGACCGCGATCGCCCCCGCCAGCGTCGAGACGCCCTGCTCGGGACGCTCCGACGTCGCGTAGAGGATCAGCGAGCCGACGGCGCCGACCAGCGTCACGAGCGTGAGCACGAGCTGCACGGCCCACCGCTGGTGCTTGGGCAGCAACGCTTCCAGCAGCACGCTGACGCACGCGGCACCGAGCACGATCAGCAGCGGCGCGATGGCGCCGTAATCGATCTCCGGCGCCTCGATCGTCTGCGCCTGAGCGACGAGAAGGTTCACGTCACTTGCCTTCCTGCACGGTGACCGGGTCGGTCACGCCGACCTCGGTCAGCGTCGCCCCGACAGTCGGGGTGATGACGTCGAGCACCGGCTGCGGGTAGAACCCGAGGGCCAGCACGATGACAACGAGCGGTGCCAGGACGGCGATCTCGCGCTTGGTGAGGTCGCCGATCGTGGTCTTCTTCTCCGGGTCGCCGACGGCCCCCGGACCAGCCGCGGCACCGATGAGGGCGTCGCCGCGCAGCGGGCCGGTCATGATCCGCTGGTAGAGCCACAGCACGTAGAGCGCCGCGAGCACCATGCCGACCGTCGCGATGATCGTGAAGACCGGACGGGTCGGGAACGAGCCGATCAGCACCAGGAACTCCGAGACGAACGAGTTCGTGCCCGGCAGCGACAGCGTGGTCAGACCCGAGATCAGCAGCATGCCCGCGAGCAGCGGGGCCACCTTCGACATGCCGCCGTAGTCGGAGATCAGCGACGAACCACCGCGCGCGATCACCATGCCGACCACCAGGATCAGCATGCCGGTCGAGATCGAGTGGTTGAGCATGTACGACACCGAGCCCACGCCGGCCTGCGACGTGAACGAGAAGATGCCGAGCGCGATGAAGCCGAAGTGCGCGATCGAGACGTACGCGAGGAACCGCTTCATGTCCCGCTGGCCCGTCGCGAGCAGCGATCCGTAGAGGACACCGGCGACCGCGAGCACGAGCACGAAAGGCGCCAGGTTCTTCGACGCCTCCGGGAACATCGGCAGCAGGTAGCGCAGCATGCCGAACGTGCCGACCTTGTCCAGGATGCCGACGACGATCACCGTGACGCCGATGGGCGCCTCGGCCGCGGCGTCGGGCAGCCACGTGTGGAACGGCACGAGCGGCGCCTTGATCGCGAACGCCAGGAAGAAGCCGAGGAACAGCCAGGTCTGCGTCGTCGAGTCGGCGTCGCGGACGACCGTCACGAGCGTCGCCCAGTCGAACGTGCCCTTGCCCAGCTCGTCCGACGCCATCGCGTAGGCGCCGATCGCGGAGGCCAGCATGATCAGGCCGCCGAGGAACGAGTACAGGAAGAACTTGACCGCCGCGTACTGCCTGCGGGCGCCGCCGTAGCCGCCGATCAGGAAGTACATCGGGATGAGCATGACCTCGAAGAGGACGTAGAACAGGAAGACGTCGGTGGCGGCGAACACCGCGACCGTCACGGCCTCCTGCACCAGGATCAGCGCGAGGTACCCGCCCTGCGAACGGCCGGCGGGCAGCTTCTCGGTCCAGCCGGCACCGATCACCAGCGGGATCAGCAGCGCGATGACCGCGATCATCACCAGCGCGATGCCGTCGATGCCGAACGAGAGCCGGACGCCGAACGACTCGATCCAGGTCACGCCCGAGGCGAGCTGGATGCGCTCGCCGTCCGGGTCGTAGGCGGCCCACAGCAGGCCGGCCAGCACGAGCTCGACGAGCGAGAACGCCAGCGCGACGAGCTTGGCCTTCCGGTCGTCCTTGCGCAGGAACGCCACCACCAGCGCGCCGACCAGCGGCACCACCAGCAGTGCGATCAGAACCCAGCTCACGAGAACCTCACCACCAGGAGCGCCCCGAGCACGAAGATCGAGCCCAGCAGCATGGACAGTGCGTAGGAGCGGACGAACCCGGTCTGCAGCCTGCGCAACCGGCCCGAGCTACCGCCGAGCAGCGCCGCGGTGCCGTTCACGAGACCGTCGACGCCCTTCAGGTCGAGGAACACCAGCGCGCGGGTGAGCCAGGTGCCCGGCCGCGCGAAGAGGGCCTCGTTCAGTGCGTTGCCGTAGAGGTCCGCACGGGCCGCGCGCACCGGGAACGACACCCGCACCGGACGCTCGACCGGCTGCTTGCCGCGGCCGAAGAGCAGGAACGCGAGTCCGGCGCCGACCAGCGCGAGCGCGACGGTCAGGATGCCGACCATGCCGTGCGAGATGACGCCGTGCTCCTCGCGGAGCTCGCCGAGCGACGGCTCCAGCCAGCCGGCGAGACGTCCGCCGGAGGAGAGGAACCAGCCGCCGCCGATCGAGCCGACCGCGAGGATGATCATCGGAACGGTCATCGACAGCGGGGACTCGTGCGGGTGGTAGTCCTTGCCGTTCTCCGCCTTCAGGTCCTTCCAGCGGGGCTGGCCGAGGAAGACGAGGATCAGCAGGCGCGTCATGTAGAACGCGGTCAGCGCGGCACCGAGCAGTGCGACACCGCCGAAGACCCACGGGCGCCAGCCCTCACCGGTGAACGCCGCCGCGATGATGGCGTCCTTGGAGAAGTAGCCCGCGAACGGAGGGATGCCGATCAGCGCGAGGTAGCCGAGCGTCCAGGTGACGAAGGTGATCGGCAGGAACTTGTAGAGCCCGCCCATCCGGCGGATGTTGCCCTCGTCGTTCATGCCGTGCATGACCGAGCCGGCACCGAGGAAGAGCCCGGCCTTGAAGAAGCCGTGCGTCAGCAGGTGCATGATGCCGAGCGCGTAACCGATCGGGCCGAGGCCGACCGCGAGGATCATGTAGCCGATCTGCGAGACCGTCGAGTACGCCAGGACCTTCTTGAAGTCGTCGTAGGCGCAGCCGATGATGCAACCGATCAGCAGCGTGACGGCACCGATGATCATGACGACCAGGCGGCCGTCCTCGCTCAGGTTGTAGAGCGGGTTGGAGCGGGCGATGAGGTACACGCCCGCGGTGACCATCGTCGCCGCGTGGATCAGGGCCGAGACGGGGGTCGGGCCGGCCATCGCGTCCGGCAACCAGGCCTGGAGCGGGAACTGGCCCGACTTGCCGCAGGCGCCGAGGAGCAGCAGCAGCGTGATCGCGAGGACCTCGGCCGAGGAGAACTCGCTGACGCGGCTGAATACCTCGGTGTACTGCGTAGTCCCGAGCTTGTTGAACATCAGGAAGATCGCGATGGCGAGGCCCAGGTCACCGACGCGGTTCATCAGGAAGGCCTTCTTGGCCGCCGACGCCGCTTCCGGCTTGTACTGGTACCAGCCGATCAGCAGGTACGAGGCGAGACCGACGCCCTCCCAGCCGAAGTACAGGGTCACGAAACCGTTGCCCAGCACCAGCAGGAGCATCGCCGACACGAAGAGGTTCAGGTAGGCGAAGAACTTCCGCCTGCCTTCCTCGTGCGCCATGTAGCCGATCGAGTAGATGTGGATCAGCGAACCCACACCGGTGATCAGCAGCACGAACGTGAGCGACAGCGGGTCGAGCCGCAGTCCGAACTCGACGGTCAGCGCGTTGACGTCGATCCAGTTGAACAGGTGCAGGTTCTGCACCCGCTCCTCGGGGTTCGAGACACCGAGCGTCGAGAAGAAGAGCGCGAGCGCGTAGGCGAACGACGCGAGCAGCACGCCGCTGCCGAGCAGGTGGCCCCACTTGTCGGCGCGCTTGCCGCCGACCAACAGCACCGCCGCGCCGAACGCGGGCAGCGCCAACAGCAACCAGGCGAAGCTCGCGACCCCGCTGGCGACAACAGGTTCCGTCACCGGTGACCCCTCAGTACTTCAGCAGGTTCGAGTCGTCGACCGAGGCCGAGCGACGCGTCCGGAAGATGGACATGATGATCGCGAGGCCGACGACGACCTCCGCCGCGGCGACGACCATCACGAAGAACGCCATCACCTGACCGTCGAGCGAGCCGTTGATCCGCGCGAACGTCACGAGGCTCAGGTTGACCGCGTTGAGCATGAGCTCGACGCACATGAAGACCACGATGGCGTTGCGGCGCACCAGCACGCCGACGGCGCCGATGCTGAACAGCAGTGCCGACAGCAGCAGGTAGTAGGTGGGGGTCACGACTCACTTCCCTTGAGCGCGTGCGCGTCGGGCTCGTGCGCGGTGCCGGCCACCTCGGCGACGTCGTCCGAGAGCGTGGACTTGTCGGTCGCCTCGATGACCTCGAACAGCGACTCCTCCGCGACCGTGCCGTCGGGCAGCAGGGCGGGGGTGGCCACCGAGTTGGCGGTGGCGAAGACACCGGGGCCGGGCAGCGAGCCGACCCGCTTGCCGTCCTGGAAGCGCTCCTCGACGAGTTCCTTCTGCGTCTTCTTGGCGGGCTTCCCGTCGCGGCCGACGAAGGCCAGGATCATCGCGCCGAGGGCGGCGGTGATCAGCAGCGCCGAGGTGAGCTCGAACGCGAACAGGTACTCCGTGAAGAGCTTCGTGCCGATGTTGCCGACGTTGCCGCCGTTGGTGGCGTTCGCCTCGGCGAGACCAGCGGGCTCGACGGAGGTCAGCGCGCGGCCGACCGAGCCGACGAGCAGCACGGCGAACCCGATGCCGAGCAACGCGGCCGCGAGTCGCTGGCCGCGGATCACTTCGACGACGGAGTCCGAGCTGTCGCGGCCGACCATCATCAGCACGAACAGGAACAGCATCATGATCGCGCCGGTGTAGACGATGATCTGCACGAAGCCGAGGAACGGCGCCTGCTGGATCATGTACAGCACACCGAGGCTGAGCATCGTCACGACGAGCCAGAGCGCGGAGTGGACCGCGTTGCGCGCGAACAGCATGCCGAGCGCACCGGCCAGCGCGAGCGGGCCGAGGATCCAGAACGAGATCGCCTCGCCCGTGGTGACGGTGTCGACCACCTTCTGCACGGGTTCCGGCTGCTGGGCCAGAAGGCTCACGAGGAGGCTCACTGCTGAGCCTCCTTGGCGAGCTGCGGGCCGTTCACGTAGTAGTCCTGCTCGTTCTCGCCGAGCCGCATCGGGTGCGGCGGCTGCTCCATGCCGGGCAGCAGCGGGGCGAGCAGGTCCTCCTTCGTGAAGATCAGGTCCTGGCGGTTGTCGTCGGCGAGCTCGTACTCGTTCGTCATCGTGAGCGAACGGGTCGGGCACGCCTCGATGCACAGGCCGCAGCCGATGCAGCGCAGGTAGTTGATCTGGTAGTCGGCACCGAAGCGCTCACCCGGTGAGTAGCGGGCTTCCTCGGTGTTGTCGCCACCCTCGACGAAGATCGCGTCGGCGGGACAGGCCCAGGCGCACAGCTCGCAGCCGACGCACTTCTCCAGGCCGTCCGGGTGCCGGTTCAGCTGGTGACGACCGTGGAACCGCGGCGCGGTCACCTTCTTGACCTCGGGGTACTCCTCCGTCACCACCTTCTTGAACATGGTGCCGAAGGTGACGCCGAAGCCTTTCAGGGACTCGAACATCCCTACTCAGCCTCCTTACCGGTGGTGACGGCTGCCTTGTCCGCGGGGATGTTGGCGACCTTGACCTTGCGCTTGGGCGCTGACTTGGGGACCGCGAGGTCGAGCGGCGGGACGGGGAAACCCGAACCCGCGAGCGGAACGCCCTTGGTGTCCTGGACCTTCTTGTCCGGCAGCAGGAACGAGACCAGCAGCACGAGGCCGACGATCACGCCGAGCGCGATGAGCCGCTGCGCCGTGGAGAGCTGCTGGATCGCACCGGTGCGGATGACCGCGACGGCCATGATCCAGACGAGGCTGGTCGGGACCAGCACCTTCCAGCCCAGGCGCATGAACTGGTCGTAGCGCATGCGGGGCAGGGTGCCGCGCAGCCAGATGAAGAGGAACAGGAAGGCCAGCGTCTTGATGATGAACCAGATCAGGCCCAGCCAGCCCTGGCTCCAGGACTCGGGGCCGAACGGGAGCCGGTAGCCGCCGAGGAAGAGCGTCGTCGCGAGCGCCGACACCGTCACCATGTTCACGTACTCGGCGAGGAAGAACAGCGCGAACTTCAGCGAGCTGTACTCCGTGTGGAAACCACCGACGAGCTCGGACTCGGCCTCGGGGAGGTCGAACGGGGCGCGGTTGGTCTCGCCGACCATCGCCACGACGTAGATCGCGAAGCTGGGGAAGAGCAGCAGGCCGAACCACCCCGGTGCGAACCCGAGCACCGTTGCCGCCTGCGCGCCGACGATGTCAGCGGTCGACATCGAGCCGGTGAACATGATCACCGCGACGATCGACAGGCCCATCGCGATCTCGTACGAGATGACCTGGGCGGCCGACCGCAGCGCGCCGAGCAGCGGGTACGGCGAGCCGGAGGCCCAGCCGGACAGCACGATGCCGTAGACGCCGATCGAGGAGCAGGCGAGCACCACGAGCACGCCGACCGGCAGGTCGACGAGCTGCAGCGCGGTCTCCTCGCCGAAGATCTCGACCTTGCCGCCCAGCGGGATCACCGAGAACGCGAGGAACGCGGGGATGCAGGAGATCACCGGGGCGAGGAAGAACACCCACTTGTCCGCGAGGACCGGGCGGATGTCCTCCTTGAACGCGAGCTTCAGACCGTCCGCGAGCGACTGGAGCCAGCCGTTCGGGCCGACCCGGTTGGGGCCGGGGCGGTGCTGCATGCGCGCGACGACCTTGCGCTCCCAGTTGATCATGAACAGGGTCATGACCACGAGGAACGCGAAGATCCCGACGACCTTGATCAGGATCAGCCAGATCGGGTCGTCCGCGAGGAGCTTGGCGGTCTCGCCGATCTCCGCTGCGACGAACTGCTGCGTCATGACTTTCCTCCGCTGACGGAGACGATCGAGCCGTGGCCCGCGCCGAGGGTGGCCCGGACGGTCACGTCACCCGAGTTGGTGGGCAGCCAGATGACGCCCTCGGGCAGGTCGTCGGTCTCGACCGGGAGCGTGATCGCGCCCCGCTCGGTGGAGACCGTCACGTGGCCGCCGGTCTCGAGACCGAACTGCCGCGCGGTGGCCTCCGCGACCTTGGCGACGACCGGACGGGCCGTGCCGGCGAGGTGCGGCTCGTCGACCTGCAGCGAGCCGTTGCCGATCAGGCGGTGCCACGTGGCGAGCACGGCCTGGCCGGGACCGGCCGGGGAGACCAGCGGCGCGGCGACGTTCAGCGAGGAACCGCTGGACGCGCCCTCACCGAGACGGGCCAGGTCGGCGGCCGAGGCGGCGGGCGTCTGCGTGAACAGGTCCGCGTCCATCTCCACCGCGAGGGTGTCGAGCACGCGGCAGTCCGGCAGCGCGCCGGTGCCCTCGAGCGTGGTGCCGAACTCGCGGCGGCGGCCCTCCCAGTTGAGGTAGCTGCCGGCCTTCTCGACCGCCGGGGCGATCGGGAGCACGACGTCGGCGTGCGCGGTGACCGCGCTCGGACGCAGCTCCAGGCTCACGATGAAACCGGCCCCCGCCAACGCCTTCTCCGCGAGCGCGGGGTCCGGCAGGTCGAACGGGTCCACGCCGCCGACCACGAGGCCGGACAGCTGACCGCTCGCGGCGGCCTCGAGGATGCCGGTGGTGTCGCGGCCGGGCGCCGTGGGCAGCGAGCCCTCCTCGACGCCCCAGGTGCGCTCGACCTCGGTGCGCGCCGCGGCGTTCGCGACGTGGCGGCCGCCGGGCAGCAGGTTCGGGACGGCACCGACCGCGAGCGCACCGCGCTCACCGGCGCGGCGCGGGATCCACGCGACCTGGGCACCCGTGCGCTCCGCCAGGCGGGCGACCGCGGTGAACGCCCCAGGGACCACGGCGGCGCGTTCGCCGACGAGGATCACCGCACCGGGCTTGGACAGCAGCTCGACGACGTCGGCCGCGTGCTCCGGCAGCGCGTTGATGGCGTTCGCCTCGGCACCGGGCACGCAGGCGAGCAGCGTGCCGAAGGTCTTCTCGACGGCCGGGGTCGTGAACTGGCCGAGGTGGAAGACCTTCGTGCCCTTGCGGGCGGCCTTGCGCAGGCGCAGGAAGACGATCGGCGCTTCCTCCTCGGGCTCGAACGCGACCAGCAGCGCGGCCGGTGCCTTCTCGATGCCCTGGAACGTGACGCCGTTGTCCGGGTTGGTGAACACCGTGGTGCCGGACAGGAACTCCAGCTCCTCGGCGCTGTGCGGCCGGGCGCGGAAGTCGATGTCGTTGGTGTGCAACGCGATCCGGGCGAACTTCGAGTACGCGTAGGCGTCCTCGACGGTCAGCCGGCCGCCGGTGAGGACACCGACGCCGTTCGCGTCGCGCGCCGCCGCGAGACCGGCCGCCGCGACCTGCAGCGCCTCGGTCCAGGACGACTCTCGCAGCTCACCGGACTCCGCGTCGCGCACCAGGGGCCGCTTGATGCGGTCACCGGTCGTGGCGTAGCGGAAGGCGAACCGGCCCTTGTCGCAGATCCACTCCTCGTTGACCTGCGGGTCGTCACCGGCGAGCTTGCGCTGCACCTTGCCGCGCCGCCAGTCGGTGCGCTCGGCACAGCCGGAGGAGCAGTGCTCGCAGACGCTCGGCGTCGACACGAGGTCGAACGGCCGGGCGCGGAACCGGTAGGCGGCGGACGTCAGTGCGCCGACCGGGCAGATCTGGATGGTGTTGCCGGAGAAGTAGCTCTGGAACGGCTTCTCCTTCGCCACACCGATCTGCTGCTGCGCACCGCGCTCGAGCAGCTCGATGAACGGGTCGCCGGCGATCTGCGCGGAGAACCGGGTGCAGCGCTGGCAGAGCACGCAGCGTTCGCGGTCGAGCAGCACCTGCGTGGAGATGTTGATCGGCTTCGGGAACGTCCGCTTGTGCTCGTGGAAGCGGGAGTCGCTGCGGCCGTGGGCGATCGCCTGGTTCTGCAGCGGGCACTCACCGCCCTTGTCGCAGATCGGGCAGTCCAGCGGGTGGTTGATGAGCAGCAGCTCCATCACACCCTGCTGGGCCTTGTCGGCGACCGGCGAGGTCAGCTGGGTCTTCACGACCATGCCGTCCGCGACCGTCATCGTGCAGGAGGCCTGCGGCTTCGGCATCGGCCGGCCGCCCATCTCGACCTCGACGAGGCATTGGCGGCAGGCGCCCGCGGGCTCCAGCAGCGGGTGGTCGCAGAAGCGCGGGATGACCGTGCCGAGGCGCTCGGCCGTGCGGATCAGCAGCTCACCCTTGGGCGCCACCACGGTCTCGCCGTCGATGACGAGCTTGACGTGGCCCTCGGGCACGACGACGTCGTCGGTCGTGGACTTGTCGGGCGCGATGGTCATGCGTTCGCTCCAGCCAGGACCTTGGAGTTCTGGTCGCACAGGGCGAGGAACTCGTCCTTGAAGTACTTGATGCCACTGGTGATCGGGCTGACGGCACCGTCACCGAGCGCGCAGAAGGAACGGCCGAGGATGTTGTCGCAGACGTCGAGCAACGTGTCGATGTCGCTCGCCGTGCCGTTGCCCGCCACCATCCGCTGCAGGATCTGCACCAGCCAGTACGTGCCCTCGCGGCACGGCGTGCACTTGCCGCACGACTCGTGCTTGTAGAACTCCGTCCACTTCATGACGGCCCACGGCACGGACACGGTCTCGTTGAAGATCTGCAGCGCCGTCGTGCCGAGCATCGAACCGGCCTCGGCGGCACCCTCGAAGTCCAGCGGCACGTCGAGGTGCTCGGCGGTGAACAGCGGGGTGGACGAGCCACCCGGCGTCCAGAACTTCAGCGGGATGCCGTCCTTCATGCCGCCGGCCATGTCGAGCAGCTGCCGCAGGGTCGTGCCCATCGGCGCCTCGTACTGACCGGGGTGCGTGACGTGGCCCGACAGCGAGTAGATCTTCGGACCGGGCGACCGGTCGCGACCCATCTCGCGGAACCAGTCCGCACCACCGTTGACGATGAAGGGAACCGACGCGATGGTCTCGACGTTGTTCACCACGGTGGGCGACGCGTAGAGGCCCGAGGTCGCGGGGAACGGCGGCTTGAGCCGCGGCTGGCCGCGACGGCCCTCCAGCGAGTCGAGCAGCGCGGTCTCCTCGCCGCAGATGTACGCGCCGGCGCCGGCGTGGATCACGAGGTCCAGGTCGAACCCGCTGCCGAGGATGTCCTTGCCCAGGTAGCCCTTGGCGTACGCCTCGCGCACCGCCGCGTTGAGGCGGCGGATGCAGTGCAGGACCTCACCGCGGACGTAGATCGCCGCGAAGTTCGCGCGGATCGCGTACGACGTGATGATCACGCCCTCGATCAGCGAGTGCGGGTCCGCCATCATCGTGGGGATGTCCTTGCAGGTGCCCGGCTCGCCCTCGTCGGCGTTGATGACGAGGTAGTGCGGCTTGCCGTCGCCCTGCGGGATGAAGCCCCACTTCATGCCGGTGGGGAACCCCGCGCCGCCGCGGCCGCGCAGTCCGGAGTCCTTGCACTGCTGGATGAGCTGGTCCGGGTGGGCCTTGAGCGCCTTGGGCAGCGCGGTGTAGCCACCGGTGCGCTCGTAGGTCTCGATCGTCCAGGACCTGGGCTCGGTCCAGCGCTTGGTGAGAACGGGAGTCAGCGGGTCAACCATTGTTCGTCCCTACTTCTTTTCCGGCAGGGCCGGGAACTCGGGGTTGTCCGGCATCGCCGGAGCGTCCCAGCCGCGTTCCTGGGCGATCTTCGCGCCGCGCAACGACTCCGGCGCCGCCGACGGGCCGTCGAGGTCGGCGTCGCGACCCTCGAAGAACCCGGCCAGCTGGAGCTCGGCCTGCTTGAAGTCGGTGAGCGGGGCGCCGCGGGTGGGGTCGGGCTTCTCCCCCGCCTGCAACGCCTTCACGAGTCCCAGCGCCTTCTCGGGCGTCTGGTTGTCGTAGAACTCGTAGTTGACCTGCAGCACCGGGCCGAGGTCGCACGCGGCGAGGCACTCGGCATGCTCCAGCGTGATCGAGCCCGGCGTGCCCGGCTCGCCCGCGGTCTCCTCGTGGCCCACACCGAGGTGCTTCTTGAGCGTCGAGTAGATGTCGTCGCCGCCCAGCGCCGCGCACAGCGTGTTGGTGCAGACGCTCACGAGGTGCTCGCCGCACGGGCGGCGCTTGTACATCGTGTAGAACGTCGCGACCGCGCTGACCTCGGCCTCGGTCAGGTCGAGCTGCCCGGCGCAGAACCGGATGCCCTCCTGCGAGACGTACCCCTCGACGGACTGCACGAGGTGCAGCATCGGGAGCAGCGCGCTGCGGGACTGCGGGTAGCGGGCGATGATCGCCTGCGCCCTGTCCACAGTGGACTGGTCGAACGTGGTGTTCTCTGCTGCCTGGGTCATCGGTCGCAACCACCCATCACCGGGTCGATCGAGGCGACGGCGGCGATCACGTCGGCGACCATGCCGCCCTCGCACATCGCGGGCATCGACTGGAGGTTCACGAAGCTCGGTTCGCGCAGGTGCACGCGCATCGGCCGGGTGCCGCCGTCGGAGACGACGTGGTAGCCGAGCTCGCCGCGCGGCGACTCGACCGGCACGTAGACCTGGCCCGCGGGAACCTTGAAGCCCTCGGTCACCAGCTTGAAGTGGTGGATGAGGGACTCCATGGACTGGCCCATGATCTTGCGGACGTGCTCGAGCGAGTTGCCCATGCCGTCGCTGCCGATCGTGAGCTGGGCCGGCCACGCGATCTTCGCGTCCTCGACCATCACCGGACCGGTCGGCAGGCTCTTCACGACCTGCTTGATGATCCGCAGCGACTGGTGCATCTCCTCGAGGCGCAGCAGGTACCGCGCGAAGCAGTCCGCCGCGTTCGAGGTGGGCACGTCGAACTGGTAGTTCTCGTAGCCGCAGTACGGCTCGACCTTGCGCAGGTCCCAGGCGAGGCCCGCGGAGCGCAGGATCGGGCCGGTGATGCCGAGCGCGAGGCACGCGTCGACGGGCAGGTAGCCCACGCCCGCGAGGCGGTTGCGCCAGATCGGCTGACCGGTGAGCAGCTTGTCGTAGTCCGGGAGGCGCTTCTCCATGACCTTGACGAACGCGTTGATCTTCTCGACGGCGTCCGTCGGCAGGTCCTGCGCGATGCCGCCGGGGCGGATGAACGCGTGGTTCATGCGCAGGCCGGTGAGGTGCTCCAGCAGGTGCAGCGCCTCTTCGCGCTCGCGGAAGCCGGAGGTCATGCCGGTGAGGGCACCGAGCTCCATGCCGCCGGTGGCGAGGGCCACGAGGTGCGAGCTGATGCGGTTGAGCTCCATGAGGAGCACGCGGATCGCCTGCGCCTTGTCCGGCACCGTGATGCCGAGCAGCTTCTCGACGCTCATGCAGTACGCGGCTTCGTGGTGCAGCGGCGCCAGGTAGTCCGTGCGCGTCACGAACGTGACGCCCTGGACCCAGTTCCGGTACTCGACGTTCTTCTCGATGCCCGTGTGCAGGTAGCCGATGACGCTGCGCGCGTGCGTGACCGTCTCGCCCTCGAGCTCGAGGACCAGGCGGAGCACGCCGTGCGTCGACGGGTGCTGCGGGCCGAGGTTCATGACGATGCGCTCGTCGTGGACCGCGTCCGCGAGCACCTCGTCCCAGTCGCCGCCGGTGACCGTGTAGACGGTGCCCTCGGTGGTGCGCCGGGACTCGGCGACCTCCGTGTCGACGCTGGTGCGGGTGTTCACGTCGTCCGTGCTGTCGCTGCCGGTGGCGCTGGTGTTCGTCCCGGTGGTGACGTCGGAAAGCCGCTCGGTCATGAGTACGACCGCCTCTGGTCCGGCGGAGGAATCTCCGCGCCCTTGTACTCGACCGGAATGCCGCCCAGCGGGTAGTCCTTGCGCTGCGGGTGGCCGTCCCAGTCGTCCGGCATGAGGATGCGGGTCAGTCCGGGGTGACCGTCGTAGATGATCCCGAACATGTCCCAGGTCTCGCGCTCCTGCCAGTCCGCCGTCGGGTAGACCTCGACGAGGCTCGGCACGTGCGGGTGCTCGACGTCGACGGCGACTTCCAGCCGCACGCGGCGGCGGTACGTCATCGACGTGAGGTGCGTGACCGAGTGCAGGCGCTGCGGCACGTCGGCGCCGTAGTCCACGCCCGACACGGAGCTGCAGAGCTCGAAGCGCAGCGACGGGGTGTCGCGGAAGATCCGCGCGACCTCCAGCAGCGTCTCCGGCTTGAGGTAGAAGGTGATCTCTCCGCGGTCGACGGTGACCTGCTGGACCGTGTCCGCGGGCAGGCCCTTCTCACCGATCGCGGCGAAGAGCTCGTCCGCGACCTCGTCGAACCAGCCGCCGTACGGGCGCTCGGAGGGAGCAGCCACGTGGGCGGGCAGGCGCAGGCCACCGAATCCGGACGTGTCACCGGAGCCGGTGACGCCGAAGAGGCCCTTGCGCTCCTTGCCGGCGAAGATCGGCGCCTTCTCGCGCGCCTCGATGGGGTTGGTCTTCTCGAGGTCCTCTCCAGCGCGGTTGACGCTGGAGTGCTCTCCCCCTGGCTCGGTCACTTCTTCCTCGCAAAACGCTCGGAGGACGGGATGAGATCGGTGCGGTAGCCCGAGTCGGCGAGTGCCTTGGCGCGCACGGCGTTGAGCGGCTCGTCCATGATCTTGGCGTGGATCTTGAGGATCGCGTCCATCAGCATCTCCGGCCGCGGCGGGCAGCCCGGCAGGTACATGTCGACGGGCACGACGTGGTCCACGCCCTGCACCACCGCGTAGTTGTTGAACATGCCGCCGGTGCTGGCGCACACGCCCATGGCCAGCACCCAGCGCGGCTCGGGCATCTGGTCGTAGATCTGCCGCAGGACCGGCGCCATCTTGTTGGTGACGCGGCCGGCCACGATCATCAGGTCCGCCTGGCGCGGTGAGGCCCGGAAGACCTCCATGCCGAAGCGGGCGAGGTCGTAGCGCGGACCACCCGTCGTCATCATCTCGATGGCGCAGCAGGCCAGGCCGAAGGTGGCAGGCCAGAGCGAGGACTTGCGGGTCCAGTTGACCAGCTTCTCGACGCTGACCAGCAGGATGCCGTTCGGGAGCTTCTCCTCGAGACCCATGACTTCCTCAGTTCCAGTCGAGGCCGCCGCGACGCCACACGTAGACGTACGCGAAGCCGACCGTGGCGACGAACAGGACGATCTCCACCAGCCCGAACAGGCCGAGCTTGTCGGCCGCTACGGCGAACGGGTAGAGGAAGACCATTTCGATGTCGAACAAGATGAACAGCATCGCCGTCAGGTAGTACGCGACGGGCATGCGCCCGCCACCCACCACCGGCTGCGGGCTCGGCTCGATGCCGCACTCGTACGCGTCGAGCTTCGCCTTGTTGTAGCGGCGGGGTCCGATGTACGGCGCTGCGGTCACCGAGAACAGTGCGAACGCCCCGGCAAGCGCGAACATCAATACGAGGGGGAGGTAAGGGTCAAGCACGCTCCGTCGTCCTTTCCTCGCGGTCGACCGCACCCTAAGGGTGTTGTTCTGCGACTCGTTTGTTAGGCGAACCTAACAAACGCTTGTGAAACAGTTCACAAGCTTGTTCACACTGTTGTGAAGTGATTCACAAGGTCGCTCGCCAGTGTAGAACGCCCGTAAATGACCTAGATCACAGGGTCTGACCTGGGGCTTTAACCTGCCCGTCATATGCGAAACGGCACCGGCTCGTATTGAGCCGGTGCCGTCACCTATTCGGAGTAATTTACGCGGTCGGAGCGAGCTTCGTCGCGGCCACGATCAGCTTGTCCATTGAGTCGCCGTCCTTGGGGTCGTAGAGGCCCGCAAGCAGCTTGAGCACGAGTTTCATCAGGCGTTTCCGCGGCATTCCGTACTTCGTTGCGGTCCGCATGATCGCCGGGTTACCGATGAGCTTCGAGAAGACGTTGCCCAAACGGTAGTAACTGCCGAGCGCCTCCTCGATCCTCACCGGGTAGCCGTGGAGCGCTCGTTCACGGTTGACGCCGGTCCTCGCGAGGGCCTGGACGATGCTTTCGCTGGCGATCTTGGCCGACTCCATGGCGTAGCCGATGCCCTCGCCGTTGAACGGGTTGACCATGCCGCCCGCGTCGCCGACGAGCACCAGGCCCGCCCGGTAGTGCGGCTTGCGGTTGAGGCCCATCGGGAGCGCGGCGCCACCGATGCGGCTGGTCGCGTTCTCCTCGCGGAAGCCCCACTCCTCCGGGGTGGCGTCCAGCCAAGAGCGCAGGAGCTGGCGGTAGTCCGTGGTGCCGTAGGCCTTGGACGTGCTGAGGATGCCCAGGCCGACGTTCACGCTGCCGTCGCCCATGCCGAAGATCCAGCCGTAGCCGGGCAGCAGCTGGCCGTCCGGGGCCCAGAGCTCCAGGTGGGACTCGAGGTAGTCGTCCTTGGTGCGCGGGCTGTTGTAGTAGCGGCGGACCGCCACGCCCATGGGCTTGGCGTCGTCCTTCTGGAGGCCGACGCTCAGGGCGAGACGTGCGGAGACGCCGTCGCAGCCGACGACGATCGGGGCCCGGTAGGTGACCGGGTTCTTCTCCGGACCCTGCTTGGCCTCGACGCCGACCACGCGGCCGTTCTCGATGATGGCCTTGGTGACGGTGGTGTGCTCGTGCATGCGGGCGCCGGCTGCCTTCGCGGCGTTCGCGAGCATCTCGTCGAAGTCCATGCGGGGGCGGACCACGCCGTAGTTCGGGAACGTGGCCAGGTCCGGCCAGTCCAGTTCCATCGTGACGCCGCCGCCGACCACCCGCAGGCCCTTGTTGTGCAGCCAGCCGTTGGACTCGCGGGTGTCGATGCCGAGGTCGATGAGTTGCTTGACGCCTCGGGGGGTGAGGCCGTCGCCGCAGACCTTCTCCCTGGGGAAGGTGCTCTTCTCGAGGAGGAGGACGTCGAGGCCTGCCCTGGCGAGGTAGGTGGCCGCGGTCGAGCCCGCCGGTCCCGCGCCTACGACGATGACGTCGGCGTCCTCGTTGATCCCGCGCCTGCTCATCCAGACTCCCTAACGTGTGCCGTGACTCCCTTGCGACTCTAACCGGACGTTGCTGAGGGTTCTGTTCGCGTGGGTCGGCTTGCGTGGGCGGGCGCCTGTTTGTCGGGGGTTGGTCGCGTTGGGTTGGTTCCCGTCACCTTGCGAGAGTGCTCACGCGGGCCGGGACGATGTAGTGGGTTGCGCTCGGGGATTACCGCTACCTAGCGCGTCGAGGTTCGTCGGGCTCGCATCGCCGCGCCAGGCTGCGTGCGAGGGCAGGCGCCTGTTTCAGGCGGCCGATGGCCGTGCCTATGCCTCGGCGAGGTCGTCTGCCTTCGGCTTTGGCTTCGTGGCTCGGTGCAGCGCGACCATGCCGCCGGTCAGGTTGAACCAGGCCACGTCCTCCCAGCCCGCCTGCGAGATGAGCTCGCCCAGGGAGCGCTGGTCCGGCCAGGAGGCCATGGATTCCGCCAGGTAGGAGTAGGCGACCGGGTTGCTCGAGACGAACTTCGCGATCAGCGGGAGGAGTTTGAGCAGGTAGCGCATGTAGACGAAGCGGAACGGCTTCCAGACCGGGGTCGAGACCTCGCAGATGACCATGCGGCCACCCGGCTTGGTCACGCGCGCCATTTCGCGGAGAGCCGCGACCGTGTCGTTGAAGTTGCGGATGCCGAAGGAGACCGTCACCGCGTCGAACGAGTCGTCCTTGAAGGGGAGGCGGAGCGCGTCCGCGGCCACCTTCGGGACTCGGCGGTGTTCGCCTGAGGCGAGCATGCCCACGGAGAAGTCCGCCGCCACGCACCAGGCGCCTGAGGCGGCGTACTCGACGGTGGAGACTGCGGTGCCCGCGGCCAGGTCGAGGACCTTCTCGCCGGGGCGTGCGTCGAGGACGCGGCGGCTCCACTCCCGCCAGCGGCGGTCGAAGCCCAGCGTCATGACCGAGTTCGTGCGGTCGTAGCCCTTGGCCACGCCGTCGAACATCTCGGCTACTTCGCGTGGGTTCTTGTCCAGGCCGGCTCGCGACATGCCTAGAGACTAAGTCAGGTCCGCTGAGATCTTCTTCAGGGCACCTTCAGGGCGGTGAGCATGCCGGTGACGGCCTGGTGCCACGGGTACTGCTCCGCTCTCGCCCTCGCGGCCTCGCGGGAGCCGGTTTCGAGGAGGTGGCGGGCGGCTGTGGCGAAGGCCTCGGCGTGGTCCTGGACGGCCGCGCCGCAGGACGGCTGG
This sequence comes from Lentzea sp. NPDC003310, assembly GCF_040610935.1. NCBI lineage: Bacteria > Bacillati > Actinomycetota > Actinomycetes > Pseudonocardiales > Pseudonocardiaceae > Lentzea > Lentzea sp. NPDC003310. The sequence continues at coordinate 96,492 of NZ_JBEXNC010000010.1, forward strand.
ACGATCTCGCGCAGAGCGCTGCTCTGGCTGACGACCACCGGGGTGCCGCTGGCCAGGGCTTCCAGGGCGGCGAGGCCGAACGTCTCGTGCGGGCCTGGTGCGAGGGAGAGGTCTGCCGAGGCGAGCAGGGAGGCCACGTCGAGGCGGGACTTCACGAAGCCCAGGAAGGTGACGGGCAGGCCCGCCGCGCGCTTTTCCAGGGCGGCTCGCCTTGGGCCGTCGCCCGCGATCACGAGTCTGGCGGAGTGGCCCTGGTCGTGGAGTTCGGCGAGGGTGTCGACGGAGCGTTCCACGTGCTTCTCCGGGGACAGGCGTCCACAGTGGATCAGCAGGTTCTCCTTGCCCTGCAGGAGGTCCTGGCGGAGGTCCGCGGAGTGGCGGCTCGGGGTGAAGGTGGCCAGGTCGACGCCGAGCGGGACCTGGGTGACGTTGCGGGCGCCGATGCGGTCGAACTCCTCGCGGGCGAACGCGGTCGTGCAGACGACGGTGTCGTAGGAGGCGGCCATGCGGCGGTTCGCCCAGTCAGCGGCGCGTTCGGACGGGGTTTCCGGGAGCACGAACCGCAGCAGGCGGTCGAGGCGTTCGTGGGAGATGACCACGTTCGGGATGTCCCGTTCGGTCGCCCAGGAACCCATGCCGCGCAACGTGAGGCGGTCGGAGACCTCCAGGCGGTCCGGGCGGAGGTCGGCCATGAGCGATTTGACGCGCCACGGGTCGACGACGCGGTAGCCGCCCGTGTACGGGATCTCGAGGGCCGGGAGCGTGATCCGGCGGACGCCGCCCGGCAGGTGTTCGTCGGCTGCTCGTGCGCCCGGCACGACCAGCACCACCTCGTGGCCCAGCTGCACGTAGCCGGTGCCGAGGTGGTGCAGGGCCGTGCGGAGGCCGCCCGACTTGGGGCCGTAGAAGTTGGCCAGCTGGACGATCCTCAAGCGGCGGCCCGGTGCGTCAGTCCGGTCACCGCGGCGTAGTGGCCCATCAGCTCGTCGCAGATCGCGGGCCAGGTGCGGCCCAGGACGGACTTGCGGGCGGCGAGGCCGAAGCGCCTGCGCCGCAACGGGTCGCGCAGCAGGTCGACGTACTGCGCGATGTCCTCCTCGAACAGGTAGCCGGTGCGACCGTGGCGGACCAGGTCGCGGGGGCCGCCCGCGTTCGGGGCGAGGACCGGGAGACCGGTGGCGAGCGCCTCCTGGACCGCCTGGCAGAACGTCTCGTGCGGGCCGGTGTGGATGAAGACGTCCAGGGACGCGTAGGCCTCGGCGAGCTCCTGGCCGGTGCGGAAGCCCAAGAACTCGGCGTCCGGCATGTCCTTCTCGAGCTGCTCGCGGTCCGGGCCGTCGCCGACGATGCGGAGCTTGACGCCCGGCAGGTCGTGGAGCTCCTTGAGGCGCTGGACCTGCTTTTCCGGGGCCAGCCTGCCGACGTAGCCGACGGTCAGCTGGTCGTTGTGCTTCGGGCGCGGGTGGAAGAGGTCGATGTCGACGCCCCTGCCCCACCGGTGCACGCGCGGGACGCCGTGCTCCTCGAGCGCCTCGACCGCCGAGCTCGACGGGGCGAGCGTGCGGTCCGCCAGCGTGTGCAGGCGCTTGGTCCAGCGCCACGCGGCCCGTTTGGTGAGGCCGAGGCCGTAGCTGCCGGCGAACCCCGCCACGTCGGTCTGGTAGACGGCGACGGTCGGCACGTCGAGCTTGCGCGCCGCTCTGAGGCCGTAGGCGCCGAGCACGAACGGTGACGCGAGGTGCACCACGTCGGGCTGGAAGTCGGCGAGGGCGTGCAGCACTCTCGGGCCCGGCACGCCGATGGGGAGACTCGTCACCATGGGCACGTCGACGGAGGGGACTCTGACGACGGGCGTGCCGTGGTGCTCGTCGGCACCCGCGCCCGGCGCAACGACCATCGCCTGATGTCCGTTGCGGCGCAGGTGCTCCAGGACCCGGAGCACCGAGTTGGTGACTCCGTTCACCTGGGGCAGGAAGCTCTCGGTCACGATCGCTACGCGCACAGGGACACCCTGAGGTGCCCGCATGAAGTCCGCGTGACGCGGGATTTGACGTGGACGGAACACCTCACGTCGTGGCCAGGTGATCGTCGATTCGTCACCTGCGCTTCGGTTTCCGGTCACACAGCGCGGTGAAACTAGGCCAGCATGACCGTCTTGTCTTCCCGTCCCGCGCACCCGGTCGATCCCGGCCTGGTGTCCATCGCGCTGGAAGTGGCCGGTCGCCTGGCCAACGACGCCTCCGACGTCATCATGGCCACCGCCGGCCGCGGTGTGCGGCCCGACTCCGACGAGTCGCCGTTCGACTGGGTCACCGACACCGACCGCACGCTGGAACGGCACACCCGCCGCGTGCTCACCGCCGAGTTCCCCTCGATCCCGGTGTTCTGCGAGAACTCGGACGCGGTCACCGGTGACTCGGAGTTCCGCTGGGTCGTCGACCCCGTGGACGGCACCGCGAACTACACCGCGGGCATGCCGTGGTGCGCCTACAGCCTCGCGCTGGTGGACCGCTGGGGACCGGTCGTCGGCGTGGTCGCCGACCCGTACCGCTCGCAGATCTACGCCGCCGCCCGCGGCCGTGGCATGCGTGCGAACGGCACGCCCGTGCGCCTGACCGAACGCCAAGGGGACTCGTTGGTGGTGTGCACGGAGATGACGCGCACGGGTCCGTGGCCCGGCATGGGTGAGTTCATCTCCACGGCCGCGATAGCGGGCACGGGCGTGCGCGTTCTCGGCTCCAAATGCCTCGCCGTCGCACAAGTGGCGCTGGGACACGTGGCCGCTGCCGTGCTGCACGGCTACCACGAGTGGGATGTGGCCGGTGCGGTGTCATTGGCCGTGGAGTCGGGTGCGGTCGTGCTCGACCGACGCGGCGAGGGCGCCCAACTACCTGCGGACGGCCTTCTCGTGGCCGCGCCCGAGGCGGCCGACGAGGTGCTGAGCTGGTGGCAGTCGGCGCTTCAGGTCGACAGCTGAGGCAGCTGCTTCTCCAGGAACTCGAGGTGCGTGCGCGCCTCGTCCAGCTCGGGGTGGTCGAACATCTGCAACGCCACCCGCGCGACCTCGTTCTCGAACGCGTGGAAGTCGTGCGTGGCCTGGAGGAGCCGCTGGTAGACCGGGTGCTGCTGGTCGACGGCACCGAGCGCCCTGCCGAGCTGCGCGATGCCGCGCACGTCGTCGAGCTCCGCCGCGAGCTGGCCGCTGATCCGCTGCAGCCACTCCTTGGCCGCCGAGTTCGGCACGGTCTGCACTGCCGCGGCGACCCGGCGCGTCGAGGCCGCACACCGTTCGACCAGGTCGGACCACATGTCGAAGGGCTGCTGCGGGTACGGCAGGGGCATCGGCTGCGGGCGCGGCTTCTGGACCGAGCTGCGGATGGCGCCGACGATCGTGCCGAGGACGGCTCCGGGGATGCCGCCGAACAGCAGCGAGACGAAGCCGATCGCGACGAACGTGATGAAGGGCGAGGACTCCGGGGCACCGCTCGGGGTGGTGAGGTCGATGACCGTCGTGAGGGCGCCCATGAGCAGGGTGCCGATCAAGGCACCCCAGAGAGCTGAACGGACGACGACCATGCATCGATCGTGCCACGTTCATCGGCCGTTCGTGGGCTTGTCTGAGATCGCGGGGGCTGGATCTCAGGCGTCGAAGTCGACGGTCACGCACTCGCGGTCCGTCTGGAGATCTTGGGCGAACATATGTCTGTGCTATCTTTTTCTTGTCGGTTCCAGTAGGAGCCGGAAGTGGACCCGGTTCACCGTCCGGACGGTCGGTTGCCGGGTTTCGCGTTTTCTGGGCAGTGGTCGAGCCTCATCACCGAGTCGAGCATCGGCTGAACTCGTTGCCGCCAGTCGCCTCCGGCTCCGAAGCACCAGGCGAGTGCGTCACTGGCCCACAGGACCGGGTCTTCCGCCGGTCGCAGGTGTTCGTAGGTGAACGGCTCGTCCGTCTTCTCCAGCACCGCCGCCAGCGTCTGCCTGTCACGCACGTCCTGGTGGGCGCAGCTTTCGATCGCAAGCCGGGTGACACCGAGTTCCTGCAGCCAGGTCGCCGCAGCCGAGAGGCATAGCTGGCGAGCACGGATGTCGTCGGAGTCCCGAACGGTCCACACCGCCGCCCGGACGCCCATTTCGCGCAGCCTGGCGGCGATTTCCCGCCGCCGTGAGTCGCTCTCCTTCTTGAAGTGAACCCGACGCTGTCCCGGCTTCACGAGCCGCCGCAGGGATGATCGAATCGCGTCCAGCTCACGCGGTCGGACGACCACCGCCACGACGAGGTAGGTCGCACCTCGTCGAGACTCGTCCAGGAAGCCATGCCACATGGACCATATGGTCTCAAAGGAGTAACGAGCTACTCCGATCAGGCGTCGAAGTCGACCGTCACGCACTCGCTCGTCGGCAGCGCCTGGCACGTGAGCACGAACCCGGCCGCCACCTCGGACTCGTCGAGCGCGTAGTTGCGGCGCATCTCCACCGTGCCCTCCGTGACGAGCGCACGGCACGTGCCGCACACACCGCCCTTGCACGCGAACGGCAGGTCGGCGCGCACGCGCTGTGCGGCGTCCAGGATCGGCTCGTCGGCCGGTAGTGGCAGGGTGGTCGACTTGCCGTCCAGCACGACCGTGACCGAGGCGGCGGCGTCGACGACGGCTTCCTTGCGGCGGGGTGGGGGCGGTGGCTCGTCCACGTAGAAGAGCTCGTGGTGCACTCGTTCGGTGGGCACGCCGCGATCGCGCAGCACGGCCGTTGCGTCCTGCACCATCTCGTACGGGCCGCACAGCCACCACTCGTCGATGGCGTCGAACGGGACGACGCTGCCGAACAGCGCCGTGAGCTTCTCGGCGGTGAGGCGGCCGGTGAACAGTTCCACGTCGCGCGGTTCGCGGGACAGGACGTGGATCAGCTGGAAGGTGGCCGGGTAGCGGTCCTTCAGGTCGGCCAGTTCGTCGGCGAACATCACCGTGTTCGTGCTGCGGTTGCCGTACATCAGGGTCACTCGGGCGCCGGTGGCGAGGACCGTGGCGGCGATCGAGAGGGCCGGGGTGATGCCCGAGCCCGCTACGACCAGGCCGTGGTGGGCGGCGGTGCCGGTCGGGGTGAACTTGCCCAGCGGCGGCAGGACCTCGAGCACGTCGCCGGGGGCCACGCGGTCCACGAGCCAGGTCGAGAACTGGCCGCCGTCCACGCGGCGCACGCCGATGCGCGGGGCGGCGCCGGTGGGGGCGCAGATCGAGTACGAGCGGCGTTCGTCGCCCTGGCGCACGGTCAGGTACTGGCCCGCGGTGAAGGCGAACTCGTCGGAGAGGTCACCGGGCACGTCGAACGTGACGGCCACGGCGTCGTCGCAGAGGCGGTCGACGCGGGCGACCGTCAGCTTGTGGAAGGCAGCGCGGCGAGCCACTCAGATCTCCTTGACGTGCTCGAACGGTTCGGCGCAGGCGTGGCAGCGGCGCAGGGCCTTGCACGCGGTCGAGCCGAACCGGGAAATCTCGGACGTGTTGGGCGAGCCGCACTGCGGGCAGGCGACCTGCCGGGACGGCGGGACGAGGTTCAGCGGGACCGGGCCGGCGACGGACGGGCCGATGCGCGACGGCGGTGCGATGCCCGCGGCGGCGAGCTTCGAGCGGCCCTCGTCGCTGATCCAGTCCGTGGTCCAGGCCGGGGACAGCGACAGGCGCACCTCGACGTCGGAGTAGCCCGCTTTCACGAGCGATCGGCGCAGGTCGGCGCCCATCTCGTCGATCGCGGGGCAGCCGGAGTAGGTCGGGGTGATGGTGACGACGACGCGTCCGTCGGTCTCGGACACTTCGCGCAGCACGCCGAGGTCGGCCAGCGTGAGGACCGGAAGCTCCGGGTCCCGCACGGCCGATGCGACCTCCAGTGCCGTGGTCACCACACCGCTCCTGGCAACGAACGGTGCAGATGCTGCATCTCGGCGAGCAGGTAGCCCATCGCCTCCGTGTGCACGCCATCGCGACCGGCCATGCCCGCGACCCGGGCGGCCTTGGTGTCCGTCGGACGCGTGAGGCCGGCGGCGGACAGCACCGCTTCGAGCACACCGTCCACTTCGGACCGCAGCGAGGCGGGGTCGACGGCGACGCCCTGCAGGGCGACCTCGACCGCGTGCGTCGCGAACAGCTCGTCCACGAACGGCCACACGCGCTCCAGGCCCGCCTGCATGCGGCGGTGCGACTCGACGGTGCCGTCGCCGAGCCGGATGGTCCACTGAGCAGCGTGGTCGCGGTGGTAGGCCAGCTCCTTGAGGCCCTTCTCGGCGATCGCCTTCAGCACCGGGTCGGCCGAGCCGCGCAGCCGCGAGAACAGCGCGAGCCGCCACGACGAGAACACCAGCAGGCGCGCGATGGTCGCCGCGAAGTCGCCACCGGGGCCGGGACCGCAGTCGATCTCGGCCAGGTGCACGTTGCGGAACTCGCGCTCGTCGCGCAGGTAGGCCAGCGCGTCCTCGTCGCGGCCGAGCACCTCGCCGGCGCGGGTGAGGAGCATCCGGGCCTGGCCGAGCAGGTCCAGCGCGATGTTGGCGAGCGCGATGTCCTCCTCCAGCTCGGGAGCGCGCGAGCACCACTCCGAGAGCCGCTGAGAGAAGATCAACGCGTCGTCGCCGAGCATCAGGCAGTAGGCGGCGAGGGCTTCTTTGTCGACGCCGGCGGGGAACTCGCGGTCGACGCCGGACAGGGCTTCCGAGAAGCCCGTGCCGAACGCCCAGTGCGCGTCCTCGTGGCCGAGCAACGACTCGTACGCGTTATCGAAGCTCATAGGTGCGGCACGTCCTCGGGGATCGCGTAGAACGTCGGGTGCCGGTAGACCTTGTCGCCGGACGGCGCGAAGAACGGGTCCTTCTCGTCCGGAGAGGACGCCGTGATCTCCGTGGCGGGCACGACCCAGATGGACACGCCTTCGTTGCGACGCGTGTACACGTCCCGTGCGTTGCGCAAGGCCATCTCGGCGTCAGGCGCGTGCAGGGACCCCACGTGCACGTGGTTCAGCCCTCGCTTGCCACGCACGAACACTTCCCACAACGGCCACGACGTGCTCACGCGGCACCTTCCTTACGTGCGTGCTTGGCAGCGTGTGCGGCGGCGGCCTCACGGACCCATGCGCCGTCCTCGTGCGCCTTGCGGCGGTGGGCGATGCGCTGCTCGTTGCAGACGCCGCCACCCTTGACGACCTGCCAGAACTCGTCCCAGTCGGGCGAGCCGAAGTCGTACTGCCCGCGCTCTTCGTTCCACTTGAGCTCGGGGTCCGGGAACGTCACGCCGAGCGCCTCGGCCTGCGGCACGCTCATGTTCACGAACTTCTGCCGCAGCTCGTCGTTGGTGTCGCGCTTGATCCGCCACGCCATCGACTGTTCGGTGTTCGTGGACTCCGCGTCCGGCGGGCCGAACATCATCAGCGCCGGCCACCACCAGCGGTTGACCGAGTCCTGCACCATGTCGCGCTGCTGCTGCGTGCCGCGCATCATCGTCATGAGCAGCTCGTAGCCCTGACGCTGGTGGAACGACTCCTCTTTGCAGATGCGGATCATCGCGCGCGCATACGGCCCATAGGACGTGCGGCACAACGGCACCTGGTTGCAGATCGCGGCACCGTCGACCAGCCACCCGATCACGCCGACGTCCGCGAACGTGAGCGTCGGGTAGTTGAAGATCGACGAGTACTTCTGGCGGCCCTCGATGAGCTTGGTCGTGAGGTCCTCGCGGTCCGCGCCGAGCGTCTCCGTCGCCGAGTACAGGTACAGCCCGTGCCCGGCCTCGTCCTGCACCTTGGCGAGCAGGATCGCCTTGCGCCGCAGCGACGGCGCGCGGCTGATCCAGTTGCCCTCCGGCTGCATCCCGATGATCTCGGAGTGCGCGTGCTGGGCGATCTGCCTGATCAGGGTCTTGCGGTAGCCGTCGGGCATCCAGTCGCGCGGCTCGATGCGCGCCTCGGCCTGCACCGTGCGCTCGAAGCGCAGCTCCAGGTCATCCGCCATGCCCTCGATGTTACACCCGAGTGCCGAATCTGCGTAGAACTGTCACAACCGCGGCGATGACGATCCAGACGGACACGAGGAACGTTCCGACGGGCAACAGGCTGAGGACCGCGGTCCGGCCGGCGACGCGCACGAGTTCGGGGTTCGTCTGGTCGTACTCGACCCTCACGTTGTCCCCGACGTTGAGCCCGGCCGGGTAGAGCACGCCTTGAGACGGGATGATCACGCGCCCGTCCGGTGTGGCGTAGCGCACAACCGTCCGGTTGAAGGCGACGGAGTCGACCTGCGCGACCGCCTGCCCCATCGACCGTTCGATGGCCACGTCGTCACGCCAGCACGCGATGGGCAAAAGCACGCACACGAGCGTGATCACGCCACCGACGACGAACAACGCTCTGCAGACCGCACGGCGGACGCGTACACCGCGGGGCGTCTTGGTCACTGCGTCCTCCACCACAACTGAGAAGTCTAGAGCCGGGCGGATGCCGCGCTTTCAGGTTGAGGTCCATACAGTCGGACTGTGACCTCAGCACCCACATCGCGAGCACGGCAGCGAATCCGCGTCCGGTCCCGGCGCGACACCGCCGGTGACCTGCTCGGACTGCTGCCGGACCCGGAGCACGCGCTCGCCTGGGTGCGCGACGGGTCCGGCCTGGTCGGCTGGGGCGAGGCGGCACGGCTGGAGGTCAGCGGCCCGGACCGGTTCGCGCAGGCGGACAAGTGGTGGCAGGAGTTCTGCGCGCACCTAGACGTGGACGACGAGCTGGGCGTCCCGGGCAGCGGACCTGTGGCTTTCGTCTCGATGGCCTTCGCGGACTCCCCCGGCGACTCGGTGCTGATCGTGCCCGAGGTCGTCGTCGGCCGCCGCAACGGCGAGCAGTGGATCACCACGATCGGCGCCTCCGACCCCGCCCCCGACGTCCAGCCGCTCTCCCGCCCCTCGTCCGTCCGCTACGCCAACGGTCAGCTGCCGGTCACGCAGTACCGCGAGGCCGTGCGCAAGGCCGTGGCCCGCATGCGCGGCGGCGAACTGGACAAGGTCGTCCTCGCCCACGACCTGGTCGCGCTCACCGACCGCCGCCTGGACCAGCGGTTCGTGCTGCAGGGCCTGGCCCGCCGCTATCCCGAGTGCTGGGCGTACGCCGTGGACGGCCTGGTCGGCGCCACCCCGGAACTGCTGCTGCGCCGCACCGGCTCCGTGGTCGACTCGCGCGTGCTGGCCGGCACCACGTGGCCGCACGACGGCGTGTCCGACGAGGAACTCGCTTCGGCGCTGATGTCGTCGGAGAAGAATCTGGAAGAGCACGACTACGCGGTCCGCTCTCTCGCGGACACCCTCAGGCCGTTCTGCGCCACCATGTCCGTTGAGGGGCCCTCGGTGCTGAGGCTGCCCAACGTGTCGCACCTGTCGTCGGACGTCATCGGCACGTTGGAGTCCTCTGTCTCGTTGCTGCACCTCGGCGAGGCTGTACATCCCACGGCCGCGGTGGGTGGCACGCCCCGTTTGGACGCCACGCAGCTCATCGCCCAGTTGGAGGGGATGGATCGCGGGCGGTACGCCGGGCCCGTGGGGTGGATCGACGGGAACGGGGACGGCGAGCTCGGGATCGCGCTGCGGTGCGCGCAGATCTCGGGGTCGACGGCGCGGTTGTTCGCGGGGTGCGGGCTGGTGGCGGACTCGGATCCGGACATCGAGGTGCAGGAGGCGCACGCCAAGATGCGGCCTATGCGTGAGGCGCTCGAAGGACTGTAGCCACGAACGTGGCCTTGCCTTCCGTGTACGCCTCACGGTCGTGGCCGCTCTCGTCGGATAGACGGCGCTTGAGGTCCGCGTAGGCCTGGGCGAGGGCCTTGTCGGCGCGGAGGGCGTCGCGGAACCGGAGTTGGTCGGTCCACCTGGGGTGGCCTGCCTGGATGACGTGCAGGTGGGCTTCACGGCGTTGGCCTGTGGCGTCTGGTTTGACGTAGAAGCGGCGCCACGGGCGGTTGTCAAGGTGCGGGGGCACGTGGACCCAGCCGTGAGTGGCCAGAAGGGCCGGGGTCGCGGCGTCCAGGGTGGTCACCGAGGCCATCAGGTCGATGACCGGTTTGGCGGCCAGGCCTGGGACCGCGGTGGAGCCGACGTGTTCCACGCCGTCGACCAGCCACGGGGCCAGCAGGTGGGTGAGGGTGTCGCGTTCCGCTGCCGCTCGGGTGGCCCAGCTCGGGTCGTGCGGGTGGACCTCCGGTCGTTCGTAGGCCCAGGGCGGGGCTTTCTCGGACACTCTCCACGCCTTTCGGAGGGCGGCGGGCGGGGTTCTGGAGGTCAGCGCCCCGCCGCGACCGGGCCGGACTGTCGGACCTGCTGAGTAGTGTTGATTTTGGGGGATCCCGGCGGAGTCGTGTGTGTGGCGTTGCTATCGCGCCGTGCGCCTACTACGGCCCAAGAGGTCGATCTCCTGGCGAGGCCGGCCGATGTACTCCATGAGCTTGCTCCGCGTCTGTTCCTCATCGAGAGCGACCTCTGCCAGGCGGGCGAAGTGCCGCCGCGTCTTTGCGACGGCCGCCGGATCCTGCACGAACACCTGCGAGAACTCGGTTTCGCTGTAGGCGACCGACTTCGCTGCCTCGTACTCCCACAGCACGAAACCGGCGGAGACCGCGACCACCTCCTCCGGCACGATTCGGACGAGGTGGCTGTTGAACAAAAGGCGGAGGTACTGGTCTTCCATGACCTGGGCGTCGCCGACCTGCTGCTGCAGCGCTATCTCGTGGACGTAGAACACGCAATCCGCCCGGTGGTGGCGCCGCAGGACGGCCTGGCGATCTGTTCGCATCTGGACGAGGCCTGGGATCTGGTCCTCGGTCGCGATTCCGGTCTGGCGGTACAGGGAGTCGGCGTACGCCCACGTCTGCAGGAGGCCGGGCGGCGTGAGCGTCTCGTAGCTGCTGATCTTCGCGGCGGTGGACTCCGCCTTCACGGCTGTGCGCAGCGAATCCGCCGCCTGGACGATGTACTCGTCGAACGCGTACCGGTAGCGCTGCTTGAAGACCTCGAAGTAGTCGATGTCCTTGCCGCACAGCGTCAAGAACTGGACCAGGTCGATCTCGCTGGGCCGTGCCTTGCCGTGTTCGATGGTCGAGACCTTGCTGGGGTGCCAGCCGAGCCGGGCGGCCGCCTCCGCGCCTTTGAAGTTCGTGCACTGCTCGCGGAGGCGTCGTAGTTCTTCGCCCAGTTCCCGGCTGTATGCGGTGGACGGAATGCTTGGTGCCATAACCACCGAAGCTATGACTTGGACTTGCTCCACGATACGGGCTCGTTCGGGTGAAAACGGACGCCGAACCACTGTTGGGCGTTGAACTCCTCGAACCGCTCCACCTCGATGAACCCCAGCTTCTGCGCCAGCCTGAGCGCGGCCTCGTTGGCCGTCTGCGTCGTCAGCACCACGGGTTCGCCGGGGTGCTCCAGGGAGAACCAGTCGAGCGCCGCCGAACAGGCCTCGAAGGCGTACCCCCGCCCCCACGCCGAGGGCAGGAACATGTAGCCGAGCTCGGCCTCGCCGCCGTCGGGCAGCACGTGGCCCAGGCGGTCGGGAGGGCGTCGGTCGAACGTGATCATGCCGATCATCTCGCCGGCCAGTTCCGCCACGAAGAAGCCCGTTCGGCGGCCCGGGAGGTCGGGCATGGAGCGTTCCACCTCGTCGCGCGACTTCGCGCCGCCGATGTAGGTGCCGACCTCCGGGGAGGCGAACAGGTTCACGAACGCCGGGCGGTCGCGGGCCTCGGACTCGCGCAGCACCAGGCGTTCCGTCCTGATCGGGGGTGGTGGCCAGTCAGCCATGCGGGCCGCCGCTGACGTAGATGACCTGGCCCGTCACGAAGTCCGCGTCCTCGGCCGTGAAGAACAGCACGGCCCGGGCGATGTCGTGCGGGGTGCCCACGCGGCCTCGCGGGATGCCCTGGCGGCGCACCTCCAACTGCTCCTCCACGGTGCGGCCGGCTCGGGCCGCGGAGACCTTCGTCATGCCCGTCGGGATCACGCCGGGGCCCACGGCGTTCACGGTGATGCCGTGCGGGGCGAGGTCGAGGGCGGTGGCCCTGGTGAAGCCCTCCAGGCCTGCTTTGGCGGCCACGTAGTTGGCTCGTTCGCCGTCGACCAGGGCGGAGATGCTGGAGATGTTGACGATGCGGCCCCAGCCCGCGTCGCGCATGGCCGGTCCGACCGCCTTGAGCATCAGGAAGCTGCCGCGCAGGACGGTGCCCACGACGGCGTCCCAGTCCTCCAGCGGCATGTCGAGGACGTGGTTGTCCTTGGCGAAGCCCGCGTTGTTGACGAGGATCTCGACCGGGCCGAGCGCGCTCGTCACGTCGGACACGGCGCGCGAGACGGAGTCGGGGTCGCTGATGTCCGCCAGCACGGGATGGGCCGTCCCGCCTGCCGCGGTGATCTCCTCGGCGACGGCGTGGGCCTGGTCGGAGCGGTCTACGACGGCTACCCGGTTGCCTTGGGCCGCCAGGGATTTGGCTGTTGCGGCACCGATTCCGGAACCGGCTCCGGTGACGAGCGCGACACGAGTTTGCACACCTCGATCATGCTGGTCACCGGGGCCGGTCCGCCACTTGGTCTACTTGTGGGCGTCCAGCAGTTCGTGCGTCAGCTGGATCTTGGCGCGCGACTTCGGCTCGGCCTTGACCGAGAGCGACTTCGCGGCCACGTCGGCAGAACGGCCCGGAGCCTCGGCCGGCTTGCCCTTGGTGAAGAGCCACGTCTGGAAGAGCTGGTCGAGCTGCTGGCCCGAGACGCGCTCCGCCAGTGCGATGAACTCCTCGACGGTGGCGTCGGAGTACTTCTTCTCCGCGACCCACGTCTTGAGGATCTCGAAGAACTTCTCGTCGCCGACGGCCACGCGCAGGGCGTGCACGGCCAGGGCGCCGCGGTCGTAGACGGCGCCGTCGAAGACGTCACCGGCACCGGGGTCGCCGGGCAGGACGTTCCAGAACTCGCTGTCCGCCGGGTACAGGTCGTAGGTGTAGTCGGCGTTCTCCTGCGCCGTGCCCTCACCGATGTGCTCGGACCACAGGAACTCGGCGTAGGAGGCGAAGCCCTCGTTCAGCCAGATGTCGCGCCAGTGGTGCACGGACACCGAGTCGCCGAACCACTGGTGGCCCAGCTCGTGTGCGACGACGTAGGTGTTGGCGCCGCGGCGGAAGAAGGCCGTGTCGTAGGTCGGGCGGGTCTGGTTCTCCAGCGCGTAGCCGAGGTTCGGGGTGACGACACCGCCCTGCGCCTCGAACGGGTACGGGCCGAAGTTCTCCGCGAGGAACTCGGTGATCTCCGGTGTGCGCTCGATGCTGGCCTTGGCCGCGTCGGTGTTCTCGCCCAGGCGCTCGGAGTACGCGTTGACGTACGGCTGGCCCGACGGCGTGGTGCCCTGACGCAGCTCGAGCTGGCCGATCGTCAGGAAGGTCAGGTAGGTCGCCTGCGGCTTGGTGCTGCGCCAGTTCCACCTCGTGTAGCCGTTGATCTGGCGGGTCTGGCCGACGAACGTGCCGTTCGAGATCGCCTCGACGCCGTTCGGGACGGCGACGTTGACGTCGAACGTGGCCTTGTCGGTCGGGTGGTCGTTGGACGGGTACCACCAGGCGGAGATCTCCGGCTCACCGATGGCGAGCGCGCCGTCCACCGTCTTCGTCCACGCCGTGAAACCGTTGCGGTCCTTCACGGTCGACGGGCTGTCGGCGTACGTGACGACGATCGTGAGGTCCTGACCCTTGCGGACGCCGCCGCGCGGGGTGAGCGTGAGCTCGCCCTGGTCCGAGACGAACGACGTCGGCACGTTGTTGACCCGCACCGACTTCACCTTGAGCAGGAAGTCGAGGTTGAACTGCGTGAGGTCCTGGGTGGCCTTCGCCAGGATCGTCGTGGTGCCCGAGAGCTGGTCGCCCGTCGGGTTGTAGTTGAGCCTGATGTCGTAGTGGGAGACGTCGTACCCGCCGTTCCCGTAGTTCGGGAAGTACGGGTCGCCGACTCCGGGTGCACCAGGAGACGCCGCCAGGGCGGTCCCCGCGAAAAGGGTCATCGCGGCCGCGGACGCCACCGCGGCCGTCGCCTTGGATCTCATCGACATGCGGCGGACGCTATCCAGACGATCATGGACGAGCCACCGACTTCCGTATGTTTCCTATCTGGTGAAAACCTTTGACACCGTCGCCTTGAGACGCTGGTGCAGTGCGCGCAGTTCGTCACGTTTTGCCTGCACTTCGACCACTTGGAGGCCTTTCGGTGCCGCAATCGCGCTACGGAACTCCTCCGGGCCGTCCACAATGGAGTGCGGAATTCGGTAGCCCGCGCACAAAGCGGTCAGATCAGTCCCGTGCGGGGTGCCGAAAATCCTCTCGAAACTGCTGTCGTACTCCGGCGCACCCTGTTCCAGCAACGAAAAGATGCCGCCTCCGTCGTCGTTCAGCACGACGATCGTGAGGTCCGGCCGGTGGTCGGCGAGCAGGCCGTTGCTGTCGTGCAGGAACGTCAGGTCGCCCATCAACGCGTACGACGGCCCTTCGTGCACGACCGCGAGCCCCAACGCCGTGGACACGCTCCCATCGATGCCCGCCGCACCCCGGTTGGCGTGCACCGCGACGTCCGGACGGCGTTCGGCGGCGAAGTCCACGTCGCGGATCGGGTTCGACGACCCCACGAACAGCAGTGATCCCGACGGCACCGCCTGCACCAGGTCGCGCGCCACGTGCAGGCCGGTCGGCCACGGGGTCGCGTCCAGCAGGTCGTCGACGGCCGCGCTGACGTTCTTCACGGCGCTCTGCCAGGCCTGCGTCCACTCGTCGTCCAGGGCGGCGGGCTCCGGCAGCCAGGTCGAGGCGCGGGCCGCGCTGAACGGGACGTCCGGCCACTGCGCCCGGTCCCCCACGGCGTGCACGATTGGAGTCGCTCCCAGCACCGTCTGCTGGCCCCTCGACAGGGTGACGCGCCCGACGACGAGCACCGCCTCCGGCCGCAGGTGCTCCGGCAGACCCGCGTTGAGCAGCAACGACCCGTGGCGGAACCCACCCGGCGCCGTCGGCTCGGCGATCACCGGCCAGCCGAGCCGCGAGGCCGCCAGCAGCCGCTCGGGGCGGTCGTCACCGAGCAGGACCAGCGTGCGGGCGGGCAGGTCGGACGGACGCGTCTCGACGGAGAACGCGCGGTCCGTCGCCGTCCAGGTATCGCGGTCCGACGCCGGCCACGCGTCGTCCGACGGCGTCAGCGGCGGCCGGAACGGCACGTTGACGTGCGACGGGCCGTCCGCGGCGATCGCCCGGCAGATCAACGACCGCGTCACGGGCTCGGCGGCGGCCTCCGGCAGGTGCAGCGTCGGGATGCCGAGCACGTCGAACTGGTTGATCGTCTGGCTCGCGCCGGTGCGGTAGAGGTCGACCGGGCGGTCCGCGGTGAGTGCGATCAACGGCACGTTCGTGAGCTGCGCCTCGACCACGGCCGGGTGAAGGTTCACAACGGCCGTGCCACTCGTGCAGGTGACGACGGCGGGCGTGCCCGTCTTGGCGAGGCCGAGCGCGAGGAAGCCGGCGCTGCGCTCGTCGATGCGCACGTGCACCGTGAGCAGGCCCATCTGTTCGGCCTGGTGCAGGGCGAACGACAGCGGGGCGTTGCGCGAACCGGGGCTCAGCACGACGTGGCGGACGCCGTTGCGGACCAGTTCGTCGACGATCACCCTCGCCTGCGCCGTGGACGGATTCATGCGCCTAGAGTCTCAGACCGTGGCAGATCAGGAGCTCTTCGACCCGTCGTTGTGGAAGCCGATCGAGGGCTTCGACTTCACCGACATCACCTACCACCGCGCGCTCGACCAGGGCACGGTCCGCATCGCGTTCAACCGGCCCGAGGTGCGCAACGCGTTCCGGCCGCACACGGTGGACGAGCTGTACCGGGCGCTCGACCACGCGCGGATGTCGTCCGACGTCGGGTGCGTGCTGCTGACCGGCAACGGCCCCTCGCCGCGCGACGGCGGCTGGGCCTTCTGCAGTGGCGGTGACCAGCGGATTCGTGGTCGCAGCGGCTACCAGTACGCCTCCGGTGAGACGGCCGAGACGGTCGACCCGGCGCGTGCGGGCCGGCTGCACATCCTGGAGTGCCAGCGGCTGATCAGGTTCATGCCGAAGGTCGTCATCGCGGTCGTGCCCGGCTGGGCCGCGGGTGGCGGGCACAGCCTGCACGTCGTGTGCGACCTCACGATCGCGAGCGCCGAGCACGCCAAGTTCAAGCAGACGGACGCGGACGTCGGCTCGTTCGACGGCGGCTACGGCTCCGCGTACCTCGCCCGGCAGGTCGGCCAGAAGTTCGCCCGCGAGATCTTCTTCCTCGGCCGCACGTACTCCGCCGAGGACATGTACAAGATGGGCGCGGTCAACGAGGTCGTGCCGCACGCCGAGCTCGAGACCACGGCGCTGCAGTGGGCGCGCGAGATCAACGGCAAGTCGCCGACCGCGCAGCGCATGCTCAAGTACGCGTTCAACCTGATCGACGACGGCCTGGTCGGGCAGCAGCTGTTCGCCGGCGAGACGACCCGGCTCGCGTACATGACCGACGAGGCCGTCGAGGGCCGCGACAGCTTCCTGGAGAAGCGCGACCCCGACTGGTCGAACTACCCGTACTACTTCTGAGCAGGTGTAAATGCTCGACGAACTGCGCGCGGCCCTCGCAGGCGGCGACCCGCTGGTGGAAGGCCCGCTCGACGGCTGGGAGAAGCGCGCCGTGCTCGGCGTGCCGACCTCGGGGTCGACGGGCGAGCCCAAGACGGTGCTGCTCGACGCGGACGCGCTGACCACGTCCGCGGAGGCCACCCACGAACGGCTCGGCGGCCCCGGCACCTGGCTGCTGGCGCTGCCCACGGGCCACATCGCGGGCATCCAGGTGCTGGTCAGGTCGATCGTCGCGGGCACCACGCCCGGTGTGCTCGACATGACCAACGGCTTCCGCGCCATGGGCTTCGCGCACGCCGCACGGCCGGTGCTGGCCCAGCCGGGACCGCACTACACGGCGCTCGTGCCGACGCAGCTCTCGCGGCTCGTCGTCAACGAGGGACCGGGGCTCGAGGCGCTGCGGCAGTTCGACGGCGTGCTGATCGGCGGGGCCGCCACCCCGCCGAAGCTCCTGCAGCAGGCCCGCGCCCTGGGCGTGCGGGTCGTCACGACGTACGGCATGAGCGAGACGGCCGGCGGGTGCGTGTACGACGGCACGCCGCTGCGGGACGTCGCGGTGCGCGCCGACGACGTGATCGAGCTCAGCGGACCGGTGCTGGCGCTGGGCTACCGCGGCAGCGCGGAGCCGTTCGGCACGTGGTTCCGCACCGGCGACCTCGGGCGGCTGCGGGACGGGCGCCTGGAGGTGCTCGGGCGGGCGGACGACGTGATCGTCACCGGTGGCGAGAAGGTGCCCCCGGTGCTGGTGGAAAGGGCTCTGGCGACCGTCGAGGGCGTGCTGGAGGCCTGTGTCGTCGGGGTGCCGGACGACGAGTGGGGGTCCGTGGTCGCCGCCGCGGTCGTCACGCGCGGGGCGGAGCCGTCGGTCGACGAGCTGAGGGCCGTGGTCGGGCGGGAGGTCGGGCGGGCCGCCACGCCGAAGCTGGTGCGGTTCGTGCACGAGCTGCCGTTGCGCGGGCCCGGCAAAGTGGACAGGTCGGCCGTCTTGGCGTCCTTTAGGTGAGCCTTTACCGCTGAGGGCAACTCTCGCCGCGAAGCGCGCGGACACCGCCGCGCGTCGGCGATGGGGGTTTCTCATGCGCTACCTGATACCGCTGGTCGCGGGCACCGCCCTGGTGGCCGGACTGGCATCTCCCGCCCAGGCGGCTCCTGCCTCGAACGAGTGGACCGCGGACGTCAGCGGCCGCTCGGTCACGTGGGGCGGGTCGCCGCGCACCGGTCTGGTCGAGCTCGGCACGCACAGACTCGCCCAGCCCGCCAACGCGGTCACGGCGGCGGTGACCGGCGACGGCGTGGTCGACGTGCGCGGGCTGCGCGCGGACGGGCAGTGGACCGAGTGGCTGGAGGCGCCGGCGACGTTGCCGGTGACCACGTCCACGATCGAGACGCGTGTGGTGCTGAGCGGCGGCAAGGCGTCCAAGGTGAAGCTGACCGCGTCGCGGGTCGCCGCCGCGGAGGACGTTTCCGTTGCTGCCGCTGGACGTTCGTACCGCGTGTACGCGACGCGCGAAGGTCTGGTCGGTGGCACGACGGCGAACGGGCACGTGATCCGCTCGCGTGACCACTTCGTGGCGTTGCCGTCGCGGCGGGGCCTGGCGGGCAAGAACTCCGGCAACTACAGCGTGCAGGTGTGCGCCTCGAACGGCCGGTGCGAGTGGGCGCCCGTGTGGGACGTCGGCCCGTGGAACACCAAGGACGACTACTGGAACCCGTCCGCCACCCGTGAGATGTGGAAGGACCTGCCGCAGGGCAAGCCCGAGGCGCAGGCCGCGTACGAGAACAACTACAACGGCGGCAAGGACCAGTTCGGGCGCGAGGTCGCGAACCCGGCGGGCATCGACCTGGCCGACGGCACGTTCTGGGACGGCCTCAAGCTGACCAACAACGCGTGGGTCACCGTGACGTACCTGTGGACCGGTTCCGGTCCTGTGGGGACGGTCCGGACCTCCGCCGCCAACGGCACCGTGAACGTGCGCAGCGGCGCGAACTCCTCGTCCTCGCAGGTGGGTCTCGCCGCGAACTACGCGCAGGTCAGGGTGACGTGCCAGCTCACGGGCGAGTCCGTGTCGGGCACGCAGGGCACGTCGAACATCTGGTACCGCATCGCCTCCGGCAAGCACATCGCCAAGGCGTACGTGGCGGGCGTGTCCGGCGCCACTGCCTGCTGATACACCCCTTCGGTGGGTCCTCAGGAGTCATACCGGAGGATGTGGGGCATGGCCTCAGTCGTCCAGTGGATCCAGGGGACCCGCCCGCGCACGCTGCCGAACTCGATCGCCCCGGTCGTGGTCGGAGCCGCTGCCGCGCACCACATCGACGAGTTCAACACCCTCTACACGGTGCTCGCGCTCGTCGTCTCGGTCGCGTTCCAGATCGGCGTGAACTACGCGAACGACTACTCCGACGGCATCCGCGGCACGGACGACAACCGGGTGGGACCGTTCCGGCTCACCGGGTCCGGTGCGGCCGAGCCGGAGAAGGTGCGGCTGGCGGCGTTCATCTCGCTCGGGATCGGCGCGGTGGCCGGGCTCGTGCTGGTGGTGCTGTCCGGGCACTGGTGGCTGCTGGGCTTCGGCGCCGTGTGCATCGCCGGGGCGTGGTTCTACACGGGTGGCAAGCGCCCGTACGGCTACGCGGGGCTCGGCGAGATCGCGGTGTTCCTCTTCTTCGGACCGGCCGCGGTGCTGGGCACGCTGTACGTGCAGACCGGGGAGATCACCGGCATCGGCATCGGGGCGTCCATCGCGATGGGGTCGATCTCGGCCGCGGTGCTGGTGGCGAACAACCTGCGCGACATCCCGACGGACGCCGTGTCGGGCAAGCGGACGCTCGCGGTGGTGCTGGGGGACAAGGACACCCGCCGGCTGTACCTCGCGCTGGCGGCGGTGCCGTTCCTGATCGCGCTCGGCATGGTCGTGCGGGTGCCCTACGCGTTGCTCGGGTTCCTCGCGGCGCCCGTGCTGCTGCCCGCCGTCCGACGGGTGGCCGCCGGACGCGGTGGCAAGGAGCTGATCCCGGTGCTGCAGTTCACCGGCTTCGCGATGCTGGCGTGGGCCGTGCTGGTCAGCGCGGCCCTCGTGCTGGACTGAGCTACCAGGCGTCCTCGGTGAACTGGGTGGGCTCGTCGTCGTCCGTGCGGGCGGGCCTGCGCGGCGGAGGCGGCGGCGCCGTCTCGCCCTGGATCAGCCGTTCGAGCGTGGCGCGGTCGGCGTCGAGCGCCTGCCGCACCAACGGGTCGTGCGCGGCCTCGCCGGTGAGGACTTGACGCCAGCTGAGGCCGGCGCCGCGGGCGATGCGGTCGGCGAGCTGGCGCATCGCGGGTGAGGCGTCGCTCGACTTGGCGAACTGCATCACCCTGCGGATGTCCTCAGTGGACGGTTCTTTGCCGCGCAGGTTCTGCTGTGCGGTGCGCATGGCGCGGTCCGCGTCGGCGACCGCGCTGGTCAGGAAGTCCTCCGCCGCCAGGATGTCCGGTGTCCGCCAGGCCGTCATCACCACTTGTCCTCCGTGAAGATGTCCGGGGCGTTGTCGTCGCCGTCGTCACCGCGGTCGCGGCGGCGCGGGTCCTGGGCGTTCATGATCTCTTCGGGGGTCAGGCCCTCCTGCAGCATCTGGAACGCCTGCTTCATCTTGTTGACGTTCTCCTGCTGCATGGCCTGCACGTCGGGGTCCTGCGCCGCCTTGCCGGAGACGACGTCCTCCCACGTGAACTCGCCCGCGTCGACCTTGCGCTTGAGCGCCTTGAGCTGCTCGGGCGCGTCCCGTTCCTGCGCGGCCCGTTCGACCTGCTGGGCGATGGCCTTGAAGTCGATCGGCGGCACGGGCGGCAGCGGCGTGGCCTTGAGCCGGTTCGCGAGGTCCTGCGCCTCCTTGAAGCGCGCGTCGACCTGCGCCTCGGCCGCGCGCAGCTCCGCGGACTTCCAGCTGTCGTTCGGGTTCGGGGTGGTCATGTCAGTTCTCCCTGCCGAAGAGGCCGCGCTGGATCGGCCGGGCGTCACCGCGGATGTCGGTCACGTCACCGCGGTCGCCGATCGTGCGCCACTGGCGGAAGTCCACTTCGGACAGTCCGAGCTCCTGGGCGGTCTCGAAGTTCTCGCCCACGAAGTGCAGCACGGCCTGGTCGCCCAGGACGCCGACGATCTCGAACTCCGCGCCCCGGTAGGTGCACAGCGTGCGGACCAGCTGGAGGTCCTCGACGACCGCGTCCGGCACCTCGAGGAACGCGGCCTCGCCGTCGCGCGTGAAGTCCGGCGGGGCAGGCTGACCGGCGAGCGGGTGCAGCAGGACGCTGCCGGCCGTCGGACCGAAGTCGACGTCGAAGTCCTGGCCGCGGTACCGGCCGATCAGTCCACGCCGGACGGTCGGGCGGTGCGGAACCGGTGCCTGCCAGTACCTCCCGGGCCCGAAGCCGACGTCGCCCGTGGGGATCCAGCCGACCTGGCGGTGGACGTACTTGCCGACGCTGCGGCCGGTGCCGTCCGGTTCGAAGCGCCAGAGCTCGGTGCCCGCGGGGAGCTCCGCCAGGTCCATGACGTACTCGGGGATCGGGTTCGCGCTCGGCGTGTACCCGGTGCCGGTGAACGGGAGCGGGTAGACGCGCGTCGTGCCCATCTTCCGCGCGCCGTCGAGCGTCGGGCCGCCGAAGCTCGTGTCGAAGAGCCCGGTGGTGTGGGCCAGGAAGCGCAGCAGGTACTGCGTGCCGCGCGGCCAGTCCGCGACCTTGTCGACGCCGAACGCCTCGGCGAACTGGTCGCTGGTGCCCTGCGGGAAGTCCTGCCCGCGCGTGACGAACCCGGCGGCGCGGTGCGGTTCGAACTTGCCGGGCACCACGACGTTGCCCAGGTAGAGCTGCGCGACCGCGGGGTGGACGATCTTCTGCAGGATCGTCTCCGGCCCGATGCCGGCCGCCTTGCGCACCGCCTGTGGAGTGCTCATCCCGCGTTCTTCTCCTTCCACCGCACCAGGAAATCGGTGCGGTCGACCTGCACGTCGTGCAGCTCGCTCTCGTCGAGCGTGGCCCGGTAGCCGTTGTACTGGTCGCCTTCGAGCCCGTTCTGCTGCGCCCAGACGTACTCGCCGCCCGCGTAGCCGGCCTCCGCCTTGCCGTTCTCGGTCCGGACGACGTTGAACAGCTGTCCGCGCCAGGTGGCGGTGCACCGGTCGAGGTACCAGGCGTCGAGGTCCGCGACGGCCACCGTCTTGAGCTCGCGGTTGCCGTAGGTCTGGAACCCCTCGGCGTGGGCGTAGTCCACGCCCGGCACCTTGCGGAGCCAGACGTGGTCAGGGCCTTCGGCGCCGGCGAAGTACGTCTCGCCCCGGTACTCGGCCATCTCCTGGGAGTACTGGGTCATCAGAGCTTCGTCCAGCCGAACTTGCGGTCGTACACGGCGTGCAGTTTCTCAGAGCCGTCCGCGTTCACCTGCCAGATCTCGGCACGATCGGGCAACGGTGTGCCGCCGTCGACACGCCACTCCGGCATGCCGCCCATCGTGGAGCCCGTGCCCGTGAACGGGTCGTAGCCGTCGTACGGCTTCGCCGCGCCACCCGCCGCCGCCATCTGCTGCTGCGACGCCTCGTAGTGCGCCTTCTCCTGCGGCGACTGGTAGTGGTCCGCCGAGTAGGGGCCGGGCTGGGTGAAGTCCGGCGTGTCCTTCTTCGGGCCGCCGAACGGCACGTTGTGCGCGCCCGCGTTCTGGTCGGTGACCTCGTACCGGAGCTGCATCGCCGACGGCGCGCCGTCCGGGATCGGGGTCCAGCCCTTGCCCTTGTCGTCGAGGGCGAGGCCGTCCCGGAGACCCTGCGGCGTGTTGACGCCGACGACGTCCTGGCCGCGCGCGACCGAGCCGCCCATCTGGTTCTGCCAGGTCTCCTTCTGGCTGCCCGGCGCGTGCGGGGTGTCGGGCAGGTACGTGCTGAGGGCGCCCTGGTTGAGGGCCTTGGTGACGATGTCGCCGCTGCCGACCGTGATCTGGTTGCGGACGTCGGCGACGTGCTGGGCCTCTTGCGGGCTGAGGTTGGTGGAGAGGCGCTGGCTCAGCTCGGTGTAGCGGTCGCGGTCGGCCTGGTTGGGCAGGATCTGCTCCAGCTGGTGCTGGTAGCCCTGGCCCTGGGCGGCCATGGCGGCGGCGTCGAAGTGGCCCTTGAGGTCGGGGGCGGTCGGCGTCTGGAGGTGCTGGTTGTCGCCGTTGTCGCCGTTGTCGCCGTGGGTGGGGGTCGCGTCGTCGTTGCCCGGCTTGGGGTCGGTGTCGTGCTGGGCCGGGGTGTCGTGGTCGGGCTGGGGATCGTGGGGTTTGACGTCGTCGGCGCCGCTGGTGTCGGTGTCGTGCGGCTTGGGGTCGGCGTCGGGACGGGGGTCGGTGTCGTGGGGCTTGGTGTCGGTGTCGTGTGGCTGAGGGTTCGCGTCGTGCGGCTTGGTGCCGGACTCGTGCGGGGTCGTGTCGTGGGGCTTGGGGGTGTCGTGCGGCGCGGAGCCGGACGGGGTCGTGTCGTGCGGACGCGGGGTCGACGGGTCGTGTGGCGTGGTCCCGCCGCTCGGCGTCGAGTGGTCCGTGGTGGGAGACGGGTGTCCGGGAGGTGAGGGCAGGCCGCCGCCCGCGCTCGGGGACGGGTGTCCGGGGGGCGACGGGAGGCCGCCGCCCGAGTGGGACGGGGCCGGGGCGGTTGCCGTGCCGGAGCTCGCGCTCGGGTGGTCGGGAGGCGTGGGCAGGCTGCCGCCGGGTGTCGGGTGCGTCCCGGGTGGGGTCGGCAGGCCACTGCCCGAGCTGGGCGGGGTGGGCAGGCCGCTCCCGGAGTGCGGCGGAGTCGGGAGACCGCTGCCGGAGTTCAGCGGGGTGGGCAGACCGCTGCCCGAGCCGGGCGTCGGGTGCGTGCCGCCCGAGCCAGGTGTCGGGTGCGTGCCGGGCGTGCCCGAGCCCTGCCCGTGCGTGCCAGGCGTGCCCGAAGGCGGGGTCGGCAGGCCCGAGCCCGTGCCGGGGCGCGTACCTGCGCCACCGGGCGTGCCGGGCGTGCCGGGCGTGCCGTGGCCGGGCGGGGTCGGGAGGCCCGAGCCCGTGCTGGGCGGGGTCGGCAGGCCACCGGGTGGCTTCGGTGCACCCGAGCCGCCCGCGCCGCCTGCGGACGGGAACGCCGGCACGCCGCCCGCGCCGGGGCGGGAGCCGGAGCTCCTCGTCTGGTCGCCGCCTCCGCCGGGGGCCATCGGGGCACCCATCGGCATCGCGCCGGCCATCGGGGTCGTCTGGGTCGATGACGGCGGGGCGATGGCGGGGGCCGCCGACGCCGCGTGCGTCGTGTCCGGGCGGGGGATGTTCGGGGCGCCGGAGGCGGGGCCGCCGGAGTGGCCGGCCGGGCCTCCGCCGGTGGGAACGCCGCCTCCGCCGCCTCCGCCGAGGGACGGCGTGGGTGCGGTGGGGGCTCCGGTGGCCGCTGCCGCGTGGGTGCCCGCCGGGGTGTCCGGGGTGGCCTGCAGGGGTGGCGGTGCTCCTACCGGGGCGCCGCCCGGTGCCACGGCGGACGCGGCGGCCGGTTTGGTCTCTTCCGCGCCGCCTGGTGGCGTGCGGATCTCGTGCACCCGGTCGCCGATGTCGCGGCCGCGGTCGGCGATCTCGGTCGCCGACTCCTTGATGGAACCGAGGTCGTCCTTGATGTCGTTGACGGCGTTGCGGACGTCGCGGCCCGCCTCGGCGACCTCCTGGGTGGCGTTCATCGCCTCGGCCAGGGAGTCGGCGTCCTTCAGCTTGCCGATGGCGGAGAAGACTCGGCCGACGGCGTCGAAGAGCGCCTTCACGTCGGAGATCAGCTTCTGGACCGTCTCGATGATGTCCATGATCCGCCGGTAGATCTGGTACGCGTTCCAGACCATCTCGGCGGCCTTGATCCAGCCCGCGACCGGGATCCAGACGGTGGCGGCGGCTTCGAGCAGCTTGTTGACCAGGTAGTCGAGCAGGCGGGCGGCCTGCTTGCCCAGGGCCTCGGCGCCGTTGGCGACCGTGTCGAAGCCCTTCGCGATCAGCTGGGCCACGCCCATCTCGGCGAGGAGACCGGCCTTCCAGCCGAGCGCGATGTACTTCTCGTGGGCGCGGGCGGCGTCGCCGTCCCAGTGGTCGCGCACCTTGCCGACGGCGTCCGTGAGGTTGTACGAGACGTCGTTCATGGCGTTGCCGACCATGCGCCACGCGTCGCCGTCGGCGCGGATCTTCGACCAGTCGCCGGTGATCGGCGTGATGATCGTCGAGACCAGCGACTCCCCGGTCACGGCCTCGAAGACCCAGTTGACGGCCTGGACGCCCCAGCCCTGGTCGCGCAGGACGTCGTTCAGCGACGCCGTGTCGACGTCGGGCTGCTTCAGGGAGGCGGCGACCGGCCGCACGGAGTGGTACGCCGTCGTCGTCACTTGAGGAGCCCCTCGAAGATCCGCCGCTGCAGGGCGTCGATGTCCTCGTAGTCCTTCGCCGTGGCGTCCACCGCCGAGGCCGCGCCCTCGAGCTTCGACGTGCCGAAGTCGAGCGTCTCGTCGAAGAGCGCCCGCACGATGTCCACGCCCGGCTGCAGCAACGTCAGCAGGCCCGTGAAGCCCGCCTTGTCGCACGCCGTGGTGTGGACGTACTTGCGGATCGTCTCGAACTCTTTGGCCTCGGTGCGCAGGTACTCGGCGTACGCGCGCAGCTCGGCCGCGTCGGTGAACAGCGACGACACAGCGTCCCCCCTGCGGACTCAGGTGCTCAGGTCACGCTGTGACGCACGACCCTCGTCACCAGTTCCCCGAGCGGTGGAAGTTGTTCAGCCGTTCCAGGCACGGGTCGAGGTGCATGCCCTGGGCGGCTACCCATGTGTCGTCGTAATAGGTGTTCGCGTAACGCTCCCCGCCGTCGCAGAGCAGCGTCACCACACTGCCGCGCGCCCGGGATTGCCGCATCTCCGCCACGATCTGGAACGCTCCCCAGAGGTTCGTGCCGGTGGACCCGCCGACCCGCCGCCCGAGCAGGTCCTCGACGTACCGGATCGTCGCCACGGACGCCGCGTCCGGCACCTTGATCATCCGGTCGATAACCTCGCCGATGAACGACGGCTCCACGCGCGGCCGGCCGATGCCCTCGATGCCGGAACCGCGCGTCGCCACCAGGTCGCGGTCGCCGTCGCGCCACGCGTCGAAGAAGACCGAGTGCTCGGGGTCGACGACGGCCAGGCGCGTGTTCAGCTTCTGGTAGTGGATGTACCGCCCGATCGTGGCGGACGTGCCGCCCGTGCCCGCGCCCACGACGATCCAGTCCGGCTCCGGCGAGGGCTCCAGCTTCATCTGCTGGAAGATCGACTCGGCGATGTTGTTGTTGCCCCGCCAGTCCGTGGCGCGCTCGGCGTGCGTGAACTGGTCCATGAAGTGGCCGCCGAGCTCCGCGGCCAGCCGGCGCGACTCGTCGTAGAGCGCCGAGGGCTCGTCGATGAAGTGGCAGCGGCCGCCCTGGCGCTCGATCAGCGCGACCTTCTCCGCCGAGGTCGAGCGGGGCATCACCGCGATGAACGGCAGCCCTAGCAGCCGCGCGAAGTACGCCTCGGACACCGCCGTCGACCCCGAGGAGGCCTCGATCACGGGCGTGCCACCGGTGATCCAGCCGTTGCAGATCGCGTAGAGGAACAACGAGCGCGCCAGCCGGTGCTTCAACGAGCCCGTGGGGTGGGTCGACTCGTCCTTCAGGTAGAGGTCGATGCCCCACTCGAGCGGCAACGGGTAGCGCAGCAGGTGGGTGTCGGCGCTACGGTTGGCGTCCGCCTCGATGATCCCGACGGCCTCGCACACCCAGTGCCTGGTCCTGCTGCAAACGCGGTCAACGGAGGTACTCACAGCCCGCACGATAACCGGGCAGACGTCCTACGCCTGGGTGACAGGACCTTCGTCACCACGCAGTTCGGACCGCAGCTTGTCCCGCTCGGCCCTGCGCTGCGCCTGGTGGGCGTCCAGCCCGGTCGCCGCCCGCTGCCGCAGCCCCTTGAAGAGGAACAACGACGCCGGCAGTGCCACGACCACGCCCACGGCGAGAGCGGGCAGCAAAGGAACCTTGAACAACAGGAGCGCGCCGGTCACCACCGCGACGAAGCCGAGGCGGGCGAGGACGTAGAGCGTCACATCACGAGCGAGCACCCATTCAGGTTACGTCGCCGTCCTCGTCCCCGGTGTTCGGGCGCCCTTCGAATCGTGTGGACAGCACCACGGTCGTGCGCGTCCGGGCCACGCCGGGGATCCTCCGCAGCCGCCCGAGCGACTTCTCCAGGTCGTCCACGGTCGACACCCGGACCTTCACGATGAACGACTCGTCGCCCGCCACGCGGTAGCAGGACTCGACTTCGTGCAGCTCACCGAGGGCGACGGCGACCTCGTTGTCGTCCGCGACGTCGGTGGGGTGGATCCCGATCAGGGCCGTCACGCCGAGGCCGACCGCGCTGGGGTCGACGACCGCGTGGTACCCGACGATCACGCCGCTGGACTCCAGTTTGCCGACCCGTTCGTGCACGGCGGAGGCGGACAGGCCGACCTGCCTGCCGAGGTCGGCGTAGGTGGCCCGGCCGTTGGCGCGCAGCGCGGCGATGATCTGCCGATCAAGAGCATCCACCCGCGTAACCCTAGGCCCAGCGCACGTGTGCGGGTTGTCCAGGTCACAGGAGCACCGTGTGAGCCATGTCCGGTTTGGCCCCTGCGTCCCTTACTACCTCTTTACCAAAAAACAAGCGTTCGAGTACCTGATGGGTCAGATGCCACGATCAGACCGGAACGTCTGATCTGAGGAGGACGAGTGACTGCAGCCACCGAGCGGCTCTTGACGCCTGGGGAAGTCGCCAATCTGTTCCGGGTCGACCCGAAGACCGTGACCCGATGGGCCACTGCAGGTCGCATCGGCTCGATCCGCACCCCTGGAGGACATCGCAGGTTCCGTGAGACCGAGGTGAAGCAGCTCCTTTCGGAGCTGACGACCGAGGCGACTGAACCCGTTCGCCACTGAAACCGTAGTTACCCCTGTGCCGCGGGTAATCTCGTGGCAAAGGGAGGTGGCGACACGATGATCTACCTGCTGGCGGTGATCGGTGCGCTCACCGTGGCTGTGCTCGTGTGGCGAGCGTTCGCCCCGCAGCACTCGGAGTACACCCCAGGCCGCAAGGTGATCGCACCCGACGACGACCCGGAGTTCCTGCGCAAGCTCGACGAGCAGCGCAAGCGCGACGAGTGACGGAAAAGGGGCCCTGATCCCAGGACCCCTTTCCGCAAGTGTCGAGAACCCGCTCAGTTGTGCGGGAAGTCGTCCGCGACGACCGCGGCGAGTTCCAGCAACGCGAGGCGGGTCTCCGGCGCGAGCTGGTCCAGCGCGATCTCGGCGCCCTCTTCGAGGTGCTCGTCGAACGGCAGGCGGACCACGGCACGGCAGCGCTGCTGGAAGTGGGCCGCGAGCTTGTCGAGGTCGACCTTGCCCGACTTCGGGCGCACCGAGTTGATCACGCACACGGACTTCGCGACCAGGTCGCGGTAGCCGTGCGCCTCCAGCCAGTCGAGGGTCGCGGCCGAGGTCTGCGCGCCGTCGACCGAGCCGGACGACACGAGCACCAGCGAGTCGGCCTCGTCCAGGACGCCCTTCATCGCGGAGTGCATCAGGCCGGTGCCGCAGTCGGTGAGCACGATGTTGTAGAAGTGCTCGAGCAGCGCCACCGTGCGCCGGTAGTCGTCCTCGCTGAACGCCTCCGAGACGGCCGGGTCCTGCTCGGACGCGAGCACCTCGAGGCGCGCGGGCGACTGCGAGGTGTACGCGCGCACGTCGCTGTACTTGGTGATCCGCGGGGCGTCGCGCAGCAGGTGGCGGACGGTCGCGGTGGTCTCGCGCGGGATCTTCAGCGCCAGCGTGCCGCGGTCGGGGTTCGCGTCGACGGCGATCACCCGGTCACCGCGCAGCGACGAGAACGTCGAGCCCAGCGTCGTGGTGGTCGTGGTCTTGCCGACGCCGCCCTTGAGCGACAGCATCGCGATCTTGTAGCACCCGCGCAGCGGCTGGTTGATCCGCGCGATGAGCTCGCGGCGCCGCGTGTCGGCGGGGCTCTCGCCGAGGTTGATGGCGCCACCGGTGATCGAGTGCAGGGACTTGCGCCAGCCGGACGTCGGCGGACGCTTCTCCTTCTTGATCAGCTGCTGCGACGACACCTGCTCGGCCTGCGAGCGGTACTGCTGCTGCGGGAAGTTGTTCGGGAACTGCTGGCCGGCGAAGTGGCCGTACTGCGCGGTCGTGTGCTCGGTGTTGTGCGGACCGGACTGGCCGCCGCCCACCTGGTAGCCACCGGACTGCGAGCCCGGGACCGGGTAACCGCCCGACTGGGAACCGGGAACGGCGTAGGCACCGGACGTGGTGCCGGGCACGGGGTAGCCGCCGGACTGCGAACCGGGCATGGCGTACGCGCCGGACGTGGTGCCGGGCGCCTGACCGGGGTCGGCCGACGGGGGCACGTGGTACTGGCCGGAGCCCTCGGGCACCTGGTACGGACCGGACTGGCCGGGCACCGCGTGCGGGCCGCTCACGTGCTGCGGGCCGGACTGCTGCGGATCGGGGTAGGCCGCCGCCTGCGGGTCGACGTACTGCGGGCCGGAGCCCTGTTCCTCACCCGGTGGTTGCTGCCAGTTCACCGCTGTGGTCCTCCCTGCACACGAGAGACCGAGACTTCCCCGACCCCCAGGTTGCGACGGTACGCAACCGCCACCGGTTCCATCGACCTGGGGGCTTAACTCGTTAGAGACCGGCGTAGGAATGCAACCCGGTGGTGACCAAGTTGATGAAGAACAGGTTGAACACGTTCAGGACGAAGCCCGCGATGTTGATCCAGGCGGCTCCGCGGCCCCGCCAGCCGGCCGTCGCCCGCGCGTGCAGGTACGCCGCGTAGACCACCCAGGAGACGAACGCGACGGTCTCCTTCGGGTCCCAGCCCCAGAACCGGCCCCACGCCGCCTCGGCCCAGATCGCGCCGCAGATGATCCCGGCCGTGAACAGCGGGAACGCGAGCACGGTGGTCCGGTACGACATGCGGTCGAGCACGTCGGCGGACGGCAGCTTCGGGAAGCGGTCGGACTTCGAGTCCTTGAGCAGGTAGAGGATCGACGTCACGCCGGGGATGAGCAGCACGCCGGACGAGATCGAGATCACCGAGACGTGGATCACCAGCCAGTACGACCGCAGCGCCGGCTGGACGGGCGCGGACTCGGCGTACAGCACGGTGCCGCCGAGGAACAGCAGGATCCAGATCGGCGTGAGCACGAACGCGCCGAGGCGGCGGATCGGGAACTTGGCCATCAGCACGATCCACGTCACCACGGCCGCGAGGCACAGCAGCGACATGTACTCGTACATGTTGCCCCACGGCGCGCGGCCGGCGGACAGGCCGCGCATGACCAGCGAACCGAGGTGCAGCACGGCACCGAGGACCGTCATCGCGGCGCCCATGCGACCGATGCGCTCGGTCTTCGTGAGCTCGTGCTTCGGCTCGTCGACCAGGATGTCCGGGCCACCGGCGCCGACCAGCGCCTTGCGCGGGGTGCGGGCGAACGCCTGCTCCACCGCGTACAGCAGGATCGCGACGAGGTAGACACCCAGCGCGCTGCGGTACAGCCAGTCGCTGTAGGTCGCGAGAGTCTCGTCAACCGGCATCAGGACTTCTCCTCGTTCAGCACCGCGCGGGCGAGCCGCGTGAACTCCTCGCCGTATCCGGCCTGGTCAGTACGGGCGAGGCCACCGACCTCGACCAACGTACGCCCGTCCTCCAGACGGGTCGCACGCACCCACACCCTGCGGCGCTTGACGGTCAGCGAGACCCCCAGGCCGAGGATGATCAGAATCGCGAACGCGAGCACGTACCCCTGGGTCGGGTCGTGCGAGACCTGCAGGGACACCCAGTCGTTGACCCCGTCGAACCGCACCTTGGTGCCGTCGTCGAGCGCGACCTCCTCGCCCAGCGCGAGGTTCTTGCGCGCGACCTTCTGCAGCCTGCCCTGGTCGACCATCTTCTGGTCGATCGAGAAGATCGACTGGCCGCGGCCGTTGTCCACGCCCAGGTCCCCGCGGTACACGTCGACGGCGACCATCGGGTTGTTCAGCGCCGGGAACTTCGAGCTGAGGATGTTGCCGTGCAGCAACGGCGTCGGCGCCAGCAGACCGGTCACGGCGATCTGGTTCTTGAGCCGCGTCTCGCTGTCGGTGATGCCGGGCGGGTCGAACTTCGTGGCGCCCTCGGAGGTGAGCGTGAGCTGGTCGCTCGGCAGCCACTGGATGCCCTGGGTGCGCTTCTCGCCGTTGGGGAACGTCACCGTGAACGTCGGCGTGTAGCCGTGGCCGAGCAGGTAGACGCGGTCGCCCTCGGTGCGCAGCGGGTGGTTGACCTGCAGCGTGTACGGCTTCCACGTGTTCGACGCGAGGTCGTCGCCGGACTGGTACCGGATGTCGGCCTGGAAGCCGACCGGCTGGCCGTTGTCGAGGTACTCCGCGGAGAACTTGCCGATCTCGACGCAGAACGGCGTGAGGTCCGTGCCGTCGACCCGCAGGCCGGGCCGGAACTGGTCGTAGTTGAAGATGCCGCCGTTGCAGAACTGGCCGCCGTTCGCCTGGACGATGACCTGGCCCTCGTAGTTGAACATCTTGCCGAGCGCGAACGACACGAGCAGGCCCAGCAGCGCGAAGTGGAAGACCAGGTTGCCGGTCTCGCGCAGGAACCCGCGCTCGGCGCTGACCGTGTCGTCGCCCGCCTCCATCCGCCAGCCGCGCATGGCCTTCTTCGCACGCGCCACGGCCTCGTCCGGCGTGATGTCGAGCTCGGCCTGCACGTGGTGCGGCATGCGCGAGAGGTTGCGCGGCGTGAGCACCGGCTTCGAGCGCATCTGCTTGAAGTACTCCCACGTGCGGGGCAGCAGGCACCCGACCAGGGACGTGAACAGCAGCAGGTAGATCGCGGCGAACCACGGCGTGGCGTACACCTCGAAGAACCCGAGCTTCTGCAGGAGCTCGCCCCACCAGCCCCTCTGGGCGATGTACTCGTCGACCTTGGCCGAGTTGAGCGAGCGCTGGGGCAGCAGAGCGCCGGGCATCGCGGCGAGCGCGAGCAGGAACAGCAGCGTCAGCGCGGTCCTCATCGAGGTGAGGCCGCGCCACGTGTTGCGGAGGAAGGCGATCACTAGAGCGGCAGCCTCACGACGTCGACGAACGAGTAGCGCAGCCACCCGACGAACTCACCCCAGAGGCCGGTGACCAGCGCGATCCCGACCAAGATCAACAACACGCCGCCGAAGATCTGCACCTGCCGGGCGTGCGTGCGCAGCCACTTCGTCACGCCGAGCGCCCACCGCGCGCCGAGCGCGAGCACGACGAACGGCAGTCCGAGGCCCAGGCAGTACGCGAGCACCAGCACGGCCCCGCGCGCCGTCGAGGACCCGATCTCGGTGCTGCGCGCGACGGCGAGCACGCCCGCGAGCGTCGGCCCGAGGCACGGCGTCCACCCGAGCGCGAACACGGCCCCGAGCACCGGGGCGCCGAACAGGCCCGCCTGCGGCTTGGTGTGGAACCGCACGTCCTTCTGCAGCGCCGGGACGAGTCCGAGGAACACGAGTCCCATCAGGATCGTGACGACGCCGCCGATGCGCTGGAACAGGTCGGCGTTGAGGAACAGAGCGTCCGACGCCCCGAGGATGGCCATCGAGGCGAGCGCGAAGACGACCGTGAACCCGAGCACGAACAGCAGCGAGGCACCGGCCACGCGCCACCGGCCCTGCTTGGCGGGCTCGTTCGCCTCGACCCGCGGCGCCTCGGCCCCGACCAGGCCGGCCAGGTACGCCAGGTAGCCGGGCACGAGCGGAACCACGCAGGGTGAGGCGAAGGAGATAAATCCCGCGAGCAAAGCGACCCCGGTGGCCAGCAGCAACGGCCCGGAGATCGCCAGATCGGTGGGGTTCACAGATCTCAGAGTAGGTAGTTGCCCAGATCACGCGACGACCGGCATGGCTTTTCGACCTGAGACAAGGATTGGGCCAAAATTACTGTCAATTGCCGCTTGTGGGTGACATCACGGTTGCTTAGCGTCAGCACATGCGACGTTCCCGTCTGGTCCTCCCTGCACTGACCATGGCAGCGCTGGCACTGTTCGCACAGGTACCGGCCGGTGGTGCGGCCCCGGCGATGGAATGGCGCGAGGTCTTCAACGAAGACGGCTCCATCACCCAGGCGCTGACCCCGAAGGCTCCGAAGGAGAAGTCCTCCGACTTCCGCGCCCTCGCCGCGGCGGACGTGGTCGAGGTCCAGGTGACCGGCGACTCGGCGGACCGCTTCGACCTCGTCTTCGTCGGCGACGGCTACACGGCCGACGACTTGGCGACCTACACCGCGAACGTGAAGAGCAAGTGGGAGGAGCTCTCCGCGGTCGAGCCCTTCGCCTCCTACAAGCAGTACTTCAACGTCTGGCAGGTCAACGTCGTCTCCACCGAGTCCGGTGTGGACCACGACCCGACCAAGGGCGTCCTCAAGAACACCGCGCTGGACATGGGTTTCTGGTGCCAGGGCCGGGACGCGAACACCGAGCGCCTGCTCTGCGTGAACGAGACCAAGGCCAAGGAGTTCGCGGCGCTCGCCCCGCAGGCCGACCAGGTCATCGCGCTCGGCAACACCGCGAAGTACGGCGGCGCGGGCGGTTCGGTCGCCACCGCCTCCGGGTCGAACGCCCAGGCCGGCCAGATCGCGATCCACGAGCTCGGCCACTCGATCGGCGGCCTGGCCGACGAGTACGACTACCCCTACGCCAACTACACGGGCACCGAACCGCGCGAGGTCAACGTCACCAAGGACCCGACCGGCGCGAAGTGGGGCGAGTACCTCGGCCAGCCGTCGCCGGACGGTGGCGTGATCGGACCGGTCGAGGGGGCGCGGTACTACAAGACCGGGCTGTACCGGCCGACCGCCAACTCGATCATGCGGACGCTGGGCAAGCAGTTCAACTCGATCGGGCGCGACGCGATGATCAAGGCGTTCAAGGCGAAGATCCCGTCGCTGAACGAGCCGGTGGTCCCGGCCGCGCGCTAGAAGCGTTCCACCGCAACGGAAAAGGGGCCTCGCGGGGCCCCTTTTCTCATTCCTTCGCCAGCTCCGCCAGCACGGGTTCCAGATCCGATGCCAGCACCGGCACCAGGAACGCCGCCGCCACCTTGTGGTTCTTGTCCACGATGAACGTCGACGGCACGCTGTTCGCCGGCACGCCGCGGAACACGTTGATGAAGCTGCGCGCCGAGGCGTCGTAGATGGACGGGTACGTCAGCTTCCGGTCCTTCATGAAGTCCCGCGGGTGGTCCTTCGAGGTCTCCTTCACGTCGACCCCGATCACCTGGTGGCCCGCGTCGAAGAGCTTCTGCATCTCCGGCGCCTCGGTCCGGCACGGGCCGCACCACGCGCCCCAGATGTTGATCACGACCGGCTTGCCCGCGTAGTCGGACAGCCGGACGGTCTTGCCGTCCTCCAGCAGGGACTCGCCCTCGAGGCCCTTGAGCTCCTTGCGCTCGGCGGCCGGGTACCGGATCTCGACCTGCCCACCCGGCGCGACGAGGTAGAAGTCCCCCGCGCCGACCTGGGCGGCGTCCTTCCCGGTGGAGCACCCGGCCAGCAGCAACGCGAGCACGAGCAGACGCTTCATGCCCCGGTCACCCTGGGGTTCGTCGCGCCGACCGGCTCGGTGTAGGCGATGCGGACCAGCTGTTCGCCCTCGAAGATCAGCGAGGTCAGCGAGGCCAGCGAGCACTCGCGCTTGCGCGGGTCGTGCCACATCCGCTTGCCCTCCAGGAACCGCCGCACGGTCCAGATGGGCAGCTGGTGCGACACGCAGACGGCCTCGTGGCCCTCGGCGGCCGCGCGGGCCTTCTGCACCGCGCCGAGCATGCGGTGCGCGATCTCGAGGTACGGCTCGCCCCACGACGGGCGGAACGGGTTCACGAGCTTCGGCCAGTGCTGCGGCGAGCGCAGCGCACCGTCGCCGACCGCGACCTTCAGGCCCTCGAACTGGTTGTCGGCCTCGATCAGCCGCTCGTCCGTGGCCAGTTCCAGGCGGTGCGAGTCGGCGATCGGCGCGGCTGTCTGCTGTGCACGGTCCAAAGGGGACGCCACGACGTGCACTATGTCGTGGTCCGCCAGGTGCTCGGCCACGGTCAGGGCCTGCTTCTGGCCCCGTTCGGACAGCTTGAAGCCCGGCAGGCGGCCGTACAGGATGCCGGTCGGGTTGTGCACCTCACCGTGGCGCAGCAGGTGGACGACGGTGCGGCTCACTTGCGGGCCTCCTTGGCGGCACGGGCCGCGTGCGGCAGTGCGTCGGCGATCACGGCGAACTCCTCTTCACCCATGGCGGCGTTCACGAACCACGCTTCGAACGCCGACGGCGGCGCGTAGACGCCCCGCTCCAGCAGCGCGTGGAAGAACGGCGGGAAGCGCCACGTCTCGCACGCCTGCGCACCCGCGTAGTCCGTCACCTCGGAAGAACCGAAGAACACGCTCACCATGTTCCCGGCGAACTGCACGCGGTGCTCGACGCCCGCCTCGGTCAGGGCGGCGGTGAACAGCGCGCCGAGCCGGGTGGCGTTGCGGTCCAGGGCGCGGTAGACGTCCTCGTCCGCGGCACGCAGCGTCGCGAGCCCCGAGGCCACCGCGACGGGGTTCCCGGACAGCGTGCCCGCCTGGTAGACGGGGCCGGAGGGGGCGAGCCGGGCCATGACGTCCGCGCGGCCGCCGAACGCCGCCGCGGGCAGTCCGCCGGACATGACCTTGCCGAACGTGTAGAGGTCGCCCTTCACCCGCTCCAGGCCGTACCAGCCCGCGCGGGAGACGCGGAAGCCCGTCATGACCTCGTCCATGACCAGGAGCGCGCCGTCGGCGTCGCAGAGGTCGCGCAGCGCCTGGTTGAAGCCGTCGGCGGGGGCGACGGCGCCCATGTTGCCCGCGGCAGCCTCGGTGATGACGCACGCGATCTCGCCGGGGTTCTCGGCGAACGCCGCGCGCACGGCCTCGACGTCGTTGTACGGCAGCACGATCGTGTCCTCGGCCTGCGCGCCCGTGACGCCCGGCGAGGAGGGCAGGCCCAGGGTCGCGACGCCGGAGCCGGCCTGGGCCAGCAGCGCGTCGACGTGACCGTGGTAGCACCCGGCGAACTTGATCACCTTGCGGCGCTCGGTGAAGCCGCGCGCGAGGCGGATCGCGCTCATCGTGGCCTCGGTGCCCGAGTTGACCAGGCGGACCTGCCGGACCGGTTCGACGCGGTCGACCAGCTCGGCCGCGAGTTCGATCTCCCCCTCGGTCGGCGTGCCGAACGACAGACCGGACGCGGCCGCCTTCTGCACGGCCTCGACGACGGCCGGGTGGGCGTGCCCGAGGATCATCGGACCCCACGACGCCACCAGGTCGACGTACCGGTTGCCGTCCGCGTCCCACAGGTGCGGACCCTCGCCGCGCACCATGAAGCGCGGGGTGCCGCCGACGGAGTGGAACGCCCGCACCGGCGAGTTGACCCCACCGGGGGTCAGCGTCGACGCGCGCTCGAACAGGGCCTGGGATCGACTCGCAGTCACGTACCCCAGTCTCACATGTCGGAGTCGGCGGCTTCCTGCGGCCGGGTGCGCACGGCCAGCATGATCTGCCTCACCGCGTCGAGCGCGAGGACCACGGCGAGCGTGGCGGCGAGGACCGCCGAGCCCAGCCAGTTGCCGTGGTAGCGGGTGGAGACCAGCGGCTCGCGACCCTCGAACGGGTACTCGAGGCGCACGACGCCGCGGTTCCAGCACCACACGGCGAGGACCACCAGCAGGACGACCGCGACGAGCTCGCCCGCGGCGATGAGCCACCGCTTGGGCTGGTGCAGGCTCGGATCCGCCGGCGGGGCCTGCTCGGGCTCCTCCACCGCGGTCTCCTGCTCGGTCACGGCCTCTGTCACGTCGCTCACCTTCTCACGACCCGCCGCAGCGCCGCGAGGAAGGCTTCCGGATCGCGCGCCCACGCGAGCACCACGCTGCCGTCCACCAGCCGCACCGGGATCGAGGTCGTCCCCTTCGGCACCGACCAGCCACCGCCGAGCACCCGCGCGCCGGTGGGGGCGCCGACGTCCTGGCAGGCCTCGATCATCGCGACCGGCAGCTTCTCCCGCCCGAACTGGGCCTCCTCGGCCGTGAGCGCGATGCTGCCGGTCTTGACCCGCAGGTTCACCCACACCACCGCGCAGAGCGTCAGCACGAGCCCCACGACCGCCCACAGCAGCACCGACGCCGGTCCGGTGATCAGCTCGACGAGGTATCCGGCCACGGCGAACGCCGGACCCCACAGCAGCGGCCACCAGCTGCTGCCGGACTCGCGGTAGAGCACTAGCGGACGAACCTGTTCGAGGCCGGCAGGAACTGCAGCACGATGGCCGCGGCCGTCAGCCCCATCACGACGATGCCGATCGCCACGCTCGGCTGCCAGACCTGCCAGCCGATCGAGATGAAGATGATCACCATCATGGCCACGAAGCCGAGGCCGCCGAGGATCGTGAGCAGGATGCGCGACCAGTTCTGGCCGTTGCGCAGCACGATCGCGAACGCGACGTACGGCGCGGCCGCGACCAGCATCGCGAACCCGATCATCACCGCGATGGTCCGCAGCCCCAGCTCACCGGTCCGGCGGTCCTCCTCCGTGACGAAGTTGTCCTGGGCGAGGATGAAGTCGGTGTTGGCCAGCATCATCACCGGGACCACCGCGACGGACAGCGCGGCGGCCACGATCCAGATCCACATCGCCGCGGTGATCGTGGCGGGCCGCTCCGGCGCCATCTCCTGGGAGTGCACCGGGGTGAGCGGCGCCATGACGTAGCCCTGGTTCGCGGAGGCCACCTGGTACTGGCTGCCGGGCGCGGCCGGGTACTGGGGGGCGGCGGGGTTCTGCCAGCCGGCCGTCGAGGTGTTCTGCCACTGCGAGTGGTCGAGCGGCTGCGCCAGCTCGGGGGCGGGCGGCATCGGCAGCCCCATGTTGTTGACCGCGGTCACCTCGTACGTCCCGGCCGTCGACGTGTAGTCGCCCGGCTGGACGTGGGTCTGCGGGGTGTCCTGGCTCGGCTGCCAGGGGTTCGGGTCCTGCGGGTTGCTCACTGCTCACGCACCTCCGCCAGCCACTGTGCCGTACGCGGCTGCCAGGTGAGGACGATTGCCACGCAGATGAGCAGCAACGTGACCAAGCCGGACGCGCTGATCCCCACGAGCAGGATCCAGATCATGTGCACGATCGCGACGAACGACAACGCCGCGCGCGCCCAGGCCCGGCGCCTCAGGAGCACCCGCGTCAGCCACGTGTAGGCCCCCGTGAAGACCAGCGCCACCGCGGTCAGCAACCAGAGGAAGCTCGTGACCTCCGCGGACGTCCACCCGCTGAGCCGCTGGAACACGTCGTGCTGGCGCCACAGCAGCACGGTCGTGAGGACCACGAAGGCGGCGATCGCCAGCCACAGGCCGACCGCGATGCGGACCGTGAGCGGCTTGTCGTCGGTCTTCACGCCGACTGCTCGCGCAGCGTCAGGTACTCGTTCGACTGGCGGAAGTAGAACAGCACCAGCCCGGCCACGGCGATCAGCGCCGCGACGATGCCGAGCGTGTTCGTGAGCATCTGGAAGAACAGCCCGATCAGCACCGTGATCATCAGGCCGGTGCGGCTCTTCCTGATGCCCGACCGCACCTTGCCCGCGAACCACACCGCGAGACCCGCCAGCAGCACCGTCACGACCAGCGAGACGACCACGAGGACGGTCATCGTCGAGGCGATCATGTCCGGCGTGATCTTCTGGTCCTTGTTGGCCTGCACGGCCGCGTCGACCAGCGCCTGCTTGTTCAGGAGCATGACCAGCGCGGCCAGCACGCCCAGCGCCGAGCCGGCGACCACGAGCCAGTAGCCCGCGTTGATCGTGCCGGGGGTGCCCGATTGCTTCGGTGACGTCACGATCGCGAACTTAGGACGGCCGGAGAGCGCTGTCCACCGCTGCCTGCTTCCTGAAGTGCGCGGAAGCCCGGTACATCAGCACGATCGCGGTCGCGTCGAGCACGGTGGTGACCGCCGTGACGGCCAGGTCCACCGGACGCATCTCCACCCCGACCTGTGCGGCGACCCCGCTGGCCCAGGCGGTCAGCCGGAACAGTCCGAACGCGACGGAGGCGCCGCCCAGCACGGTCAGCACGATCCGCGCCCAGTTGCGGCCGCGGGCCATCGCGTTCGCCAGCCGCGTGTACGCGATGACGAGGGTCACGGCGAGCAGCAGTCCGAAGAGGACACCGCCGTTCACCCCGGCGTCGATCTCGTCCTGCCCCATCGCGGGGTTCTGGCGCCGCACCTCGGCCACGAGCATCTCGCGGTCGAAGAGCTGTTCCAGGAAGCGCAGCATGCCGAGGCACGCGCTGGTGATCCACAGCCAGCGCGCGACGTCGACCAGCTTGGGAACGGGGGCTTTTACCGGTCCAGCCACCGAGCGGCTTCCACTGCCCAGTAGGTGAGGACGATGTCCGCGCCGGCCCGGCGGATGGACGTGAGCGACTCGAGGATCGAGCGCTCGCGGTCGATCCAGCCGTTCGCGGCGGCGGCCTCGATCATCGCGTACTCGCCCGAGATCTGGTACGCCGCAACGGGAACGTCCGAGATCTCGGCGACCGAGCGCAGCACGTCGAGGTACAGCAGCGCGGGCTTGACCATGACCATGTCCGCGCCCTCGGCGAGGTCCAGCTGCACCTCGCGCAACGCCTCGCGGGCGTTGGCCGGGTCCTGCTGGTAGGTCTTGCGGTCACCCGAGAGCTGCGACTCGACGGCGTCGCGGAACGGTCCGTAGAACGCCGACGCGTACTTGGCCGCGTACGCGAGGATGCCGGTGTCCTGCAGCCCGGCCTGGTCGAGGGCGTTGCGGATGAACGCGATCTGGCCGTCCATCATGCCGCTCGGGCCGACGACGTGGGCACCGGCGCGGGCCTGGGCCACGGCCATCTCGCCGTAGACCTCGAGCGTCGCGTCGTTGTCCACGCTGCCGTCGGCGGCGAGCACGCCGCAGTGGCCATGGTCGGTGAACTCGTCGAGGCAGCAGTCCGACATCAGGACCGTGCTGTCGCCCAGCTCCGCGCGCAGGTCGCCCAGCGCGGCGTTGAGGATGCCGTCCGGGTCGGTGGCACCGGACCCGACGGCGTCGCGCTCGGCCGGGACACCGAACAGCATGATGCCGCCGACACCCGCCTGCACGGCCTCGACCGCGGCTTTGCGCAGCGAGTCGCGGGTGTGCTGGTGGACGCCCGGCATGCTGCTGATCTCAGCTGCCTCGGTGGCGCCTTCCTTGACGAACATGGGCAGCACGAGGTGGCGAGGACGCACCTCGGTCTCGGACACGAGGCGGCGCATGGCGGGCGTCGTGCGCAGGCGCCGCGGCCGGTGAAGTGGGTACATCGTGGTGACTCCCTGACGGAGAGAGTCGAAGGGGCCACCCAAAAGATCTTGAGTGGCCCCGACGGCTTCGTTGACTTAGCTGCGGCGCAGACGCTTGGTCTTGCGCGGAGGAGGCAGCGCTCCCTCGGCGCGCAACCGGGCGGCGTGGGCGGCCAGCGCGTCGACCAGCGCGGGCACGTTCGCCTCCTCGGGCTGCACGTCGACCCGGAGGCCGAACTCCCGCGCCGTCTCGGCGGTCTGCGGGCCGATGCACGCGACGAGCGTGCGGGCGTGCGGCTTGCCCGCGATGCCGACCAGGTTCCGGACCGTGGACGACGAGGTGAAGCACACCGCGTCGAAGCCGCCGGACTTGATCATCTCGCGGGTGTCGGCGGGCGGCGGGGCCGCACGCACGGTGCGGTACGCCGTCACGTCGTCGATCTCCCAGCCACGTTCGCGCAAGCCCGCGGCCAGCGTCTCGGTGGCGATGTCGGCCCGCGGCAGCAGCACGCGGTCGACCGGGTCCAGGATGTCGTCGTACGGCGGGAAGTCGTTCAGGAGACCTTCGGACGACTGCTCACCGGACGGCACGAGCTCGGGGATGATGCCGAACGAGCGCACCTTCGCGGCCGTGGCCTCGCCGACGCAGGCGATCTTCACGCCGGAGAACGCGCGGGCGTCCAGGCCGAACTCGCGGAACTTCTCCCACACCGCGCGGACGGCGTTGGTCGAGGTGAAGACGACCCACTGGTAGCGGCCGTCGACGAGACCCTTGACCGAGCGCTCCATCTGCGCGGGGCTGCGGGGCGGCTCGACCGAGATCGTCGGCACCTCGACGGCGATCGCGCCGTGCGAGTGCAGGCGCTCGGACATCGCGCCGGCCTGCTCCTTGGTCCGCGGCACCAGCACCCGCCAGCCGTACAGCGCCCGCGACTCCCACCAGGAGAGCTTCGAACGCGCGGCGGCGGCAGCGCCGACGGTGACGACCAGCGGGCCGCCCATCTCACCGGCGTCGGCCGCGACGGCGGCCAGCGTGGTGTCGACGGTGCGCTGCTGGAAGCCCGTGCCCTCGGCGGTCACGGCGACCGGGGTCTGCGGCGCGAGGCCGTTCTCGACCAGGTTCGACGCGGCCTCGGCCAGGTGCGAGCCGGTCGCGTGCAGCACGAGCGTGCCGGGCGAGGCGGCGAGGCCTGCCCAGTCCGTAACGGCGCGCACGTCGACCTCGGTGTGCACGCCACCGAGCGCGACGCCCGCGTACGCCGGGACCGCGGTGCCCGAGGGCACACCGGGGACGACGTCGAACGGGATCGTCGACTTCGCGACGGCCTGCGCCTCCTTGACGACCGAGTCGAGCGTCAGGGGGTCACCCGCGACGAGGCGGACGACCGTGGCGCCGTTCTTCGCCTCGTTCACCAGGTCCTTGGCCACGTCGGCGGACTCGCCGACAGCGGGGCGGACCTCGACTCCCTCGGCCACGGTCGCGAGGACGTCCGCGGGGACGTCCGGGTCGGTGACCACGAGTTCAGCCCTGGTGAGCAAGTCGTGGGCCCGGACCGTGAGCAGCCCGGTGTCGCCGGGGCCGGAGCCCACGAAGGCGACGCGTCCGGGGGTCTTGCGTGCGCGGGTCATCAGGGCACTCCCCATCGATTACGCCTCTGGACCGCTGAGAACCGCGGCCCCGAGGTCGAGCAACTCGGCGGCCAGCGCACGGCCGAGTCCCTCAGCTTCGGTCAAGTCACCGGTGGCGGACGCGCGGAGGAGATCGTTCTCCGGCGTCGCTGCGACCCCGCGCAGGGAAAGTCGGTACACGACCTTGCCCTCGTCGTCGAGGTCTTCCACCACATCGGCCAGCGCGCCGACCGGCGCGCTGCAGCCCGCCTCGAGCGCGGCCAGCATGGCGCGCTCGGCGGTCACAGCGGCCCGGCTGGCCGAATCGTCCAAAGTGGACTGGATCAGGTGCTCGGCATCGACGTCGTCGATCCGGCACTCGACTGCCAACGCACCCTGCGCGGGTGCGGGAAGCATCTGGATGGGCTCCAGGTTCTCGGTGATCTCGTCCGTGCGGCCGAGACGCGCGATGCCGGCGCGAGCCAGCACCACCGCGTCGAGCTCGCCCGAGCGGACCTTCCCGATGCGCGTGTCCACGTTGCCGCGCAACGGAACGATGTTCAGCCCGAGACCGAGGGCCTCCAGCTGGGCCGCGCGGCGCGGCGAACCGGTGCCCACAGTGGACCCCGGCAGCAGCTCGCCGAGCGTGAGTCCGTCGCGCGCCACGAGGGCGTCGCGCGGGTCCTCGCGCAGGGGGACGGCCGCGATCGTCAGCCGGGGGTCCGGCGCGGTCGGGAGGTCCTTGTAGGAGTGGACGGCGACGTCGATCTCGTCGTTCGCCAGCGCGTCGCGCAGGGCCGACGTGAAGACGCCGATGCCGATCTGGGCGATGGGTGCGTCGGAGAGGTCGCCCGGCGTCTTGATGACGACGATCTCGACCTGGGCTCCGGCAGCCTTCAGCGCCTCGGCCACGGTCCCCGTCTGCGCGAGCGCCAGTGCGCTGCCTCGGGTACCGATCCGTAGGGTGCGGGTCACCGCGTTTCACCATCCACAGAAGACTTGGTCTGACTGACAACCCCAGGCGTCTGGGGGTCGAGCCCGAACAACTCGCGGAGAGCCTCCGCGTAGCCGGTACCACCAGGGGCGGAGGCGAGCTCCTTCACCCTGACGGTCGGCGTGTGCAGGAGCTTGTCTACAACGCGGCGCACCGTCTTGGCCAATTCACCGCGTGTCGCGGGGTCCAGTTCGGGAAGTCGCGAATCAAGACGGAGCAGTTCGGCGTCGACCACCTCGGCGGCCCGCTTGCGCAGGGCCGTGACGGTCGGCGTGACCTCGGCGGACCGCTGGCCCGCGAGGTAGGCCTTCACCTCGTCGGCGACGAGTTGGACCGCGAGGCGGGTGTCCTGGCCGGCGGGCGCGTCGGAGAGACGGCGCTGCAGCGTTTCCAGGTCCACCACACGAACGTTCGGCAGTTCGGCCGCCGCCGGGTCGACGTCCTTCGGCAGGCCTAGGTCGCACAGGACGAGCGGCCGCGCGCGCTTGCCGATCATGTCGGCGCGGACGGTCGTGCCGACCGAGCCGGTGCACGCGAAGACGATGTCCGCGAGGTCGATCTCGACGGGCAGCGCGGCCAGGTCGACGGCCGTCGCGGGGACGCCCTCGGCCTTCAGCGACGTGGCGAGACGCACACCGTTGGCCTGCGTGCGGTTGGCGACGACGACCTCGCCGATGCCCGCCCGGCGCAGGTGCGCGGCGGCCAGTCCGCCCATGGCGCCGGCGCCGACGAGCAGCGCCCGCTTGCCGACGAGGGTGCCGAGCTCGGCCTCCGCGTCGCCGAGCGCCTCGGACACGACCGACGCGCCCGCGTGGTCGATGCCCGTCTCGGCGTGCACGCGCTTGCCGACGCGCAGCGCGTTCTGGGTGAGCTCGTGGATGGACTTGCCGACGGTGCCCGCCTCGTCGGCCGCCGCGTACGCGCCGCGCAGCTGGCCGAGGATCTGGGACTCGCCGACGACCATCGAGTCGAGGCCGGCCGCGACGGAGAACAGGTGCTCGACGGCAGCGGCGGCGTAGTGCACGTAGAAGTGCTCGTAGAGGGCCTGGGGCTCGATCTGCGCGTGCTGCGCGAGAACCTCGACGACCTCCGACATGCCGCCGTGGAACGACTCGACGACGGCGTAGACCTCGACCCTGTTGCAGGTCGAGAGGACCACTGCCTCGGAGACGCTGGGGGCGGCGAGCAGCTGGCCGAGGACCTTGGGCAGGTCCGGCTCGGCCACGGTGACGCGTTCCAGGACCGGGACGGGGGCGGTGCGGTGCGACAGACCGACTACGAGCACGCTCATGCACTCACCACGTCTGCCGGAGCCGCCTGGCTCACGCTCACGGGCGAATCACCATCCCGTCCACACCGAGTCCGTTGTTGCCGACCGAGACACCGGCAGCCTCGTCCGCACGTCGAGCGACGTGGAACGACAGGATCTGCATCTCGACCGCCAAGTCAACCTTGCGCACCTCGACGTTGTCTGGAACCTGGAGGACAACCGGTGCAAAGTTCAGAATGCACTGCACGCCCGCAGATACCAAACGGTCGCAAACCGACTGGGCCGCC
This sequence comes from Lentzea sp. NPDC003310, assembly GCF_040610935.1. Lineage (NCBI taxonomy): Bacteria > Bacillati > Actinomycetota > Actinomycetes > Pseudonocardiales > Pseudonocardiaceae > Lentzea > Lentzea sp. NPDC003310. The sequence continues at coordinate 140,779 of NZ_JBEXNC010000010.1, forward strand.
GGGGGCGGCGTCGCGATGACGCCGATCGACACCTCGCGTTCGAGGCAGACGGCGGTGATCTCGTCGATGTGGTTGACGGGGATGCCCCCAACAGGGATTCCGACGAGATCGGCGTCCACGTCGAAGAGGGCGGTGACCGGGAACCCGCGGCCGGGGAAGCCGCCGTAGTTCGCGAGAGCGTGACCAAGGTTACCGATGCCCACGACGGCCACGGAGTGGTTCCGGGTCAGCCCGAGGATGCGCTCGATGTGGCTCACGAGGACCTCGACGTCGTACCCGACGCCCCTCGTGCCGTAGCTGCCGATGTAGCTCAGGTCCTTGCGGAGCTTCGCCGCGTTGACGCCCGCGGCCTGGCTGAGCTCCTCGCTGGAGACGGCCGTGACGCCGCTCTCGGACATGCCGGACAGCACGCGGAGGTACACGGCGAGCCGGGCCACCGCGGCCTCGGGGATCGCGCGGGCGCGCTCCTTGTCGGCAGCCTCTGCAGGGGTGGCGGTCGTGTCGCCTTCGCCCCGCTGTGCAGCCACGCTCTCCGACCTCCGGGTGTGCTTCACCGCAGGGAGTCCGCGGCGTTGGTGATACCCACACCGTACCGCTTGTGAACGCACGCACAAAGTCGATGATCGACTGCCCCGGCCCCGGTCACAGGGCGTGACCAGCGCTTCCGTCGTTCATGATCACTACGGGGTGAGCGCCTACTCGACTGTGAACGTGACCGAGTGCCATCCCGTCGCCCCGTCGGGAACCGGGTCGAGGCGCGCCTGGTCCTGGGTGAACCCGGACTTGTCGGTGGCCCGGCACTCGACCGTGTGACTGCCCTGCGACAGGTCCAGCTCGATCTTCCACATGCGCCAGGTGCTGTCGCTGACGTCGGCGCCGAGCTCGGTCTCCCGCCACGGCCCGCCGTCGATCCGCACCTCCACCTTCGCGACGCCCTTCGGCTGCGCCCAGGCCGTGCCGGCGATGACCGCCTTGCCCTGCACCTTGCCCATCCGCTTGGGCCGGTCGATCCGCGAGGACGTCTTGATCGGGGCCTTGGTGGCCCAGCCGCGCGGGATCCAGTAGCCCTGGTCCTTGGCGAACGTCGTGACGTTGAGGTCGGTGACCCACTTGGTCGCGGAGACGTAGCCGTAGAGGCCGGGGACGACGAGCCGCGCCGGGAAGCCGTGCTCGGCGGGCAGCGGTTCACCGTTCATGCCGATCGCGATCAGGCCGTTCTCCAGCACGTAGTCCAGCGGGCTGCCGGCCGTGAAGCCGTCGTCGCTGGTGCTGAAGAGCTGGTCGGCGCCCGCCTTCACGCCGGCCTCGCGGAGCACGTCGCCGATCCGGATGCCCACGAAGTTGGCCGTGGAGATGTACGGGCCGCCCACCTCGTTGGAGACGCAGGTCAGCGTGACGGTCTCCTCCACGAGGTCGCGGCTGCGGATCTCCTCGAACGTCAGCACGGTCGGCCGCTCGACCATGCCGTGCACGCGCAGCGCCCACTCCTCGGCCCGGATGCGCGGCACGCTCAGCGCCGTGTCGATCCGGTAGAAGTCCTTGCCGCTGGTGATGAAGCTCGGGGTGCCGTCCTTGGCGAAGTCGGCGTTGAACGGGATCTCCGGTGCCCTGGTCTTCGGCGTGAGGTCGCCGACGGCCTGCCTGCTGCCCTCGACGTCGGTCCTGGCGCCGAACAACTGGCCCGCGACCCCGGCGAAGACCGACAGCCCCGCGGTGACCAGGAAGCCGCGGCGGGACTCGCTCTCCTCGGCCTCCTTGTGCAGGAAGCGGAACACGTAGACGCCCGCGGCGGTGCTGGCCACAGGCGCGAGCACGGCGAGCTGGCCGACGTCCGGCCTGGTCACGACGGCCGCGACGCCCACGAACCCGAGCAGCACGACCACCAGCGTGCCGGGCGCGGGACTGGTCCTGCTGGCGAGCCCCGCGGCGACGGCGGCGCCCGCCAGGACCAGGGCCATGCCGATCAGCAGCACGAGCTTGTCGGCCGTGCCGAAGGTGCTGACCGCGAAGTCCTTCAGCCAGGACGGGGTGAGGTCGATCGCGGCGTTGCCCACGGCGAGGTACGGCGAGGCGCTCAGGCCGACGAAGGCCGCCACCAGGTGCCCGGCCGCGAGGGCGGCGACGAGCGCGAGCAGTCCGGTGAGCGCGGCCTTGGCGGGCTTCATGCCTTCCATTCGACACCCGAGCGAGCCTGGTTCGCTCAGGTCGTAAGCCCTCGGTAACCAGTTACCGCGCGAGGGCCGCCCGCAGGCGGTCCTCCTCCACCTTCCAGTAGCCGTGCTCCTCGCCGTCGACGAGGAACACCGGCACCCGGTCGCCGTACTCGGCGCGCAGCTCCGGGTCGCTGTCCACGTCCTCGACGGACCAGGTGGCGCCCAGCTCCGCGCAGATCCGTTCGATCTCCACGGCCGCCTCCTCGCAGGAGTGGCACGACACCCGGCTCATCAACGTCACGTGGTGGGTCATGCCCCTCATGCTCCCAGGGGCCTGCGGAGCACCGCGCGCGCCAGCTTGCCGGTCGGCGAGTGCGGCAGGGCCGGGGCGAACTCGACCGCCGTCGGCACCTTGAACTTGGCGAGGCGGGCGGCGCAGTGGGTGACGACGTCGTCGCTGGTCAGCTCCTGGCCGTCGCGCAGGACGATGACGACCTTGACCGACTCGCCGGTCTTCTCGTCCGGCACGCCGACGGCCGCGGCCTCCAGCACGCCGGCCAGTTCGCCGATGACCTGCTCGACCTCGTGCGGGTACACGTTGAAGCCGTTGACGATGATCAGGTCGCCCGCGCGGTCGACCAGGTGCAGGTCGCCGTCGGCGTCGATGAAGCCGACGTCGCCGGTGCGGAACCAGCCGGAGGAGTCCGGGCCGTGCGCGCCGTCGGGCCAGTAGCCGCTGAAGAGGTTGTCGCCCTTCGCGGAGACCAGGCCGGTGCCGGGCTCGTCCTCGTCGATGTCGAGCACCGAGCCGTCCGTGTCGACGAGCCGGATCTCGACGCCGGGCAGCGCCTGGCCGACCGAACCGGGCTTCGGCGTGCCCCCGACCAGGGTGGACGTGAGCACGGGGCCGGTCTCGGTGAGGCCGTAGCCCTCGTAGATCGGAATGCCGATCGCGCCCTTCATCTCGGCGATGACGCCGGCCGGGAGCGGTGCCGCGCCCGAGGTGAACAGGCGGACCGTGGCGAGCTTCTCGCGCAGCAGTTCGACGGGGTGGGCGAGGATCGCCCGGTACATCGGGGGCACGCCGACCATCGTGGTGACGCGGTGCTCCTCGATGACGTCGAGCGCGTGGGCGGGCTCGAAGCGCTCCAGCAGGACCGCCGTGGCACCGGCGCCCGCGACCTGCAGCAGGCCGGGGCCGAGGCCGTAGACGTGGAACAGCGGCAGCGCGAGCAGCACCCGGTCGCCCGCCGTCACGGGGGCGGGGCGCAGGGCGGCGCACTGCGCGACGTTCGCGAGCAGCGCCCGGTGCGAGAGCATCGCACCGCGCGGCACGCCGGACGTGCCCGAGGTGTAGCCGAGGACGGCCAGGTCCTCGCCGCCGCGGACGGCCTCGAACGGCTCGGCGGTCGCCTCGACGTCCGGCCCGGCGATCACCGTGGCGTCGGAACCCTCGCCGTCGCCGACGAGCAACGTGGCGCCGGAGTCGGCCAGGATGCGCTGCAGCTCGCGCGGCGGGTTGCCCGGTCCGGTGGGCACCACGACACCGCCGGCGCGCAGGACGCCGAACACGGCGACCACGAACTCGGGGCTCGTGGGCAGCCGTACCGCCACCCGGTCCCCTGATTCGAGTCCTGAATCAGCCAAATGGCGGGCGAAAGCGTCGATCGCGCCGTCGATGGTTTCCCACGTGAAGCTTTTTCCGCTCGCCACGTCGACCAAGGCGACGTGGCCGGGTCCCCGCTGTGCCGAAGCACGGACCAGATCTGAGACATTGCGAGCGGAAGTCAACATGGCCTCCTCATGAACAACTGGACGCTTGGAGCAGTGTTCCACGCGTGACGGGCGTCATGAAGCCGCGGTTCGCGCGTCTCCTCCTGGGAACCCGTCCGCTACCTACTACGGAGTAACAACACGTATGCTGCCGCCACGGCGACTCTGTGGAGGTGCCGCGAGCCGATGACCGCGCGGGCACGACCGAACACGATCAGGACCACCCGAGCCATGGCGGGGGGTCAGCACGACGACGCTTCCGACGAGCCGTGGCAGCTCGTCAAAGCCGCCCAGTCGGGTGACACCGAGGCGTTCGGGGTGCTGTACGACAAGTACGTCGACATGGTCTTCCGCTATGTCCTCTTCCGGGTGGGCGGCGACCGCGCGTTCGCCGAGGACGTGACCAGCGAGACTTTCCTGCGCGCGCTGCGGAGCATCGGTTCGGTCAGCTACCAGGGCCGCGACGTGGGGGCGTGGTTCGTCACGATCGCCCGCAACATCGTGTTCGACCACGTGAAGTCGAGCCGCTACCGGCTGGAGGTCACGACCGCCGAGCTGCAGGACAACCGCGAGGAGACGAGCGGCCCCGAGCAGGAGGTCATGACCGAGGCGACCAACGCGGAGCTGCTCCGGTGCGTTTCCCAGTTGGGTGACGACCAGCGCGAGTGCATCGTGCTGAGGTTCATCGAGGGCAAGTCGGTGTCCGAGGTCGCGCAGCTCATGGACCGCAACGAGGGCGCCGTGAAGGCACTGCAACACCGGGCCGTCAGGCGGCTCGCACAGATCCTCCCGTCCTGGTTGCGGTGATCGCGATCGCAGGGGCGTAACCCAAAGCAGATCAACTTCGTTACTCGGGCTGAGATGGACGGCAAGGGAAGAACACCGCGGTGGCGGCAGACGGAGCACGAGCGATTCGCCCGTGCCGTTGAAGGCGGCCCACAGCCGGTGGGGAACGACGACCTCGCTGAGGACCTCGCGATCGTCGAACTCCTCCGGCGGATGGACGTCGGCCCGGACGCCGAGGCGCGCGAACGGATGAGACAGCGCGTCCTCACGGCTCCCCCACCGGAGAAACCACTGGTGCTCTCGTCGGTAAGACGGGTGGGAGCGCGCGCACGAGTAGCAGTCGCAGCAGCCGCGGTGCTCTGCTTGCTGCTGTCCCTCACCGGTATGAGCGTGCTGCTCAGCCGTGACGCGCTCCCGGGAGACCCGCTCTACGGCATCAAGCGCACCACCGAGAGCGCCTCGCTCGGCCTGACCTTCGGCGACGAGGACAAGGCCTTCAAGCACCTGGAGTTCGCCACGTCCAGGGTCACCGAGATGGAGACCCTCGCCGACCGCGACTCGGACTCGTCCGCGCAGCTCACGGCCCTGTCCGACCTGGACGCCGACGCCGTCGAGGGCGCCCGCAGGCTCACCGAGTACGCGACCTCGTCCGACCAGAAGGCCCTGCCCGTGCTGAACGAGTGGGCGCTGGCCCAGTACGTGAAGCTCGGCACCCTGCGCTCCCGCCTGCCCGACGACGCGCGCGCCCACGCCGACACCACGATGTGGCTGCTCGCGAGCATCGCCCAGCGGGCCCACGACCTGGCGGCCCGCGCGGGCTGCGACGCCGTGGTCAGCGGTTCGTCCGACCCGCTCGGCCCGCTGCCGGCGAAGGACCCGTGCGCGTCGGTGGTGACCGACCCGAACTCGTCGCCCGGCTCCAGGCCGTCCTCGACGCAGCCGGTCCCCTCGGGCCTGCCGGTGCCGTCCGGCTCGGCGAACCCGTCGGTGCAGCCCACGCAGTCGGTGGTTCCCGGCACGTCGACGGCGCCGTCGGCGAAACCGGGCACCTCCACCCCGCCCTCGTCCGGCAAGCCGGGCATCACGATCCCGCTGCCCCTGCCGCTGCCGAGCATCTCGCTGCCGCTGCTGCCGGGGATCAGCTTCGGCTGAGCACGGCGCCTCGCGTGATGACGGGCGGCAGCACGTGCACGAGCCGCCCGGTCCAGGGATGGAACGCCCACGGTCCGCAATCGGCGGGAGTCCGGACGCGGCGAGCAGATCGCCCGCAGCAGGTCGAACGGCGCACATCGCTCCGTGTTGCCTCGACCACGTGGCGTGATCAAGGATACGAATCGAACGCGCTCAGCGCGGCGTGCACCAGCTCCAAGCAGGTTCGGCGCGCTGATCGCTAGGCTTGTGACATGGCAGGCAAGCGTGACGTGGAGAGCGACCGGGCGGCCGAACTCGCCGGCGAGGCTTCGGCGGAGGCGGCGATCCAGGCCGCCGCGATGGCCCCGGAGCTCGAACTGTCGCTGTCGGTCCCGCCGGACCTGACCGCCGCGGCCTTCTTCGACGTCGACAACACGATGATGATGGGCGCCTCGATCTTCCACTTCGCGCGGGGCCTGGCCGCGCGCAAGTACTTCTCGTCGTCCGACCTCGCGGGCTTCGTCTGGCAGCAGCTGAAGTTCCGCGTCGGTGGCCGCGAGGACCCGGAGTCGGTCAAGGCCTCGCGCGAGCAGGCGCTGTCGTTCGTCTCGGGCCGCAGCGTCGCCGAACTGGTCTCGCTCGGCGAGGAGATCTACGACGAGCTGATGGCCGACCGCATCTGGAAGGGCACCCAGGCGCTCGCCCAGATGCACCTCGACGCGGGCCAGCGCGTCTGGCTGGTCACCGCCACCCCCGTCGAGCTCGCCCAGATCATCGCCCGCAGGCTGGGCCTGACCGGCGCGCTCGGCACCGTGTCGGAGTCCGAGGACGGCATCTACACCGGCCGTCTCGTCGGCGACCTGCTGCACGGCAAGGCCAAGGCCCAGGCGGTCCGGTCGCTCGCCGCCAAGGAGGGCCTCGACCTGCGCCGCTGCACCGCGTACTCGGACTCGTCGAACGACGTGCCGATGCTCTCGGTGGTCGGCACCGCCGTGGCCGTGAACCCGGACTCGCAGCTGCGCGAGATCTCGCGCCGCAAGGGCTGGGAGATCCGCGACTTCCGCACGGGCCGCAAGGCGGCCAAGATCGGCGTGCCGTCGATCCTGGGCGCGGGTGCCGTGGCGGGCGCGGTGGCGGCGACGATGGCCTACCGCCGCCGGGTCAAGTAAGTCCTAGGTCCTGCCACCCCTGCTCACCGGCGGGGGTCAGCACGACGGCCCGGGACGTGCCGATCCGCCGGATCCAGCCGCGCTCGAAGAACGTCGCGCACAGGAACGCCCCGGCAGCCCCGGCGAGGTGCGGCACGCGCTCGGTCCAGTCCAGGCAGGGGCGGCTGACCTGCCGTTTCGACGGCTCGAAGCCGAGCTCCCGCAGCCACGCGAGGCCAGGCTCGGTGACGGCGAAATCGGTGGTGAGGTCGTCGGTCCCCGCCCCGCTCGTCCCCGCCCCGGCCGCCAGCACCCCTGCCCGCACCAACCCCGTCTTCAGCGCGATCCCCAGCCGCCCTGCCAGGTGGTCGTAGCAGGTGCGGCCCCGAGCCATCGCCTCCGACACCGCCGCCGCCCGCAGCCCGCGCGACGGCACTCGCGGCCCGGCGAACGCCGTCATCGCCTCCAGCAACTCGGCGACGTGCGGCCCGGCCAGTGCGACGTACCGGTGCCGACCCTGCCGGTGCTCGACCAGCAACCCACCCTCGACGAGCCGGGTCAGGTGCTCGCTCGCGGTCGACGCGGCCACTCCGGTGTGCGCGGCCAGTTCGCGCGCGGTCCAGGCCCGTCCGTCGAGCAGGGCGCCACAGATGGCCGCTCGTGTGTTGTCCGCGAGCAGTCCGGCGACCTGGGCGAGTGCTTCCACAACGCCCATTGTGCGACCGCGACACTTCGGCCGGCGCCGAAGCGTCGAGCCCCTAGCGTCGTCCGGCATGAGCGAAGAGCTGCTGCTGCCGGTCCCTCAGGTCCCACCAGGAGACACGGGCGTGGCCTGGCTCAGGTCGTCCGTCGTGAGGTTCAGCAACGGGCCGGAGCACGCCCGCAGGCGCGCGTTGACCGAGCGTCTGCTGGAGGGCGTGCAGGTCACCACCCTCGACGAACTGGCCGCCGCGCTGGGCCTGCGGGGCGAGCTGGACGCCATCGCCGAGATCGCCCCGTGCTACCAGCCGCACGAGCCCGTGACCGCCGCGGCCGACGCCGCCGTGGAACGGCTGGCCGGAGCCCACGACGAGGAGACCGCGGCCCGGATCGGCCTGCTCGTCCAGGCCTGGGCGGCGACGCACGCTCTCGCGGGTCACCTGAGCACCGGCAACCCGGCGCCGCCCGTCCCGGTCACGCGCCGGCAGACCGAGCAGGGCGTGGTCGAGGTGAGCCTGGAGCGGCACCCGTTCGGGCACGGTCCGCACGCCTGCCCCGGCCGCGAGATCGCCACCCGGATCGCCAAGAACACGGCGTTCCGGGCACTGCACCACCAGGACGAACCGCTGGTGCTGCCGAACGCCTGGGACCACAGCTCCGCCGCCGCGCTGCACGCCGCCGGGTTCCTCGCCATCGGCACGACGAGCCTCGGCGTGGCCGCTGCGCACGGCCTCCCGGACGGCATGGGTCTCGCGGGCGAGCAGGCCGTCGCGCTGGCCAGGCTGCTGAGCACCCTGCCGTGCCCGGTCACCGCCGACCTGGAGTCGGGCTTCGGCAGGCCGCCGGCCGAGGTCGCGGAACTGGTCGCGGGCCTCGGCGTCGCCGGGGTGAACCTGGAGGACGGCCGCCCGCACGGCCTGGCCGACCCGCAGGAGCAGGCAGAGCTGATCGCAGCCGTCAAGGAACGTGCGCCGGGCGTCTTCCTCAACGCCCGGATCGACACCCACTGGCTCGGTCTCGCGCACGAGGAGACCGCGGCCCGCGCCCGCCGCTACGTCGACGCCGGCGCGGACGGGATCTTCGTGGCGGGCCTCACCGAGCCGCGCGAGATCGAGCAGCTCGCGGCCCTGGCCCCGCTCAACGTGCTGGCCCAGCAGCGCACGCCGAAGGAGCTCGGCGACCTGGGCGTGAAGCGCATCAGCACCGGATCACTGCTGTTCCGCACGGCCCTGCACCACACGGTCGCGGCCGCCCGGCGAGTGCGCGACGGCGAGCTCCCGCAGGCGTTCGGCTACGACGAGGTGCAGGAGCTGGTCAGCCGAGGAACACGTTCCGACGCTGGGTGAGCAGGCGGTAGAGCGTCTGCTGGATCGTCTCGCGCACCTGGTCGGTCAGGTTGAACACGAGCATCGGGTCGTCGGCCGCGTTCTCGCCGTAGACGTCGGTGCGGATCGGCTCGCCGAACTCGATGTACCACTTCGACGGCAGCGGGATGGCGCCCAGCGGCCCGAACAGCGGGAAGAACGGCGTGACCGGGAAGTACGGGAAGCCCAGCAACCGGGCCAGCGCCTTGATGTCGCCGATCATCGGGTAGATCTCCTCGGCCCCGACGATGGAGCACGGGATGATCGGCGCGCCGGTCTTGAGCGCCGCCGACACGAACCCGCCGCGGCCGAAGCGCTGCAGCTTGTAGCGGTCCTTGAACGGCTTGCCGATGCCCTTGAAGCCCTCCGGCCACACGCCGACGAGCTCGCCGGACGACATCAGCCGTTCGGCGTCCGGGTTGCACGCGAGGGTCTGGCCGGACTTGCGGGCCAGCGCGCCGAGCACCGGCGTGCGGAAGACCAGGTCCGCGCCCAGCATGCGCATGTGGCGGTGCGCCGGGTGCTCGGACGCGATGCCGAACGACGTCATCAGCGCGTCCAGCGGCACGGTGCCGGAGTGGTTCGCCACGATCAGCGCGCCACCGGCCGTCGGGATGTTGTTCAGGCCGATGGTCTCGACGCGGAACCACTTCTCGTACAACGGCTTCAGCGGAGGCATCAGCACGTTCTCGGTGAGGTCCTTGTCGAACCCGAACTCGTCGACCTGGTAGTCGCCCGCGATCCGCCTGCGCGCGAACGCCAGCAGGTCCGTCAGCCTGCGTTCCCAGTCCGGTGTCGCGGACTGCTGCTGCTCCGGCTCGGGAACCACCTCGACGTGGCGTGCTCTGCGCGCGTCGCGGTCCGGGTCGTGCAGCGGGATAACGCGTGCTCCTGCCACTGCGTTCATCTCCTCAAGGCAAAGATCAGCGGAAACGAGCGGCCGCTTGGAGGATGGTCCGCTCTGCGGCGTCGACCGTGTCCGGGTCGACGAGCGGCTTCAGGCCACGGCCGTTCACGTAGTCGTCGAACGCCTGCTGGGTGGTCCACCGCGGCGTGAACCCGAACTCCTTCTTCAGCAGGGTCGTGTCGACCACCCGGCCCCAGTTGAGGAACCTCATCTGGTCCGGCGAGAAGTCGACGAGCCGGGCGCTCCGGAAGAAGCCACCGACGGTGGGCACGGCCGCGCTGGGCACCGGCAGGTTCAGCCTGCCCGCCCGGCGGATGGCCTGCGACAGCAGCAGCACGCCGTCGCCGCCCACGTTGTAGACACCAGGCAGGTCGTGCAGCGTCGCGCGTTCCAGGACCGCCAGGGCGTCCTCGGAGTGCAGCAGCTGCACACGAGCGTCGTAGCCCAGGACGGTGGGCACGACCGGTAGGGCGAAGTAGCGCGTCAGCACCGTGTCGATGCGCGGGCCGATGAAGTTCGTGAAGCGCAGCGAGGTGACGTTCACGTCCGGCCGGCGGCGGCCGAACCCGCGCACGTAGCCCTCGACCTCGACCGCGTCCTTGGCGTAGCCGGACGACGGCAGGTCCTTGGGGCCCATGTCCTCGGTGAACACCGCCGGGTCCCGGGAGGACGACCCGTAGACGGCGCTGGTGGACTTCACGACGAGCTTCTGCACCTTGGGCGACTTCTGGCACGCGGCCAGCAGCTGCATGGTGCCGATGACGTTCATCTCCTTCATCACCGTGCGGCCGGTGGGCCCGGCCGGGCTCGCGGTGACGGACGCGTGGACGACCGTGTCGACGTTCGCGGTGGAGATGACCTTGGCGATCAGCGGGTTGCGGATGTCGGCCCGCACGAACTCCGCTCGGCCCATGCGGCGCAGCAGGTCGCGTGGCGGCGGCTCGGTGTCCACACCGAGCACGCGCTCGATGTCCGGGTTCGCGGCGAAGCGCGCGGCGAGGTGGCCGCCGAGGAAGCGGCTCACTCCGGTGACGAGGACGACCTTGGGCGTCATGCGACTCCAAGCACGAAGGGCGTGGCGATTGGTCGATGCTACAGACCGGATTGAGAACCGCACGGGGCCGGAACGCCGTCTTGACGCAGGTCACGCGGGCTTTACGGGGCAATCACCCGAACGGCGGCGACCGATCCCGCGTTTCTCACCGTTCGTCTCACTGGGTGATACCCGTGCCGCCGCAAGCACTCGCGCGGGTCCGGAAAACGCAACCGCCGCCGGTCTCCTCGCGGAGACCGGCGGCGGCAGAGCGCATGCGGGCTTACTTGCCGCGCTTCCTGCGCTGGACCCTGGTCTTGCGCAGCAGCTTGCGGTGCTTCTTCTTCGACATGCGCTTGCGGCGCTTCTTGATGACCGAGCCCATGCGGGTTCCTTAGCTCTAGACGTTGCTTTGACTGGCGCGCCCCAGCCTTGGCCGTGTCAAGCACGGCGCGCCGGTAAGCACGATCGGCCTACCAGTCTACCCGGCGGGGTTCGCCAGCCTTCAGCCAGCGTCGAAGTACGCGTTCTCCAGGTAGGCGTGCACCGCTTTTTCCGGCACCCGGAACGACTTGCCGACCCGCACAGCGGGCAGCTCGCCGGAGTGCACCAGGCGGTACACGGTCATCTTGGAGACCCGCATCATCGAGGCCACCTCGGCCACGGTCAGGAACTGCACCTGAGCCAGGCCTGTTCGTTCGTTCTCCTTCGCAGGCATAAATCACCGCATCCTTCGACACGTGTCGTGCCGTCGGTCTTCCCCACCGACGGTTCGACACGCACGTGCTGCCCTGAGAGTAGCGGGACTGGTGTGACTCCTGCGACGTCCAAGTGGGGTCGTCCCCTCACTTCGGACTAGTCCTCGTGCTGTTTGCCCAGTTCGACGGACCGGTCGCGGGCGCTTTCGATGGCCGCGAGCAGGGCCGCGCGGACGCCGTGCTTCTCCAGCTCGCGGATCGCCATGATCGTGGTGCCGGCGGGCGAGGTGACGGCCTCGCGCAGGATCACGGGGTGGTTCGAGCCCTCGTTGAGCATCGTCGCCGCGCCCACCGCGGACTGGATGATGAGCTGCGAGGCCAGGTCGCGCGGGATGCCGAGCAGGATGCCCGCGTCGATCATCGCCTCGACCAGGAAGAAGAAGTACGCGGGTCCGGAGCCCGACAGCGCCGTCACGGCGTCCTGCTGCGACTCCGGCACCACCGCGACCTTGCCCACGGTCGACAGCAGCTCCTCGACGACCTTGAGGTGCTCGGGCGTGGCGTTGGAGCCGCCGGAAACCGCGCTCATGGCCTCGCCGACGACCATCGGGGTGTTCGGCATGACCCGCACGACCGGGGTGCCGGCGGGCAGCCTGCGCTCGTACAGGGCCGTCGGCAGCCCGGCGCACAACGACACGATCAGCGTGCCGGGCCGCAGCACCGGCCCGAGCTCGGTGAGCAGCGGCTCGATGTCCTGCGGCTTGACCGCCACGACCAGCACGCCGGCCTTCTCGGCCGCGCCCGCGACCGTGACGGCCTCGAACCCGTACTGCTCGGTCAGCGCCTTCGCCCTGGACTCGTGCTTCTCGGTGAACAGCAGATCCGAGGCCGCGCGACCGCCCTGCAAGAGCCCGGACAGCAGCGCCTCACCGATCTTGCCCGCGCCGAGCACCGCGATCTTCGTCATCGGTCAAGTCTCACACAGCGGGGGTCAGCGCCAGCTGTCGTGCCTGGCACACCAGCCGCCCGGCCGAGTCGATCACCGTGGCGTCCTCGTCGAACCACTGCCCGTGCACGGCCTGGCAGGTCACGTGGATCCGCAACCACCCCGGCGCGGGCCGCGCGCGCAGCAACGCCGTCAGCTGCACGGTCGGCGACCAGCCGAACCGCCCTAGGTTGAACGTCACGGGCATCGACAGGTCCCCGGCGAGCAGCGCGAAGTAGGGGTCGGGCTGCTCGTCCGACGGCCGGGCCCACAGCTTGAGCGTGAGCGGCCCGTCCGTGCGCCGGTCGAGGAACGACGCCGACTCCCGGTCCACCCGCAGGTCGCAGAGGGCACCGACCTTGTAGATCCCGCCGGTCGGGAACGTCGCCATCTCCACCGCCCCGGGAGGCGGCGCGGCGGGCATCGCCGGCAGGTTCACGTAGTCGGCCCGGTGCTCGGGGATCCGCCCGGTCGTGACGGAGGCCTCGACGCACACCTGGCCGCGCTGCTCCAGCGACACGGCGATGACCGTGGCCGTCCGCCCGGCCTTGCGCACGTCGGTCCGCACGAGCACGGGCCCGACCTCGGGAGCCCGGAGGAACTGGGCCGACACGGCCAACGGGTCGGCCTCGGCCACCTGGGCCGCGGCACGGGTCATCACCGCGAGGAGGAAACCGCCGTGGGGCTTCGGGCCCACGGTCCACTCGGCGGGCAGGGACGCGGTGAAGGTTCCGTCACCGAGCGACCGCACCGCACTGGACTTCGAGAAGGTCATGAGCGGCTGGCCAGTGACCGCAGGAAGAAGGTCACGTTGGCGGGCCGTTCTGCAAGTCGCCGCATGAGATATCCGTACCACTGCTCGCCGTAGGGGACATAAACGCGAGTGCCGAGACGCCGCTGCTCCTCGGTCCGGATGCCGTAGAGCATCTGGTACTCGAAGTCAGTTTTGTCATACCAGCGGGCTCGTTCGCCAATGATTTCGATCAGCCTGGGGTCGTGCGTGGCGAACATGGGGTAGCCCTCTCCAGCGAGGAGAACGTTCACGCACCGCACGTAGTTCAGATCAACCTCGGATGGATCCTGAATCGCAACCTCGGGCGGCTCCGCGTAGGCGCCCTTGACCAGCCGGACCCTGCTCCCGGCGGTCGCGAGCCGCTTGCAGTCGTCGAGCGTCCGGTGCAGGTACGACTGCAGCACCGCACCCACCCACGGCCACGTGCGCCGCAGTTCGTCCAGGACCCGGAGGGTCGAGTCGGTGGTCGTGTGGTCTTCCATGTCGAGCGTGACCGTCGTCCCGCACTGCTCCGCCGCGGCGCAGATCCGGGAGGCATTCGTCAGGGCCAGTGCCTCGTCGAGCGACTGTCCGACTGCGGACAGCTTGACGCTCACCTCGGCCTTCTCGGCCAGTCCCGCGGCGTGCAGCGAGTCGAGCAGCTCGAGGTAGGCCTGCACGGTCCGCTCGGCCTGGGTCTCGTCCGTCGTGTCCTCGCCGAGGTAGTCGAGCGTCACCGGCAACCCGAGCCCGCGCACGACCTCGACCGCGTCCGCCGTGCTCTCCCCGGCGACGAACCTCTTCACGACGTCGCGGCTGATGGGCGCGTTGGCGACCAGGTGGCGGACCGTCTCGTTGCGAGACGCGGCCATGATCAACGCTCGCAGCGGGTTCACACCACGAACCCTAACCCGGACGCGCCGCGAGCCCCGCGCGGAGCACTCACCGGGTCAGCGAGGACCGCGCCTTCCCGGCCCCGCCCTCGGTGGACCAGTCGAGGTGCAGCCGGGCGAACAGCAGCGACTCCGCGAGCATCTCCCGCCGCGCCGACGCCGAGCCCGCGCGCCGGGTGTTGACCTCCAGCACCACCTGGCCGTCGAACCCGCCACGGGCGAGCATCTCGCAGACCTCCGCGCACGGCTGCGTGCCGCGGCCCGGCACCATGTGCTCGTCCTTCGGCGCCCCGGAGCCGTCGGCGAGGTGGATGTGGCGCAGCCCGTCGCCCATCCGCTTCGCGAGCTCCAGCGCGTCCATGTGCGCGGCGGCGGAGTGCGACAGGTCCAGCGTGTAGTTCCGGTGCCCCACGTCGGTCGGGTCCACGGACGGCTTGAACGCGTTCATCTCGACCGTCCGGCCACGCCCCAGCGGGCGCTTCACCGGGAACATGTTCTCCACGGCGATGGCGATCCCGCTCGAGTCCTCCAGGGACGAGACCAGCTCGGCGAACCCGTCGGCGTACTTGCGCTGCCACCGGAACGGCGGGTGCAGCACCACGGTCGGCGCGTCCAGTTCCTGCGCGGCCTCGACGGCGCGGCGCAGGCGCTCGGACGGGTCCGGGGACCAGACCCGTTGCGAGATCAGCAGGCACGGCGCGTGCACCGCGAGCACCGGCATCCCGGTCCGGGCGGACAGCCGGTCCACCGCGCGGATGTCCTGCGACACCGGGTCGGCCCACACCATCAGCTCGACGCCGTCGTACCCCAGTTCGGACGCGATCTCGAACGCCGCTCCGGCGGGCTGCGGGTAGACCGACGCCGTGGAAAGCCCGACCGGGATCCGGGCGCTCAACTCTTCACCAGCAGCATCGCCGCTGGTGAGACGGTCACGATGAGGCCGACGAGCACGGCCAGAACGGTGGTCTGCAGATCGTCCGCCCGGCGGATCTTTCGCACCAGCAACACCAGACCAACGGTAACCGCCAGCGCCACGACCAGTGCGGCCGCGGGTACCGAGCGCCACAGGAAGTTGAACGCGAGCCACAGACCGGCACCGCCGAGCACGCCGACGGCGAGCTGGCCGATCATGATCAGCCACTCCTTGCCGGCCGAGCGCGGCGCGGCGTCGGGCTCCTCGTCCACCTCGGCGGCGTCGTCGAGACCGGCGGGGCCGTCGTCGTCCTCGTCCTCGTCGGACTCCTCGTCCGCGAGGTAGTCCTCGTCGCGGTAGGCGGCGTACTCCTGCGAGTCGTCGTCCACGTACGGGGCGGGGTGCGCCGCGGTCGACTCCATCGGCGGCATCGACAGGTCGGTGTGCGCGTTCGGGTCGTCGTCGCCGAACCAGGCGTCGGGCTGGTTGCCCGGCAGCGGCTCCGGCAGCTTCGGCGGCGCGGGCGGCACGATCAGCACGGACTCGGTCTCGAGCGCGGCGATCTTGTCGACCGGCGCCTTCGCCGGGATGCGCGGCAGCTGCTCCGTCATCGCCTCGCGCGGCGGGGCGGGAACCGGCATCTGCCCCGACGGCTGCGGCGGGCGGGTGATGTTCGTGCGCGACGGCGTGGAGGTCGCCTGGTCGAGCCTCGCCTCCAGCCGGCCCGGCACGTCGGGGCGCGGCATGCCGGAGTTCGACGGCTGGTCGCGGACCTGCGGCACCTGCCGGGTCTGCTCGGCGGCCGCGGGAGGCGGCGGCACGGGCGCGGCCGGCTTGGCGACGGGAGGCGGCGGGGCCTGTCTGCGGACCTGCGGCGGACCGGCGGGCGGCACCGGCAGCTGCTGCGAGGGCTGCGGCTTCGGCGGCGCGACCTGCGGTTTCGGCTGGTACGCGGTGCGTTCGGCAGCAGGCGGCGCAGGAGGTTCGGGCGCGGCGCGGCGACCGGGCTGCGGTGCGTCGTCGTCGCGGATGGCCATCAGGCGGCCGCTGTCGGACAGGACCCGCTCGATGATCGTCTGGGGTGCGGTCTCCGGCTGCTGGACCTCGGCCTCGTCGTCAGCCGCCCGGCGGCGTCGCCGACGTGGCGCACTCTCTGCACTGCCCCCGTACTGGGCGAGCAGCTCAGCGACTGTGCGCTGCGTCTGGTCCGATCCGCTCTCTCGACTCATCAACTCCACCGTGCCCCGGTCTGGCCAGTCCGTCCAGTATCGCTCTGGTCCGTCCCGTCAGTGTGGTCCAGCCGTCGGAGGATGACACCCTCCCGGAGGGCCCACGGGCAAATCTCCAGCTGCGTGAGTGACAGGGCTCGCATTGTGGCCTCCGCGACCAGTGCGCCCGCGACGAGCTGATGGGCGCGAGACGTGCTCACGCCTTCCAGCTCCGCGAGGTCACTGGCCGACATCCGGGAAATGAACGCGATCAGCTGCCGCAGGCCCGCGTCGGTGAGCACGCGTCGTGCCCTGGGCCCGGCAGACGATGGCGCGGCCCCGGTGAGCCGCGCCAGCGTTCGGAAAGTTTTTGAGGTCGCAACCACTCGATCGGGTTCACCCGCGCGCTTCAGCTTCCGCGCCACGGGCGCGAGCTGGTCGGCGAGCCACTCGGTGGTCTCGCGGACCTCGGAGCGCCTGGGCGGGTCCTTCTTGAACCTCGTCCTGGTGAGCCTGCCCGCGCCGAGCGGCACGGAGAAGGCCAGGTCCGGGTTCTCGTCGCGGCCGACGGCGAGCTCGAGCGAGCCGCCGCCGATGTCGAGGCAGAGCAGCTTGCCCGCGGACCAGCCGTACCAGCGGCGGACCGCGAGGAACGTGTACTTCGCCTCGTCCTCGCCGGAGAGGACCTTCAGGTCGACGCCGGTCTCGGTGCGGACGCGGTCGAGCACCTCCGCGGAGTTGCCCGCCTCGCGCACCGCCGACGTCGCGAACGCCATCAGGTCCTCGCAGCCGGACCTCTTCGCTGAGGCCTTGGCTGCGGCGACGGCACGAACGAGCTGGTCAGCGCCCGCTTTCGAGAGCTGACCCTTGTCGTTGAGCTGCTCGGCGAGACGCAGGATCGTCTTCTCGGACGTCATCGGGATGGGGTGGGCACCACGATGCGCGTCCACCACCAGCAGGTGGACGGTGTTGGAACCCACGTCGAGAACGCCCAGGCGCACGCCGGAAACGGTACCTGGTCGTGTCCGTCAGGACTCGAACTTGTAACCCAGACCCCTCACGGTCACCAGGTGCCGCGGGGCCGACGGGTCGGGTTCGATCTTGGAGCGCAGGCGCTTGACGTGCACGTCCAGCGTCTTGGTGTCGCCCACGTAGTCCGCTCCCCAGACCCGGTCGATCAGCTGTCCGCGGGTCAGGACGCGGCCGACGTTGCGGAGCAGGTACTCCAGGAGGTCGAACTCCTTGAGCGGGAGGCTGATGTCCTGACCGCCGACGGTGACGACGTGGCGTTCCACGTCCATCCGCACCGGGCCGGCCTCGAGGATCTGCGGGAGCAGGTCCTCGGACTCACCACCGCGGCGCAGCACCGCGCGGATGCGGGCGATGAGCTCGCGGGCCGAGTAGGGCTTGGTGACGTAGTCGTCGGCGCCCAGTTCGAGCCCCACGACCTTGTCGATCTCGCTGTCGCGCGCCGTCACCATGATCACGGGGACGGCCGAGCGCTGGCGCAGCTGCTTGCACACGTCCGTGCCGCTCATGCCGGGCAGCATCAGGTCGAGCAGCACGATGTCGGCGCCGTTGCGGTCGAACTCCTCGAGCGCCTCCTGGCCGGTGGCCGCGAGCGCCGCGGTGAACCCCTCCTTGCGCAGCAGGAAGGCGAGCGGATCGGCGAAGGACTCCTCGTCCTCCACGATGAGCACCCTGGTCACAGCTCTCCTCCAGTGTCACCCGCGCCGGTGGGGACGAGGGTCGGGTTGGGTTCGGTCGCCGCGGCGGGAATCCGCAGCGTGAAGGTGGACCCCGTTCCTGGCAGGCTCCACAGCTTCACCTCACCGCCGTGGTTGGCGGCGACGTGCTTGACGATCGCGAGCCCGAGGCCGGTGCCCCCGGTGGCGCGCGATCGGGCCTTGTCGACGCGGTAGAACCGTTCGAAGACGCGGATCTGCTGGTCCTCGGCGATGCCGATGCCGCGGTCGGTCACGGCGATCTCGACGTGCCCGTCCACGAGCCGGCGGCTCACGCTGACCGGGCTGCCGGGCGGCGAGTACGCGACGGCGTTGTCCAGCAGGTTCGTCAGCGCCGTGACCAGCAACGACCGGTCACCCGGCACCACGAACCCGCTCGGCTCGTCGACGTTGATCGAGATGTTGACGGACTCGGCGGCGAGCTTGGACCGCGAGAGCGCCTCGTTGATCACGACGTCGATCTCGGTGTCGGACAGCTCCGGCAGCTTCTCGGCGCCCTGCAACCGCGACAGCGCGATCAGCTCGGTGACGAGCGTGCCGAGGCGGGTGGCCTCCTGCATGATCTTCGCGCTGAAGCGGCGGACCTCCTCCTGGTCGTCGCTCGCGTCCAGCACGGCCTCCGCGAGCAGCGCCAGCGCCCCGACCGGGGTCTTGAGCTCGTGGCTGACGTTCGCCACGAAGTCGCGCCGGGTCTTCTCCAGCCGCACGGCCTCGGACTCGTCGGTCGCGTCGACGACGGTGAAGTCCTCGATCAGCAACCGGACCTCGGCGTGCACGGCCTCCGGCTGCCTGCCGGTGCGGTAGCCGTCCAGCGGCGACAGGTCGACGTACACGACCTCGTTGCTGTTGCGGACACCTTCGGCGGCCTTGCGGGCCCGGTCGTCCACGCGGTTGTTGCGGACGATGCCGAGCTCTTCCGCGCGGGGGTTGTGGAGCACGACGTCACCGAAGTGGTTCAGCACCACGATGCCGTCGTGGGAATCGTGGACGATCTGTTGGATCAGGTCGGCGACCGTGAGGCCTTCCGGCTTCTTGGCCTGCCTGGGTGCGGTGAACCGGCCGATGAAGAAAGCAGCGATCACGCCGATGAGCGCGAGGCCGATCGACACAGCGAGGTAACCCGTTGTGGTCACGAGGCGAATGGTAAGCAGCTCAGAGGTGTCCTGGCCTAGTGCGGAAGCGTGAACCGTGATACCCGCGACACCTCAGGACGGGGTTGTTTCTCCCCTGGTCAGACATCGTTCACCCAACCGTGTCCTTTGGACGGTCGGGATACGAAAAATGCACGCGCGCACCGTCGTCCGGCACACGCGTGCATTTCCCGAAATGTGGTCAGCGACCTTGGTTGGCGACCGCCGCGATGGCGTCCTTCGCGGCGTCCGGGTCGAGGTACTCGCCACCCGGCTTGAGCGGCTTCAGCTCCTCGTCGAGGTCGTAGCGCAGCGGGATGCCGGTCGGGATGTTGAGCCCGGCGATGGCCTCGTCGGAGATGCCGTCGAGGTGCTTCACGAGCGCGCGCAGCGAGTTGCCGTGCGCGGCCACCAGGACCGTCTTGCCGGTGCGCAGGTCCGGGACGATCGACGACTCCCAGTACGGGATCATCCGCTTGACGACGTCGAGCAGGCACTCGGTGAGCGGCAGGTCGGGGCCGAGGTCCGCGTAGCGCGGGTCGGTGTCCTGGCTGAACTCGCTGCCGGGCTCGATGGGCGGCGGCGGGGTGTCGTAGGAGCGGCGCCAGAGCATGAACTGCTCCTCGCCGAACTCCTCGAGCGTCTGCTTCTTGTTCTTGCCCTGCAGGGCGCCGTAGTGGCGCTCGTTGAGGCGCCAGTCGCGCTTGACCGGGATCCAGTGCCGGTCCGCGGCGTCGAGCGCGAGGTTGGCGGTCATGATCGCCCGGCGCATGAGGCTGGTGTGCAGGATCTCCGGCAGGACGCCGGCCTCCTTGAGGAGCACACCGGCGCGGCGGGCCTCCTTCTCGCCCTTCTCCGACAGGGGAACGTCCACCCAGCCGGTGAAGAGGTTCTCCGCGTTCCACGTGCTCTCGCCGTGGCGGAGCAGGACCAAGGTTCCGACAGACATGCCGGCTAGCCTGCCATGCCGACCCGCCTGCCGTACCCCGGCCGGGCACCGTGATCCACGCCATGGGATTCGTCGGTGTAGAGGTGGATCTCCAGGCCGTCGGGGTCGGTGAAGACCAGCAGCCACCCGATGCTCGCCTCGATCTCGGGCGAGTGCGGGATGCCGAGCCCGTCGAGGTGCGCGATCCACTCCCCGAGGTCCTGACGGGTCGCCACTCCCCAGTTGACAGGGTCGAAACCGGCGATGGCGCGCGCCTTCTCGGGGTTCTCACGCAGGCTGAGCCCCGCCACCCCTCCGCCCACGTAGCCCGCGACACCGCGCACTACGCCGTCCTCGTCGGCGAACTCCCACTCGGGCTCGAACCCGAAGACGTCGCGGTACCAGGCGGTGCTCCGGGCGAGGTCGGTCACCGGGATCTTCACGCCTCTGATGCCTCTGAGCTGCGCCATCTCGGTCTCTCCTTTTGACTGCAGACACCGTGCAACGAATACAGCTAGACTGCGCTCGATGAACGACGAAGTCAAGCGCGCGTACAGCTCACCGCTGCGGGAGCAGGCGGCCCTCCAAACGCGCCTGCTGGTGCGGGAGGCGGGACACCGGCTGTTCACGCGCGACGGGTTCGTGGCGACGTCGATCCGCAGGATCGCGGCGGAGGCGGGCGTGTCCGAGCGGACCGTCTACACGCACTACCGGAACAAGGTCGAGATCTTCCAGGACGCGCTGAACGTGGCCATCGCCGGCGACGAGGAACCGGTGGCGATGCGGGACCGCCCGGAGTTCGAGGAGGTGCTGGCGACGCCGTCGGCGCGTGACCTGCTCGGCGAACTGGTGCGGCGCAACGCGGTCGTGCAGGAGCGCGCGGGTGCGTTGATCATGGCCGGGATCGAGTCCGCCGGGGCCGACGCGGACATGCGGCGGATCTCGGACGAGGGCGAGCGGGCGATGCGGGCGAACTGCCTGGCGCTCGCGGAGGCGCTGGTGGCGACCGGGGAGGTGCGGGACGGGTTCGACGCGGCGGCGGTGGCGGACGTGCTGACCACGATGTTGTCGCCGCACGTGCATCAGGTGCTGGGCTGGCCGGCCGATCGCTACCACGACTGGCTGGCCGGCACCCTCGAAGCGTCGTTGCTGGCTCAGCGTGGGTAGAGGTCGGCCACGGCGACGGCGACCAGCGGCGCGAGCTGGCCGGGACGCACCGCCGCGCCACCGGGATCCGACTCGCGCAGGTGCGCGTTGATGCGTCGGTAAGCCTTTTCGAGGTCGTCGTAGCCCTGCGGAAGCCTCTGGTACCAACGGTATCCGCGCGGCGGGCCCGGCACGTGCGCGTCCGCGAGGTACTCGTCGATGCCGTCGTCGATGACCTCCTGGTCGGCCGGCGTGCGCGGCTCGGTGCCGGCGCCGGCTGCCGTGGCCACTCGGATGAGGTGTTGCTCGTCGTCAGGCAGGCGCACGAGGTGCTCGGGGCCGGCGAGCCACGCCACGAGCATGGTCCAGCCGCTGTCCGGTACCCGGTCGTAGGCAACACCGTCGAGTTCCAGTCGCGACGTCGTCGCGTCACCGGGAACCTCGCGCACCTGCTCCCACATGTCGTTCTCCGATCGAACTCGGTTGGTCCAGGACGGTACAGGTCAGTTCACGGAGAGTTCGATTCGGTCACGCGTAGTAGCAGTTGTCTTCGCCGTAGCAGTTGAAGTACTCGCCTTCGAGCGTGCCCATCGTGAAACCCGGATGCCCGGCGGGCGTGAACTCACCGTTCACCGCGCCGTAGTACTCGTTGGAACTGGCGAGCTTGTTGCCGTAGAGCGTGTTGCTGTCCCACCTGCCCTGGACCGTCGGCGCCCCTGCTCCGTGCACGCCACAACTGTTGTCGGGCAGCAGGTTCACCTCCTCCCAGCAGGTCACCTGCACGCTGGTGAACTGCAGCAGCGGTCCGCTGTCGCGGATCAGCGCGACCCGCCACTGGGCCTGGCGGCCGTTGAGCACGGTGCGCAGGACCACGTCGAACGTGCCGATGACGCCTTCCTGGTTGCCGTAGGCGGCATTGCCCTTCGTCTCCGCGATGTAGTCGTTGATGACGCGGTGGCAGACGCTCCCGTTCTCACACCAGCCGTCGTAGTCGTCGAGCACTCGCGCCTCCTCGACGCGAGCGGGCACGGCCGGCGCGATCGGCGTGAACGCCCGGACACCGTCCACCTCGACGGTGAGACCGGCCGCGGTGCACGTCCACGCGGCGGCCCCCGACCTCTTCGCGGCGTCGACGCACGGCGCCAGCGCGGCGGTGGTCTGGTCCGCCGGTGCGGCGGTGGCCGGCAACTCGGCCGACAGCAAGCCCATGATCAAGGCAAATATGAACACACTTGTCTTCATGACTGCGAAAGTCCTTCCCCCATAGCCAGGATTTTGTCGAGCCCCCGTCCTGAACCAATGGCGAGTCTGTCGCAGCGATGGCGCCGTCCGCACCACCCACTCGACTACTCCTCACGGCGTAGTGCGATTACGAAGAGTGGCGCAGATCAGCGGAGTTACCGGGCCGCTCACGAGAAACGTCCCCGGCAACCGCGGTTGCCGGGGACGTCAGCCGTCGTCGCTCAGGCCTGTTCGCGCGCCCTGAGGTCCTTGCGCAGGATCTTGCCCGCCGCCGACTTCGGGATCGCCTCGATGAACTCCACCACGCGCACCTTCTTGTGCGGCGCCACGTGCGAGGCCACGAACGCCATGACGGCGTCCCCGTCCACGCTCGACCCCGGCTGGCGCACGACGAACGCCTTCGGGACCTCCTCGCCGTCCTCGTCCTTCACGCCGATGACCGCCGCGTCGGCGATCTCCTCGTGCGTCAGCAGCACGGCCTCGAGCTCGGCCGGCGGGACCTGGTAGCCCTTGTACTTGATCAGTTCCTTGACCCGGTCGACGATCGAGACGATGCCGTCCGCGTCGATCACGGCCACGTCGCCGGTGTGCAGCCAGCCGTCGTCGTCGATGGTGGCGGCCGTGGCGTCGGCGTTGTTCAGGTAGCCCTTCATGATGTTCGGGCCCTTGCACCAGAGTTCGCCGCGGTCGCCGACGCCGACGTCCTCGCCGGTGGCCGGGTCGACCAGGCGGCACTCGAGGTTCGGGATGATCACGCCGACCGTGCCGACCGAGATGTCGTCGCGGCCGTCCGGGATGGCGTGGCTGACGGGCGACATCTCCGTCATGCCGTAGCCCTGCACGACGCGGCAGCCGATGCGCTTGCGGACGGCGGCGGCGAGGTCCTCGTCCAGCGGGGCGGCGCCCGAGAACAGGGTGTGCAGCGCGGAGAGGTCGTAGTTGTCGACGATCGGGTGCTTCGCCAGCGCCACCGCGACCGGCGGTGCGATGTAGACGCGGTCGGTCTTGTGTTCGGCGATGACCCTCAAGAACTCCGGCAGTTCGAACTTCGGCAACGTCACGACCACGCCGCCGATGTACAGGCCGTTGTTCATCAGGACCTGCATGCCGTAGATGTGGAAGAACGGCAGAACCGCAAGAATTCGCGTGTGCGCGCCGACATCCGAAAGAATTGGCCCGCACTGCACGAGATTCGCCACGAGATTGCGGTGCGTCAGCATGACGCCCTTGGGCAGCGCGGTCGTGCCGGACGAGTACGGCAGCACCGCCAGGTCCTCGGACGGGTTGATCTCCACCTCGGGCACCGGGTGCGAGTTGTTCAGCAGCTCCGGCAGCGACGGGTAGCCCTCGGCGCCGTCCAGCACGACGACGTCGGTCACGCCCGCCTTCGCGGCGCCGGGCGCGGCGTTCGGGAGCAGGACGGACACCGTGAACAGCATCTTCGCGCCCGCGTCGTGCAGCTGGTGCGCGACCTCGTCGGGCGTGTAGAGCGCGTTGATCGTGGTCGCCGTGGCGCCCGCGCGCAGGATGCCGTGGAACACGACGGCGTAGTACGGCGTGTTCGGGCTGAGGATGCCGACGACATCACCCTTGCCGATGCCTCGCGCCGCGAGGGCGGCGGCCATCCGGTCGATCGCCCCGGCCAGCTGGCCGTACGTGAGCGTCGCGCCGGACATGCCGTCGATCAGCGCAACCCGGTCGACCCGGTCGGCGATGTCGCCGAACAACAGCTGGTGCAGCGACACATCGGGGATCTCGACATCGGGATACGGACTGCGAAAGACCATGCGGCGACCTCATTCACATCGCTGTACATCGCTGTACACCCAGCCTGTGGGCTCATCGTGATCCAGCCCACTGGGCTGGTCAAGGACCGCTCGATCGCTACAGATGCGTTACTTTGCGCGGCTAAATACACTCGAATGGAGTAATACAAGCACTTGTGATCGCAAGGACGTATCTGAGAAGTTGATACCGCCTCCGCGAGTCGGCTCCCACGCTTACTCGACGAGCGCGAGGCACATGCGCGGTTCGTCATCCCCCGTCGAATCGCGTGGCCCGCTAACGGATCCGCAGGCTCCCCCCGTCCACGGATCCACTGCAGCGGGGACCTTTGACGCGGGACGGCTCGATGCGACTCCCCCTCTCTCCCGAGCCGTTCCGCGCATCATCAAAGGCACACTGTCAGTAGAACTTGATCAGGCAGCCTCGTTCATTCGGGTGACGCGCCGCCGGCGACGGAGCAGGTAGACCACCGCGAACGCGGGCACGCCGAGCGCCACCAGGAACGGCAGCATCGCGCCGACGCCGATCAGGATCACGCCGACGACCGCCACGAGCGCGTCCCAGCCACCGGCCAGCGCACCGAGGAACCCGACCTTCTCCGGCTCCGGCGCCGCGATCGGCACGGTCGCGACCCGCACGGTCAGCGTCGCCATCGCGACCTGGCCCTTCAACGACGCGCTGCGCCGCTGCATCGACTCGAGCTCCGCCTGCCGCTTGGTCAGCTCCTGCTCGACCTGCGCGACCTCGGACGTCGACCCGGCGCGCTCGAACAGCACGCGCAGCCGCTCGACGCTCGCCCGCTGCGTCGCGATCCGCGCCTCGACGTCCACCAGCTGGTCGGTGACGTCCTCGCTGCGCACCTCGCTGCGGGTGACCTCACCCACACCCGTCAGGTCCCGCACGACCTTGTCCAGCTCGGCCGACGGCACCCGCACGGTCACGGACCCCGAGTTCTTGGTCGAGTTCTCCTCGCCCGCGAACCCGCCGACGGCCGCCGCCCGGTCCTTGACCTGGCCGATCGCCTTCAGCACGTCGTCACTGCGCAGGTCGACGGTCGCCGTGCGCACCAACTGGCGCTCCTGCTGCTCGACCGCCTGCACGGCCTGCCCGGCGTTGTTCTCCTGTTGCGGCGCCTTCTGCTGGGCCGCCTGCGGTGGAGCGGCGGCGTCCTTCGCCCCACCACTGCTGCTGCTCATGCTGCTGCCGCACCCGGTTGTTGCTAGGGCCAGCAACGCGACTCCCACCCACACCCCTGGTCTGCGCATGACTCATTGACGGGCCTGGGCGCGCCCCGAGTTGCCGACTACGCCGAAACGAGTCGGCGGCTACTCCGAAACGAGATGTTGGAACGCCGCCAGGTTCGCGAGCGACTCGCCGCGCGACACCCGCCACGCCCACTCCCGCCGGATCGCGTCGGCGAACCCGATCTCGAGCAACGGGTTGAAGTCGCCGTCCGCCGCCTCCAGCACCTGCCCGAGCACGCGGTCCAGCTCGTCCGCGGTCACGGCGTGCTTGCCGACCCGTCCGACCAGGTAGATGTCACCCTCGGCGTCGACCGTGTAGTGCACGCCGTACAGCCGTGCGTTGCGCCGCAGCAGGAACCGGTACACGTCCTCGAACGACTGGTCCGGCCGCCGGCACACGAAGGCCTCGACGACCAGCGCGTGCGCGGTCTCGACCAGCCACACGTTGGTCTGCAGCTTCTTGGTGCCCGGCAGCGTCACGAAGAACTTGCCC
This sequence comes from Lentzea sp. NPDC003310, assembly GCF_040610935.1. Taxonomy (NCBI): domain Bacteria; kingdom Bacillati; phylum Actinomycetota; class Actinomycetes; order Pseudonocardiales; family Pseudonocardiaceae; genus Lentzea; species Lentzea sp. NPDC003310. The sequence goes on from NZ_JBEXNC010000010.1 coordinate 166,955, forward strand.
GGCTCGCGCCGGTCGTACTTCAGCTCCCGTTCGTCGAGGAACTCCTTGATGACGCTGTCGATGCTCAAGCGAAAACCTCCCGGCGGAACACTTCTGCCGCCTCTTGATACCCCGCCAGCAGGGCGTCAGTCGTGCGGTCCCACGAGAAGCGTCGCGCATGGCCGACGGCGTTGCTCGCCAGGTGCTCCCGCTGCGGCAGCGCGACGTCGCCGAACGCCGAGGCCCACGCGCCGGCCTCGTGCCCGTGCACGAGCACCCCGGACACCCCGTCGTTGACCGCCACCGGCAACCCGCCGACCGCCGCCGCGACCACGGGCGTCCCGCAGGCCTGGGCCTCCAGCGCCACCAGCCCGAACGACTCGTTGTAGCTCGGCACCGCGACCAGGTCGGCGGCCCGGTAGACCTCGGCCAGCGCGGGACCCGGCTGCGGCGGCAGGAACCGCACGACGTCCGTGATCTGCAGCTGCGCGGCCAGCTCCTCCAGCGCCTTCGGCCGTTCGGTGCCCGAGCCCGACGGCCCGCCCACGACCAGCACGACCAGCCGCGACCGCAGCCCCGGATCGCGCACGAGCATCTCGGCGGCCGCGCGCAGCAGCACGTCCGGCGCCTTCAACGGCTGGATCCGGCCCACGAACGCCAGCACGGTCGCGTCCAGCGGGAGGCCGAGCGCCTGCCGGGCCGCGCGCTGGTCCCCCGGCGTGAAGCGGTCGAGGTCCACGCCGGGCGGCACGACGGCCACCTTGGACGGCTCCGCGTCGTAGAGCTTGATCAGTTCGCCGGCCTCGATGTCGGTGTTCGCCACGAGCCGGTCCGACTCGACGACGACCTGCTCCTCGCCGATCACCCGCATCCGCGGCTCCGGCGCGTCCCCGTCGGCCAGCGCCAGGTTCTTCACCTTGGCGAGCGTGTGGGCGGTGTAGACGAGCGGCACGCCCCACCGTTCCCGCGCGAGCCAGCCCACCTGCCCGGACAGCCAGTAGTGCGAGTGGATCGCGTCGTAGTAGCCGGGCTCGTGCCGGGCCTCGGCGCGCAGGACGCCCGCCGTGAACGCGCAGAGCTGCCCCGGTAGCTCCTCCTTGCCGAGCCCCTCGAACGGCCCTGCGGCGACGTTGCGCACGCGCACGCCCGGCGCCAGCTCGACCACCGGCGGCAGCTCCGACGACGTGGCGCGCGTGAAGATCTCCACCTCGACGCCCCGCTGAGCCATCCGAGTGGCCGTCTGCACGATGTAGACGTTCATCCCGCCCGCGTCACCCGTCCCCGGCTGTTCGAGCGGCGAGGTGTGCACTGAGAGCACCGCGACGCGCTTCATCGGGCGACTCGCAGGAGGTCGGCGGCGAACCGCGCGGGCCGCTCCAGGAAGGGCACGTGCGCGGTGTCGGGGTAGAGGCTCAACTCGGCTCCGGGGATCAGGGCGGCGGAGTACTCGGCGGCGGCAGGGGCGACCACCTCGTCTTGAGTTCCGTGCACGACCAGGGTCGGCACGTCTACGGCCTTCAGCACGTCGGCGCTGCCCACGTCCCTGCGGAACAGCTCACCTCGCACCTTAGGACTGACCGAGGTCGCGGCGGCAGTGAGCTGCGCGACCGTCTCAGCAGGCAGGACGGGTGCCATGTCCCGCTGGAAGGCGGCCAGGACGGCGTCGTCGGTGATGGCGGCGGGCAGCGCGTCGCGCATGACCCGCCCGATCTCGCCTCCCGGGCGACCGCGGCCGATCTCGGTGATGGCGCTCACGAACACCAGCGCGGTGATGCCGGCGGTGCCGTGCGAGCGCAGGTAGTCGGTGATCACGAGCCCGCCGTAGGACCACCCGACGACGGTCGCGGGGCCGGTGTGGTCGAGGACGGCCTTCAGGTCCGCGGCCCACCGGGCGCTGTCGCGGTAGTCGCCGAAGTCGTCGGACTCGCCGTGTCCGCGCAGGTCGACGGCGCAGGTGTGGAAGCCGGGCAGGTCCCAGACCGCGCCCGTCTGCGCCCAGCCGTGCAGCAGCACCACCGGTGGCGCGTCGGCCGGACCTGATTCACGTACGGCCAGTCGTCCCCCGCCGGCCGCCGCCACGTGTGTCAGATGCACACCAATGCGAACGACCTGGTCGGGGGACGAATTCCCGCCGGGACTACTTGATGGCGGACTTCGCCTTCCACTGGTCCCACGAGAGCTGCCAGTCGTACCAGTCGAACTGGGCCGGCAGCGTCGTGATCGAGCCGGTCACCTCGACCGGGTCACCGACCAGCGCCGAGTCGTAGTACGCCTTCGCGTCGGCTTCGAGCAGGTTCGCGCAGCCGTGCGAGGTGTTGTTCGTGCCGATGTTCGCCGCGTTGTCGTTGTTCTCGTGGATGAACTCGCCGTGGTTCGAGAACCGGACGGCCCACTTCTTCACGACGTTGGTGTAGCCGTAGCGCGGGTTGTCGAACGAGAACGTGTCGTTCTTCGACATGACCACGAACGTGCCGTTCGGCGTGGTGAGCTCCGGGTCCGCGTCCTTGCCGAACGACGCCGGGTAGTCGGCGACCTGCTGGCCGTCGCGGAACACCTTGAGCCGGTGCGTCGGGTTGTCGATCTTCACGACCTGGTTGCGGCCGACGGTGAAGTCGCTGGTCACGTCGGCCTTGCCGAACGCGCCGCCGCCGTAGTTCACGCCGTAGAGCTTCGCCTCGACCTTGATCGTGGTGTTGGCGGGCCAGTACTTCTCCGGCCGGTAGTGCACTTCCTGGTCGCTCAGCCAGGCCCACGAGCCCTGCACGTTCGCCGAGTTCGTGACCTTCAACGCCTTCTCGACGGTCGCCTTGTCCTGGACCGGCGCCTCGAACTTGACCATGATCGGCGCCGCGACGCCGACGGTCTGGTTGTCGCTCGGCCAGAGCGTCGCGCGGGTCTGCGAGCCGGGCGCGACGGTGGTGAACGAGCCCTTGAGGTCGACGGGCTTGCCGTCGGTGCCGACGACCTTGCCGGAGTAGTTGTACGTCTTGCCGTAGCCCAGCGGCTCGGCCGTCGTCCAACCCGACCTGTCCTCGGTGAGGGTGCCCTTGACGTCCTTGCCCTCGGGCGACTTCAGCGCGACGGACTCGATCTTGCCGTCCACCACGGTGACCTGGACCGGGGACGTGACCTGCACGTCCTTGGTGCCGTCGACCGGGGACAGGGTGACCTTCGCGGACGGCAGCGAGCTGTCCGGTTTGGGTGAGCCCGCCTCGACACTCGAGCAGCCGGTCAGCAGCGTCAGTCCGGCGACCAGCGCGACAAGTGTTCTCTTCACGGTTTCGACCTCCCACCATGGTGGACGTCCAGCACCCCGGCGCGGTGTGAGTGACGTCGGTCACACCCCATTCGGCGGCCTACGATCGAGGTCGTGAATCGACCTGTCGCAGTTGTGACCGGAGCTAGCGCGGGCATCGGCGAGGCCACCGCGCGGCGGTTGGCCGCCGAGGGCTTCCACGTCGTGCTCGGCGCACGTCGTCTGGACCTCCTCCACGTTATCGCGAAGGAGATCGAGGGGACGGCCATCGAGTTGGACGTCACCGACGAGGCCTCCGTCGCCGCCTTCGCGGACCGGGTACCCCAGTGCAACGTCCTCGTGAACAACGCGGGTGGTGCCCGCGGGCTCTCGACCGTGGCCGAGGGCGTCGCGGACGAGTGGCGCTGGATGTGGGAGGCGAACGTCCTCGGCACGCTGCTGGTGACCAAGGCGTTCATCCCGAAGCTGATCGCGTCCGGGGACGGGCACGTCGTCTCCGTGACGTCCATCGCGGCGTTCGAGGCCTACGACAACGGCTCGGGCTACACGAGCGCGAAGCACGCGCAGTCGGCGCTGCACCGGACGTTGCGCGGGGAGCTCCTGGGCCAGCCGGTGCGGATCACCGAGATCCAGCCGGGCATGGTCGAGACGGACTTCTCGGCGAACCGCTTCGGCGGCGACACCGAGCGCGCGGCCAAGGTCTACGAGGGCATCACGCCGCTCGTCGCGGACGACGTGGCGGACGTGATCGCGTTCGCCGTCACCCGGCCGTCGCACGTGAACCTCGACACGATCGTGCTCAAGCCGCGGGCCCAGGCCTCCGCGACGCGGGCACACCGGGTGTGAGCAGGTCCACGTCCAGCTGACGCAGGACGGGCTCGATCGGGTTCGCAAAACCGGTCGAGCCCGATCCGGCGACGTACAGGCCGACGACGAGGTTGTCCGCGTCGACCAGCACCGCGCCGCTGTCCCCGTGGTCGCCGAACCGCTCGGCCGAGTGCACGCGGATCTGGTCGCGCAGGGTCCGCACGCCGATGCCCCCGCCGAAGTCGAGCCGCAGCGTCGCGTCCACCGACTCGATCACGCCGTGGGTGAGTCCGGTGGTGCGGCCGCGTTTGCGCACGGTCGAGCCGACCACCGCCGGCGTGCTGCCGCGGACCGCGCCGACGTCGAGCACCTCCGCGCGGAACGGCCGTTCACCCATCCGCAGCCCCGCCGCCGCCACCGAACCCGCGAGCGCCGCGCGGTCCAGCACGGCGACCTGGTCGGCGCCGGGCACCCCACCGTCCACTCTGGACGGGTGCACGAACTCGTCGCCGACCGACCACGAGTCGTCGACGCAGCCGACGTGGAACGTGGTGAGCCCCAGCACCTTCCGCTGCTCGTCGCGCGTGACCGCGAACGCCCCGAGCGTGCCGGCGATCACGAACTCGCCCGCCTTCGGCACCTCCGGCGGCACGACCCGGAACGACCGCGCGGGCCCGATGCCGATGCCGCCGCGCAGCACCGGGTGCCGTTCCGCCGCAACGGGGTGCTCGTCCTCGGAGCGGATGATCCTGGCGCGGTGCAGCACGATCGACTCGGCCACCACGTCGGTCGGCACGCCGCCGACCTCGACCGGGATCTGCTGCGGCTGCTCGGGTCCCTTGGCGCACACGTAGACCACGATCGCGGCCTTGCCGGTCGGGCGTCCCGCGGTGACCTTCTCGCCGATGTCGACTCCGATGACGCCGGGGCGGGCCAGGAACTCGTCTTCGACCATGCGCTTGATCGGCCTGATGACCTCGCGCGCGTTCTCGTCGAGGTAGCTCATAGCGACCTCCGTATCCCATCTACCTCAATGAAACACGCCTGGTAGCGGTTGGTCACATAGAGTCACTCGAACAGACCTAGATCTGAACGCCCACGAAGACCGGTTCCGGGTGCAGTTCCACGCCGAACGCCGCCCGCACGCCGTCGCGCACCTCGCGCGCCAGGTCGAGCAGGTCCTCGGTCGACGCGCCGCCGCGGTTCGTCAGCGCCAGCGTGTGCTTGCCGGACAACGAGACCCGGCCGCCGGGGCCCTGGTGGCCCTTGCGGAAGCCCGCGCGTTCGATCAGCCAGGCGGCGGAGAGCTTCTTCTGCCCGTGGCCCGCCGGGTAGCTCGGCACGTCGACGTCCGCGCCGAGGCGTTCGGCGATGCGGATCAGCACGCCCGAGAACGTCGAGTCGTCGATGATCGGGTTCGTGAAGAACGAGCCGGCGCTCCACGTGTCGTGGTCGGCGGGGTCGAGCACCATGCCCTTGCCGCGGCGCAGTTCCAGCACGGCCTTGCGGGCCTCGTCGGCGGGCACGCGGTCACCCTGCGCCACGCCGAGGACGCGCGCCAGCTCGCCGTAGCGGATGGGCGCGGACATGCCGCCCGCGGTCAGCGAGAACCGGGTGCGCAGCACGACCGCGTTGTCCGTGTTCTTCAACGTGCTGGTGCGGTAGGCGAGGCCGAGCTTCGCGGCGGGCACCTGGTGCACCTTGCCGCTGCGGCGGTCCAGCAGATCGACCGACTGCAGCACCTGGGAGATCTCGACGCCGTACGCACCCACGTTCTGCACGGGCGTGGCGCCGTTGAGGCCGGGGATGCCGGAGAGGCACTCGAGGCCGCCGAGGCCCTGCGCGACCGCCTCGGCGACGACCGCGTCCCACTCCTCGCCCGCCTCGACGGTGAACTGGACGATGCCGCCGCCCAGCGGGTCGAGCCGGAAGCCCTTGGTGGCGACGTGCACGACCGTGCCGTCGAAGCCGCCGTCGGAGATCACGAGGTTGGACCCGCCGCCGAGCACGAGGACCTTCTCGTCGGCTGCGGCGTCGGCTGTTCGCACGGCTTCGACCAGCTCAGCGGCGGTCGTGGCGTGGACGAACCGCGCGGCCGGGCCACCGAGTCGGAGCGTGGTGCGCTCGGCCAGAGGTACGGACTGCGTGGTGGTCACAGACGTCAACGGTAGCCTCCGCGACATGGCACGCCGCATCGAGCACCACACCACGTCACCCCACTCGGCGGAGAAGGTCTTCGGCGCGATGGTCGACGAGACCTACCTGCGCGACCGGCTGGCCGCGATCGGTGGCCCCGGCGCCACCCTGGTGACGTTCGACAAGACCGACGAGCGCACGTCGTACCAGCTCAAGCAGGGTGTGCCCGCGGAGCACGTGCCGTCCGCGGTGAAGGCGGCGCTCGGCGGCGACCTCGTGATCAACCGCACGGAGACGTGGGCCGCGGGTGCCGGCACGGTCGAGGTGCTGGTCAACGGCGTGCCGGGCCGCCTGGAGGGCTCGTTCACCGTTCTGGACAACGGATCCGGCTCGAAGCTCACCCTCTCGGGGGAGGTCAAGGTCAGCATCCCGTTCCTCGGCGGCAAGATCGAGAAGCTGATCGAGGAGCAGGTCGCCGTCCTGCTCGACAAGGAGAGCGAGTTCACGTCCGAATGGCTCGCAAACCGCGGCTAGCGGCCGGCCGGGCCCGTGCGCTCGGCCTGCCGACGCGCGGCACGACCAACCCGAACCGCCTGCGCCGGGTCGACCGGTGGATGGCCGGGACGCTCGCCTCGTTCCTGAGGGACGCACCCGACCCGCTCGTGGTCGACCTCGGGTACGGCGCCACGCCAGTGACCACCGTCGAGATGGCCGCGCGCCTGCGGGTCGTCCGCCCCGACGTGCGCGTGCTCGGGCTGGAGATCGACCAGGACCGGGTGGACGCGGGCAAGGCCGTGTCGGATCCACCGTTCCTCGACTTCCGGCGGGGCGGCTTCGAGCTGGCCGGTGCGCGGCCGGTGCTGCTGCGCGCGTTCAACGTGCTGCGCCAGTACACCGAGGAGCAGGCGTTCGAGGCGTGGGACACGATGCTGTCCCGGATGGCGCCCGGCGGCCTGGTCGTCGAGGGCACGTGCGACGAGATCGGCCGCCGGTGCACGTGGGTGACGCTCTCGTCCGAGGGTCCGCGGACGTTCACGCTGGCCGTGAAGCCGTCCGGCATCGAGGTGCCATCCGACGTGGCCGAGCGGCTGCCGAAGGCGTTGATCCACAAGAACGTGCCGGGCGAGCGCGTGCACGCCCTGCTGGCCGAGCTCGACGCCTGCTGGGCGACCGCGGCGCCGTTCGCCCCGTTCGGGCCGCGGGCGCGGTGGGTGGAGTCGGTGCGGCTGCTGGTGGAGCGCGGCTGGCCGGTGCTGGACGACCGGAAGCGGTGGCGGCTCGGCGAAATCACGCTCGAATGGGCGGCCGTCGCGCCCTAGGGTGGATCACGTGGACTTCGTCGCGCAGATCGAGACCCAGGCTTCGTCGATGCGTTCGGCCGCTCTCCAGGCAGGTCCGGAGGCGCCCGTTCCCACGTGTCCCAAGTGGACGGTGCTCGACCTCGTGCGGCACATCGCCGAGGTGCACACGTGGGCGGCCCAGGCCGTCGTGACCGCACCGGAGGACGGCCGGCCCGCCTGGCCCCAGGCGCCACAGGACTTCGATGACGCGTTCTCCTTCTGGGACAAGGGTCACGCCACTCTCCTCGACCGGCTGCGCGAGGTGCCGGTCGACCGTCCCGCATGGACGTTCCACGGCCCGCAGGTCGCCGGTTTCTGGTCGCGCAGGCAGGCGCACGAGACGTCGATCCACCGCCTGGACGCCGATCTCGCGACCGGTCACGAGCTGCCACCGCTGGCGTTCGACCCCGAGTTCGCGGCGGACGGGATCGACGAGTACCTCCACACGATGGTGGCTCGGCGGTTCGAACTCGGCTACCACGTCACCGCCACCGGCAGGCTGCTGGTGCACGCCGCCGACGCGGGCCGCACCTGGCAGCTCGAACTGACGGCGGGCGAACCCCTCGTCGTCACGGCCCCGCAGGACTCGGCCTTCGACGAGGACGCCACCCTGGCGGGCACCGCGGACTCGCTCTACCGCGCGTTCTACGCCCGGCCGAACCACGCGATCGTGACGGGAGACGAGTCGCTGTTGGCCGGGCTGCCCAGGCCGTGAATACTTCTGCGGCGTGTCATCGCCTGAGCGTCGCTATGTGATCACCTTCGGCTGCCCGGACCGCACCGGCATCATCGCGAGGATCTCGTCGTTCCTCGCGGAGCACGGCGGCTGGATCGTCGAGGCCGCGTACCACACGGACCCGGAGACGGGCTGGTTCTTCACGCGCCAGGAGGTCCGCGCGGACTCCCTGCCGTTCGGCGTGGACGAACTGCGCACCCGCTTCGCCGACGTGGCCGCGGGTCTGGGCGCCCAGTCGACGTGGACGGTCACCGACACCGGCTCGCGCAAGCGCGTGGTGATCCTCGTGTCGAAGGAGGGCCACTGCCTGTACGACCTGCTGGCCCGCGTCGCCACCGGCGAGCTGGACGTCGAGGTCTCCGCCGTCATCGGCAACCACCCGGAGCTCGGCGACATCACGCGCGCGCACGGCATCCCGTTCCACCACGTGCCGTTCCCGGTCAACGACCCCGAGGGCAAGCAGGCGGCGTTCGCGCAGCTGCGGCTGCTCGTCGAGAAGCACGACCCGCACGCCGTGGTGCTGGCCCGGTTCATGCAGATCCTGCCGCCGGAGCTGTGCGCGGCGTGGAGCGGCCGCACGATCAACATCCACCACAGCTTCCTGCCGTCGTTCATCGGCGCCCGCCCGTACCACCAGGCGCACCGGCGCGGCGTGAAGCTCGTCGGCGCGACGTGCCACTACGTGACGGCCGACCTCGACGCCGGGCCGATCATCGAGCAGGACGTGATGCGGGTGCACCACGGCGACTCGGTGGCGGACATGGTGCGCAAGGGGCGGGACATCGAGAAGGTGGTGCTGGCGCGCGGGTTGCGGTGGCACCTGGAGGACCGCGTGCTGGTGCACGGCAACCAGACGGTGATCTTCTAGGTCGGGAGCACCTGCGGCTTGCGCGGTCCCCACTTCTGCTCCAACTCCGGGGGCAGGTAGTAGGTGCCCGACCGGAGCTCCCTGCCGTCGGTGCTGCGGACCACGTAGGTCGGGTAGTAGGTGTCCCAGGGACCGAGCCAGCAGTCGCGTTCGCCGATCTCGACGATCTCGTCCACGACCTGGTCGGTGACCGCCTCCGCCTTCAGCGTCACCTCCAGGCGCAGGTAGTACGCGTCCGGCGCGAGGCCCTGGCTGAACTCGTAGTCGGCGTCGTCGACCTCGGGACGTTCCTCCCAGTGGTCGACGATCTGCTCGCCCAGCTCAGTGAGCTGGTCGGCGGTCCTGCCCCCACCGAAGCACCCGGACAACGACAGCAGCAGACCCAAGATCAGCACGATTCGCACCACGCACCCCCAGGGCCGTGATCATGGCAGGGGGTGCGCGGTGCCAACCAGACAATTCTCAGAGCTTGTTCGCGGCCATCCCCACCGCCTCCACCAGCCACCCCGCGTCCTCCGCCGACAGCACCGCGGGCGGCGTGAAGCTGACCGTCCGGCCGCGGAAGTCGGCGAGCACCCGCCGCCGCAGCAGCTCACCGGTGAACACGTCGGCGGCCCGCTGGTCCGGCAGCTCCACGCCGAGCATCAGACCGCGCCCGGTCGCGTGCGCCTTCCCCGCGACCACCGCCCGCAGGCCGTACAGGAGCTCGTCGCCGAGCAGCTTGGCCCGTTCGACCAGCCCCTCGGACGCGAGGACGCGCAGGCACGCGTTGACGGCGGCGGACGCGAGGGGCGACACGGTCTCGGGGCCGCGCCACAGCGGCACCTCGACCTCGGCCGAGGCGACCACGGCGGCGATCGGCAGCACGCCGCCGGACAGGCCCTCGCCGACCAGCATGATGTCCGGCGTCACACCGTCGAGGTCGACGCCCCACCACACGCCGAGGCGGCCGAGGCCGGAGCGGGTCTCGTCCACGACGAGCAGGGCACCGGCCTCGCGGCACACCTCGGCGACGGCGCTCAGGTAGCCCGTCGGCGGGGGCGCTGCGCCGCGGACCGGTTCCACCAGCACGCACGCCGGTGGGCCGGAGGCGAGGGTGGAGCGCAGCGCGTCGATGCCGCCGTACGGGACGTCGCCGGTGGTGAGGACGCGGGGGCGGCCGTTCGCCTGAGCGAGGGCCACGGCGAACTGGGCGGCTTCGGAGGCCGAGGCGAAGGTGTGGATGTGGTCGAGCCCGTTGGGGGTGACCAGGTCGAGCATCAGGCGGTCCAGCAGCGACGGCCGGCGCACCTGGCCGACGACGGCCTGCACGACGGCCGGGTGGGCGTGGCCGAGCAGGGGGACTCCGTACCCGCCGCAGTCGAGGTACTCGACGCGGTGCGGGTCTACCACTCGGGCGCCTCGGGCAGCGCATCCGGTCAGCAGTTCGGTGGCCAAGGGGGAACCTTTCCTCGGGGCAGCGCGGCCCGCGGCCGCTCGTCGGGAGGGCGAGCGGACCTGGGTTCCCACCAACTCATTCGGATTCGGGGACCCGTTGGTTCGACCGAGGCATAGTCTTTTTGCCGTGCGGATCGAAATCACCGACCTCGACCAGCTGCGGGCAGCACCTGACCTGCGCAAAGCCGTCATCATCGGGCTGGACCTCACTCGCGAGGACGTCCGGGTGCCCCTCGACGGCGCGCTGCTGCTCGGCTGCACCCTCAGCGAGACCATGCAGCGCCGTGCGGAGGCCGCCGGAGCGCTGCTCTTCCCGGTGATCCCGGACCTGCCCTACGACGTGTACCGGTCGTCGCTCTACACGCCCGCCGAGCTCTTCGCGGGCTTCGACCCGGCCGACCCGAAGTCGTACGCCGACACCCCGGACGCGGCGATCTACCGGCACAGCAAGCAGCAGGGCCACCACCCGGACGCCCTGCACGCGCTGGCCGAGCGCCTGCACGACCACTCGATCACCGAGGCCCTCGACGAGACGCTGACGGGCTCGCCGGTCGCGGTCATGGGCGGCCACGCCCTGGCGCGCGGCTCCGCCGGCTACCGCAGCGCCGTCGCCCTGGGCGCCGCCCTGGGCAAGGCGGGCTTCACCGTCCTGACCGGCGGCGGACCAGGCGCGATGGAGGCCGTGCCGCTCGGCGTCCGGCTCGGCGAGGTGGACGACGACGTCCTCGCGGCCATCGCGCAGGCGCCGTCGTTCGGCCACGACGACGAGTCGATCGGCCGCTGGCTCGCGGCGTTCCCGGAGCTCCCGAGCTTCGAGACCCCGCGCACGATCGGCATCCCGACCTGGTTCTACGGCCACGAGCCGCCCAACCCGGCCTGCGAGCTGCACGCCAAGTACTTCGCGAACTCGGTCCGCGAGGAGGGCCTGCTGACCGTCGCGACCGGCGGCATCGTCTACACGCCGGGCAAGGCGGGCACGGTCCAGGAGGTCTTCCAGGACTTCACGCAGAACTACTACGGCAGCGTCGGCCCGGCCGCGCCCATGATCTTCCTGGACAGGACCTTCTGGACCGAGGAGGTCCCGGCCGCCCCGCTCGTGCAGAAGCTGGCGGAGGGCCGGGAGGCCGAGCAGTGGATCCTCGTCACGGACGACGTGGACGAGGCGATCGAGCTACTGCTCAAGTACACGAGCTAGGTCCGGCAGGACCTCGGCCCCGGTCAGCTTCATCAGGACGTCACCGGGGATGAGGATCTTGCTGCCCCGGATGCCGCTGCCCACGATCAGCTCGGGGGCGGCGGCGACCTCGGGCGAGACGAGGATCGGCCAGTCCGCGGGCACGCCGACGGGCGTGATGCCGCCGTACTCCATGCCGGTCAGGGCCACGGCCTCGTCCATCGGCGCGAACGACGCCTTGCGCGCGTCGAGCCGCTTGCGGATCACGCCGTTGACGTCGGCGCGCATGGTGGCGAGCACCATGCAGGCCGCGTACCGGACCTGGTCACCCCGCTTGCCCGCCACGACGACGCAGTTCGCGGAGGCTTCCAGCGGCGAGCCGTAGTGGGCGCAGAACTCGGCGGTGTCGGCGAGCGTGGGGTCGATCTCGGCGACGGCGACGCGGTCGGCGCCGTCCAGCGTCTTCAGCGCAGCTGCGACCGGTTCGGGCACGAGGTCGAGGCGCGACAGCACAGGGACGGGTTCCAACGAACCAGCGATAGTCCACACGCCGACCATCCTGCCAAACTGCGTTTGACCTTGACGCAACGTCAACCCTTACCTTCGTTCTCAGCGCGAGGGGAGAACCGAGATGGCCTGGTCGATCGCCCAGGTGGCCCGGATGTCCAAGGTGACGTCCAGGACGCTGCGGCACTACGACTCGATCGGCCTGCTGCCGCCGGCCTGGATCGGCGACAACGGTTACCGCTACTACGAGAAGGAACAGGTCCACCGCCTGCAGCAGATCCTGCTGCTGCGCGACCTCGGCCTGGGCCTCGACGTGGTCGGCGAGATCTTGAACGGCACGGACCAGCTCACGGTCCTGCGCAACCACCACCGGTGGCTGCGCGAGGAACGGCAGCGGCTGGACCGCCTGGAGAGCACCGTCGCGCGCACTATCGCCGAACTGGAAGGAGGGGACGAAGTGAAGATGGAAGAGCTGTTCGACGGCTTCGACGCGAAGAAGCAGGAACGGCACGAGGCCGAGCTCGTCGAGCGGTACGGCGAGGGTGCCCGTGAGCACATCGCCGAGAGCCGCAAGAAGATGCAGGGTTGGACCCGCGCGGACGCGGACCGGTTCATGGCGGAGTGGAAGGACATCGCGGAAAAGCTCGGTGGCCTCTACACCGCCGGCGCGGCGGTCGACGCTCCGGAGACGCAGGAGCAGATCGACCGCCACTACCGCTGGATCTGCCTGAGCTGGACGCCCAACCGGGAGTCCTACAAGGGACTCGGCGACCTCTACGTCGACTCGGACGAGTTCCGGGTCAACTTCGAGGTCGACGGCGGCGGCAACATGGCCGAGTGGACGCGCGACGCGATGGCCGTCTACGCCGAGACCCGGCTGTCCTAGCAAACGATCACCGGGAGCTGCAGATCCCGGTGGTCACCCCAGGCCGAAGGCCTTCAGGGCCTCGCGGTTGAACGCCGGCAGGTCGTCCGGGTTGCGGGACGTCACGAGCGTCCAGCCGTTCATGTCGCACACCCGCACCTCCTCGTCGGCCCAGTCGCCGCCCGCGTTGCGGATGTCGGTCTGCAGGCTCGGGAACGAGGTCAGCATCTTGCCGCGGACCACCCCGGCCTCGACCAGCAGCCACGGCCCGTGGCAGATCGCCGCGACCGGCTTGCCCGCGGCGACCAGGGCCTTCACCAGTTCCACGGCGCCGTTCTCCATGCGCAGGAAGTCGCTGTTGGCGACGCCGCCGGGGATCACCGCGCCGTCGTAGTCGTCCGCGCTCGCGTCGGCGTAGGTCGTGTCGACGGGGAACTTGTCGGCGGGCGTCAGGTGGTTGAACCCCTGCACCTCGCCGAGCTCCGGCGCGAGCAGGCGCGGTGTGCCGCCCGCCTTCTCCACGTGCGCCCACGGATCGGTGAGCTCGACCTGCTCGATGCCCTCCGCGGCGACCAGGAACGCGATCTTCTTCTGTTCAGCCATGCACTTCGGCTACCCGGCGAAGAACGACACCAACCGATGCCGGATCTCGGTCCGGTGGGTGATCATCGGCGCGGGCGAGTCGACCAGCCACAAATCGCCGTTCGGGAACGCCGCCGCGGTCGCCTTGGCCACGTCCTCGGGGTGCAGCGGATCGCCCACGGCACCGATGACCAGGACCGGAGCCGTCACGGCGGCCAGCGCGGACGTGTCGGGAACGGCCACCTGACCGGGCAACTGCTCGGCAGCCGCCGCGAGCCTCCCCAACGCCGCGCGGCGTTCGGCGACGTAGGCCGGCGGCCCGGTGGTCAGGTCGGAGAGCTGCTGCACCGTGAACGGCTCGCGCGGCTGGTCCAGCACGGCGGGCAGCAGCAGGGCCACGCGGGAGAACCGGTCGGGCTCGGTCGACAGCAGCCGCACGAGGGCGCCGGCACCCAGGGACACGCCCACCGCGTGGTCAGCGGGAACGGTGCCCAGGTCGGCCGCGATCCGGCCGTAGTCCCAGTAGCCGGCAGGAGCGTCCGGGGCCTCCCCGTGCGACGGCAGGGTCACCACGACGCGGGTGCCGGGCAGCCCGGAGGCCGGGACGCGCGCCTCGCCGGGTGTGGCTCCGAGGCCGTGGGCGACCAGCGTCACCGGCGAGCCGGAGCCGTGCGAACGGGTGATCACCAGCGCGGGCCGCGCTGGACCTCGATCAGCTTCGGGCGCACGTCCACCATGTAGACGAGCACCGCGATGAGGCCGGCCAGCCAGAAGATCGACCCGACACCACCGGGACCGAACAGCAGCAACGCCGCCGTCCCACCGCCCGTGATGCCCAGCCAGGCGGGCTTGGTCATGCGCTCGGCCGCCGTGTAGGCGTCCACCCGCTGGGTCAGCGCGTGGAAGAAGGCGAACAGCCCCACCACGCTGAACACCAGGTCGAGCGCGAAGTACACGACGGTGTCGAGGTACCAGATGCTGAAGATCGGGATGTCGAACACCTCCCCAGACTACGTGCACGAAAGCCGGGAGGGGAGCAGCCCTCTCGGACTGCTCCCCTCCCGGTGACCTCTCAGCGACTCACTTGGTGGTGTTCGTTGTGGTCTTCTTCGCGGCCGCGGTGGTGCGGGTGGTCGTCGCGGGCTTGCGCGGCGCCGTGCGGTTCGCGGTCTTGCGGGCGGTGCTGCGGACCTCGTGCGCGACCTCGCCACCGGCCTCGACGACCTCTTCGGCCAGCTTCTCGGCCGCGTCCTCGACCTCGTTGGCGACCTTCTCGCCGACCGAACGGGTGCGGCGGGTCACCTTGCCGAGGACGTCGTCGGCGAGCACCTTGGCGTCGGCGGCGGCGGACTCGGCGCGCTTCTGCGCGGCCTCGACGGCCTGCTCGACCTGCTCCACGGCCTGCTTGACCTGCGGCTGGGCCTTGATCTGCTCCAGCGTCTGCTCGCCCTGGTCGGCGAGGTAGGTGTACAGGTTCACCGCGGAGGCGGTGTAGGCGTCGACCAGCTTCTTCAGCTCGGCCGGCTGCAGCTTCTCGCGCAGGTCCTTGAGCTCGTTCGGGAGGTCGACGGCCTGGGTGCGGGCCTCGTCGGCGCGCTCCTTGGCCTTGTTCAGCGCCTCGACCACGGCCTTGGCGGCGAGGTCACCGGCGCCGAGCGCGGCGAGCAGCGCCTGGCGGGCGGCGTGGGCGGCCTGCTCGGCACCCTTGCGGACGTCGTCCTGGGTCAGCTTCGGCATGGAGATCAGTCCTCCTGGTGTGTGGCGGTGTTCTCCCGCCGGAAAGATTCGTAGACGTCGAGCAGCACCTGCTTCTGCCGCTCGGTCAGATCGGTCGCGGCGACGATGGCGTCCGCCAACGCACCGCCTTCGCGCTGCTGGAGGATCCCGGCCTCGACGTAGAGCACTTCGGCCGAGATGCGCAGCCCCTTGGCGATCTGCTGCAGGATCTCCGCACTGGGCTTGCGCAGTCCCCGCTCGATCTGGCTGAGGTAGGGGTTGGAGACACCCGCCTGCTTCGCCAACTCCCGCAAGGAGATCTTGGCGGTGTTGCGCTGCTCGCGGATGTACTCACCGATGTTGCGGCCGAGGTCCGCGACTGCTTTGTCGATGGACTTGTCCACTGTTTCCCGCTCCCGTTCCTCGTGCCACCAACCACGTTAGCGACGAGTGCTAGCAGTTGCAAGCACTCTGCTAGCAATCGCTGCGTGGGCTCCGCCACAGGGATACCGTGGGGGTGACATGGACGACGCCGGAGCCCTGCGCGCCGAGCTGGCGGACCACCTGCTCGGCTCTGGTGCGCTGCGCGACTCCCAGTGGCACAACGCTTTCCGGGCCGTTCCGCGGCACGGGTTCCTGCCGTGGTTCTACCGGCAGCTGGCCGACGGCGACTGGGAGCGGATCACCGCGGGCGATCCGCGCTGGCTCGAGCTCGTCTACGCCGACCGGGTGTGGGTTACCCAGTTCGACGGCGACGACACGGTGACCGGCGGCACACCGACGTGCTCGTCCAGCATGCCCACGATCATGGCGATCATGCTGGAGGCACTGGAGGTCCACTCCGGACAGTCGGTGCTCGAGGTCGGCACCGGCACGGGGTACAACGCGGCTCTGCTGTGCCACGTCACGGGTTCCGGCAACGTGACGACCATCGACGTCGACCCCGACATCTCGGCACGAGCCCGCGAACGCCTGCACGCCAACGGTTTCTCCCCCACCTGCGTGACGGGTGACGGCGCACTCGGCCACCCCGCCCGAGCCCCGTACGACCGCTTGCTGGCCACCTGCTCCGTCGCGACGATCCCGCCCGCGTGGCTGGAGCAGACGAGACCGGGTGGCCTCGTCGTCACGACGCTGCACCGCCCGATCGGCGCGGGCCTGGTCCGCCTCGTCTCGGGCGGCGACGGCACGGGCGAAGGACGCGTGCTCCCCGAGGACGGGCGCTTCATTCCGCTGCGCGCGCACGCCCTGCCGCCCGCGTTCGCCGGAGCGGGCGAGTTCGACCGCCGCGCCACCACCGTCCCGTTCGCCACGGTGGTCGACCCCGCGAGCCCGTTCGAGTTCTTCGCGGGCATCTCGCTGCCGGACGTCGTCGCGGGGCCCAACCGGTTGGCCCATTCGGACGGATCCTGGGTGCACCACCGCCGCGCGCACGTCGACCAGGGCGGCCCGCGCCGGCTGTGGGACATCGCGGAGGACGCCCTCGCCCAGTGGCGTGACCTGGGCGAACCCCGTCGCGCGGACTTCGGTGTCACGGTCGCGCACGACGTCCAGCACCTCACGCTGGGCGAGCTGAGCTGGCCTCTGTGATCAACAACTGAAACGTCACGACACGGGTCACTGAATCGACCTCACGTGGATGCGGTGCGTCATGATTCGTCGCATGTCCAGATTCCGCCAGCAGGCGCTGCTGACCGGCTGCGTGCTGACCGCGTTGCTCACGGCGGCCGGGTTGTTCGTGACCGAGGCCGGCATCAGCCCGCACCTGTGGCTGATAGTGCTCGCGGTGGCGTTCCTGGGCTTCCTGGCACTGCTCGACCCGTGGGTCCGGCGCAGGCACAACGCCGAGCTGAGCACCGACGAGCACCTGGACGCGGCGACCCGCGCCCTCGCCGTCGGCCTGCAGGCGCAGTGGAACGAGGAGGTCCGCTCGCGCGGCCTCACCGACCCGGACCTGCTGGACCTGCACTGGATCGCCCCCGAGCTGGACCTGAGCGACGAGCCGGACGCGCCGCCGGGACGCAGCGACGCGGTCGTCGGCGCGTTCGGCAGGCAGGTCAACCGGCGGATGGTCTTCGTCGGCGAGGCCGGCACCGGCAAGTCGACGGTCGCGATGCTGCTGACGTGCGGCCTGCTCGACCGCTACGACGGCGGCATGGTGCCGGTGCTGCTGCCCCTGTCGACGTGGAACCCGGCGGTCGAGGACATCCGCACGTGGCTCACGCGCCGGCTGTACGAGGACCACCCGGCGTTGCGCAACACCGAGCTCTACGGCAGCTACGCGGGAGACCTGCTGATCGAGCAGCACCTCGTCCTGCCCGTGCTGGACGGCCTCGACGACGTCCCGGCCCACCAGCGCGCGGACGCCCTCTCCCGGATCGCCAAGGCGTTCCCCGCGAACCGCCCGCTGGTGCTGACCTGCCGCACGGACGAGTACGCGCAGGCCGTGCGCCTCGCCGGTCCGCTGCCCGGCGCGGACGTCGTCGAACTGGCCCCGCTCGACCTGGAGGAGGTCGCCGCCTACCTGCGGGCGAGCGCGGACAGCTGGGGCGCGGCCCGCTGGGAGCCGGTGTTCATCCAGCTGCGCGAGGAACCGGACGGCAGGCTCGCGGACGCGTTGTCGACGCCGCTCACGATGTGGCTCGCCGGCGTGGTCTACGCGGACAGCGAGGCCGAGCCGACCGAACTGCTCGACCGCGGCCGCTTCCCGGACGCGCGAGCGATCTCCGACCACCTCTGCGACGAGCTGGTGTCGCGGGCGTACGGCAACAGGGCGTTCGCGCACCACTCCAGGGCGAGCCAGGTCTGGCCGCGGGACCGGGCGCGCAAGTGGCTCGAGTTCCTCGCGCACGAGATGCGCGACCGCGGCATCCGCGAACTGGCCTGGTGGGAGCTGCGCCGGTCGGTCGGCAGCACGTGGCTCGCGGTGCTCGGCGCACTGGTGCTGGGCGCGATCGGCGGGTTCGGCGTCGGCTGGCTGATGGCGTACTCGATCACGCCGTCGCTCGCCCCGGTCACCGGCCTCGTCGCGGGCATCGGCGTCGGCGCCGCCGCCCTGACCGCCGCCGGGGAGCGCAGGACCAAGCCGCGGCTGGGGATCTGGCGCAGCCTGCTGCTCGTGCCCGGTGTGCTCGGACTCGCCGCCGGACTGGTTTTCGGGGCCCTGTACGGACTTTCGGCCGGGCTCGTGGTCGGCCTCGGGCTCGCCGTCGCGATCGCGCTGCGGTTCGCGCTGTCCAGCGCCGCCGAGCTCTCCCAGGCTTCCAGTCCTCTGTGGACGATGGCGCGCGACCGGATCGCGGTGTGGACGGGCTCCCTGGTGCTGGCCGTGGTGTTCGGCTCGGCGGCGGCGCTCGTGTTCGGCCCCGGCCAGACCGGCATGGTCGGCCTCGGGCTCGCGTCCGGGTTGATGCTCGGGTTCGCGCTCGCCGTGCTACACCTGCGCTGGTGGTGGTTCACCGTCGCGCGGATCTGGTTGGCGCTGCGCGGAAAGCTGCCCTGGGAACTGATGGTCTTCCTGGAGGACTCCCGCAAGCTGGGCGTGCTCTGCCGGGCGGGGGCCTGCTACCAGTTCCGGCACGGACTGGTGCAGGACCGCCTGGCAGAGCACGTGACGACCAGCAGGACTACTCGGTCCGCAGGCCAAGTGCTCCGGTCGCCCTTCTCAGCGAGGGCAACGTCAGAGCAGTGACCAGCGCGACCAGTCCGACCGAGATGCCGGTGACGGTCCCGATGCCGGCCCAGTCGTAGTGCACCTCGGCGTCGAACGCCCTGGTGACGAGCACGCCGAGCAGGATGCCGGTGCCCACCGACACGACCGTGGAGATCACCAGCGGGATCCCGTTCTGCCACACCAGGGACCGGGCGAGCGTGCCGCGCGGCACGCCGCTCGCCGCCATCGCCGCGAGCGGGCGACGCCGTTCCCGCACCTGCTCCAGGCCCACGACCAGCAGTGACGCGCCCGCCAGCAGCAACGTGAGGAGCGCGGCGCCGTAGAGCGCCCTGCGCACCGCCAGGAACACCTGCTCCATCTCGCTGGTGTCGTCCTGACCGACGTACTGGCTGTACACCCGCCACGAGTACGGCGCGATGGCGTTGCGCACGTGCTCGGCGACGTCGGGCTGCGACGGGTCGAGCTCGGCCTGGACCTCGGCGTACGCGCGGCTCAGGTCGACGCCCCGCGCGGCGGCGGGGGTGACGAAGAGGCCGAGGTACTGGCCCGTCGCCCGTTCGACGGGCGGCACCGTCCACGTCCTGCCGCTCTTCTCGAACGTCAGCGTGGTCCCGGGTTCCGGGTTGCCGAAGCCGTTGGCCGTCGGCACGAGGTACGCCTTGCCGTCGACGCAGCCGTCCGGGAGGGTCACCGCCAGCCGCAGCGCCGCGCACGTGCCGACCGCGATCGTGGTGTGGTCCCGGTCGGGCGCCAGCGCGTAGGTGCGTTGGAGGCTCTCCACGCCGACCACGCCCGGTGTCTTCGCGAGCAGTCCCGGCAGCTCGGGGAGCGGCGTGGTCTCGTTCACCGTGATGCCGAGGGTGTGCTGGTCCGCCTCCCGCGTCTCCTCGGCCATCACGTCGTTCTCGACGCCCGCGAGGATCACCTGCAGCGTCACCACGCCGGCGAGCACCACCGCCACGCCGCCGACGACGCGTGCCGCCGTGCCCGCGTCGAGCTGCAGCCGGCGCACGGCCAGCTGCAATGCCGGGGTGGCACCGCTCATCCGGTGCACCGCCCGTTCGACCAGCCACGGGAGCAGCACCGGAACGGCGAACATCAGCAGGACGACGCCGCCGATGATCGGCCACTCGTCGGCCTTGGACCCGTTCGTGAACTTGCCGAACTGGCTCGCCAGCAGGGCGACACCGCCGAGCGCGGGCACGACCCGCCACCACAGCCTGCGCCGCACCGGTTTCTGCTCGCGCACCACCCCGAGCGGTTCGACGATCGTCCGGCGCATGGCGAACACCGAGGTCAGCACGGCCAGCACCGGCACGGAGACGAGCACCACGAGGGTCAGCGGCAGCGTCGGCGTGAGGTCGCTCGGGAACACCGCGACCTCGGGGAGCGGGATGTCGTCGACGAGGGGTCTGATCGCGAAGAGCAGCCCGAACCCGACCGCGAGACCCACGACCGCACCGGCCAGCGCCTCCCCGGCCGCGATCAGCCGCACGCGTGACGCACTGGCCCCGACCAGCCGCAACGCCGCCAGTCGGCGGTCGCGCTGGGCGGCCGCCAGCCTCGTCGCGACGCTCACGAACACCAGCACCGGGAACAGCAGCACGACCGCCCCGACGATGCTGAGCATCAGCAGGACCGTGGGCAGCCCGCCGCCCGCGTAGTCCAGGCCGAACGCCCAGACCTGGTTGCCGTCGTTCGGCTGGATCGAGGTGTCGCCCGCGAGGAACCGGAGGTCCTGCGGCCCGTCCATGCCCGCCGGGGCGAACGTGCCGATGACCTTCTGCGGGAACCGCGGCCGCAGGAGCTCGCCCTCGGGGCTCGCCAGCAGGTCCGCGAGCCGCGGTGACACGACGATCTCGCCGTCGCCCGGCAGCCGGTCCACCCCCGGCGGCACCGGCGCGTCCGGCACGAGTGCGCGGACGTAGGTGCCGCTGACGAAGTCGGACCGGAAGGCGACCGACCCGTTCTCCAGCAGCAGCGGCGCGGGCCCGGTGCCCTCCTCCACGACGTTGCGGGCGTTCCCGCGCTGGTCGCGGTTGCCGAACGCGGTCGGGATGGACGCGGCGAGCAGCAGCACCGCCACGCACATGCCGATGCCGAGACCTTGGAGCGCGAGCCTCCCCAAGGACTTCCGGCTGCCCCCGACGGCCAGCCGGACGCCCAGGACGAGGTCGCTGAGGACGCGGTTCACCTGACCAGCTCCACGTCCCGCGAACGGCCGTCGCGCACGACGACCTCGCGGTCGGAGTAGGCGGCGACGCGCGGTTCGTGCGTGACCAGCACGACGGCCGCGCCCGTCTCCCTGGCCGCCGTGGTGAGCAGGTGCATGACCCGCTCGCCGTTCAGCGAGTCGAGAGCGCCGGTCGGTTCGTCGGCGAAGATCACCTTGGGCTTCGTGACCAGCGCGCGGGCCACCGCGACACGTTGCCCCTGGCCACCGGAGGTCTCCCCGGGCCGCTGGTCCGCGACGGTGTCGACCTCCAGCCGGGCCATCCACTCCCGCGACGCCCGTTCGGCGTCCTTGCGCTTCATGCCGCTCAGGCGCAGCGGCAGCGCGACGTTCTCCAGGCAGGTGAGCTCGGGCACGAGCTGGCCGAACTGGAAGACGAACCCGAACTCGGTGCGCCGCAGCTCGCTGCGAGTGCCGTCGCTCATCGCGGTCAGGTCGCGGTCGCGGTAGGTGACCGTGCCCGCGTCCGGCGGCAGGATGCCCGCGAGGCAGTGCAGCAGCGTGGACTTGCCGGACCCGGACGGGCCCATGATCGCGACGACCTCGCCCTCCCGGATCGCGATGCCCGCGCCGTCCAGCGCGTTCGTCTTCCCGAACGACTTGTGCAGGCCCTCCGCGGACAGCAGCGTCGTCATCGGGCCACCTCCTCGGCGAGTTTGTCCAGGCGGGCGGCGGTCAGCTCGAGCCACCGCAGGTCGGCTTCGAGGTGGAACAGGGCGAAGTCGCAGATCAGCTGGTCCGCGAGGTCGCCGTCCACCTTGCGCTTGGTCAGGTCGCGCATGGTCCGCAGGTGGGCGGCGCGCTGGGTGTCGAGCACCTCGGTCGCGCTGCGGCCGGACAGCAGCGCCAGCACGACCTTCGCGTAGAGGGTGTTCTGCAGGTACGGCTCGGGCTTCTCCGGAGTGCCGAGCCACCGCTCGACATCGGTGACGCCGGCGTCCGTGATCGCGTACCGCTTGCGGTCCGGACCGTCGCCCGACTCCACCCCCGCCTCGCTCACGAGACCGTTCTTCAGCAGTCGAGACAGGGTCGAGTACACCTGTCCGTAGTGCAGGGGCCGGTCCTGGCCGAAACGCTCGTCATAGGCGCGCTTCAGGTCGTAACCGTGCCTTGGACCGCCTTCTAGCAGGCCCAACAGTGCGTGTCCGATCGACATGAGCAGCACTATACACACCATGTATACACCGGGTGTATTCCTCGGATGCCCTGACGCGCAACCGCCGTGGCGCCTACAGTGGTGGGGTGACTGGTCTGACTGTCGGCTGGGATCACGACGTCGAGCTGCTGCTCGACTTCCTGAACACTCGACACGTACTGGACAGTGAAGCCTCCTGGCGCGCGTGGGTGACCGAGCGCGGCCTCGGGCGGAGCAGTGACCTGGCGCAGGCGCGCGCCGCTCGGGCGGCACTGCGGTCGTCCATCGAGGGGTCGTCAGGACCCCGGACGGCCGCGGGCACCGTGCACATCGAGCTCACCGACGGCGTCCCGGTGCTGTCGAGCTCGGACGCGCTCGGCGCGGTGCTCGCCGCGTCGGCCCGCCTCGCGGTGCTGGGCTCGTGGGAACGCTTCAAGATCTGTCCGGCCGACGACTGCCTGAGGGCGTTCTTCGACCGTTCGCGCAACCGCTCGCGCACCTGGTGCTCGATGCAGGTGTGCGGCAACCGCGAGAAGGCGCGCACGTTCCGGAAGAGAACCCGGGCCTCTCAGAACAGCACGTTGGCCGCGGTGTAGATCACCAGGCCGGCGAGCGCGCCGACCACGGTGCCGTTGATCCGGATGAACTGCAGGTCCCTGCCGACCTGCAGTTCGATCTTGCGCGAGGTCTCCTCCGCGTCCCAGCGCTCGACCGTGTCCGTGATCAGCGTGGTGATCTCCGCGCGGTAGTTGCTCACGACGTACCCGGCGGCCTGCTCCAGCCAGCCGTCGACCTTGGCGCGCAGCTCGTCGTCGGTCGTGAGGTTGGTGCCGAGCGTGATGAGGCCCTGCGTGACGCGCTTGCGCAGCTCGCTCGACGGGTCCTCGGCCGCGTCGATCAGCATCTTCTTCGCCGTGCCCCAGGCGGAGCTGATCAGCTTCTGCACGTCCGGGTGGTTGATCACCTGCTGCTTGACCTGCTCGGCGCGCTGCATGGTCGCCGGGTCGTCCTGCATGTCCGTCGAGAACTCGATCATGAACTGGTCGACGGCGAGCCGCATCGGGTGGTTCACGTCGGTCTTGACGGCCCAGGCGAAGTTCACGAGCTCGGTGTAGACCTTGTCGCCCAGCATCGCGTCGACGAACTTGGGCGACCAGGTGGGCGCGCGGTCCGTGACGATCATGCTGACCTTGTCGTAATTGTCCCGCACCCACTCGTAGGCGCGGTCGCACATGAGGTCGACGAGCTTGTGGTGCGCGCCGTCGGTCAGCACCTGCTCGAGCAGCTTGCCGAGCGGCGGACCCCACGGCTTCTCCGTGACGCGCTTGACGATCGCGCTCTCCACCACGGCCTGGACCTCTTCGTCCTTGAGGACCGTGATCGCGCCCTTGATGACGTTCGCGAGCTCGTTGGTGATCCGCTCGGCGTTCTCGGGCTGCTTGATCCAGGCGCCGGCCCGTTCCGCGATGCCCGCCCTGCGCAGCTTGTCCTGCACGACCGCGGGGCTCAGGAAGTTGACGCCGACGAAGTCGCCGAGCGTCTGGCCGAACATGTTCTTGCGCTCGGGGATGATCGCCGTGTGCGGGATGGGCAGGCCGAGCGGGCGGCGGAACAGGGCCGTGACGGCGAACCAGTCCGCGAGGGCGCCGACCATGCCGGCCTCGGCCGCCGCCCGGACGTAGCCGACCCAGGCGCCCTCGAAGAAGTGCGTGCCGAGGAAGATGACCGTCGCGCCTATCAGGAAGCTCGTCGCGACGAGCTTCATCTTGCGCAGGTCGGCGCGCTTCTGCTGGTCAGCGGCGGTCAGTTGCTCCACGGGTCCATTGTCCGTGAAGATCCTGGCTTGTGCGGGTACCAGCGCTAGTTCCTCGGTTGCAGCCGTTCACGTCGACCATCTTCGCGGAGATGACGGCGCTGGCGGTGCAGCACGACGCCGTCAACCTCGGTCAGGGCTTCCCCGACACCGACGGGCCGGAGTCGATGCTCCAGGCCGCCCAGTCGGCGATCGCGTCGGGCGTGAACCAGTACCCGCCCGGTCCCGGCATGCCGGTGCTGCGCCGCGCCGTCGCCGCGCACCGGTCGCGCTACGGGCTGTCGTACGACCCGGACACCGAGGTCCTGGTCACGGTCGGTGCCACCGAGGCGATCGCGGCCTCGTTGCTGGCGCTGGTCGAGGCCGGTGACGAGGTGATCCTGATCGAGCCGTACTACGACTCGTACGCGGCCTCGGTCGCGATGGCGGGGGCGACGCGCGTGACCGTGGGTCTGCGCGAGGACGCGTCGGGGCGGCTGGCGCTCGACGTGGACGCCCTGCGTGCCGCCGTGACGCCCCGGACGCGCGCGATCCTCGTCAACTCGCCGCACAACCCGACCGGCACGGTGTTCCGCTTGGAGGAGCTCCAAGCGATCGCCGCGTTGTGCGTCGAGCACGACCTGCTGGCCATCACCGACGAGGTCTACGAGCACCTGGTGTTCGACGGGCTGGTGCACATCCCGCTGGCGTCGCTGCCGGGGATGGCGCCCAGGACGTTGTCGATCTCGGGTGCCGGCAAGACGTTCAACTGCACGGGATGGAAGATCGGCTGGGTCTGCGGGCCGGCCGAGCTGGTCTCGGCGGTGCGCGCGGCGAAGCAGTTCATGACGTTCGTCGGCGGTGCGCCGTTCCAGCCGGCCGTCGCGCACGCCCTGACCACGGAGCTGGACTGGGTCACGTCGTTGCGCGACTCGCTCGCGTCCAAGCGCGCCCGCCTGGCCGAGGGGCTGCGTGCGGCGGGCTTCGAGGTGCGGTCGTCGGAGGGCACGTACTTCATCTGCGCCGACGTCCGGCCGCTGGGCTACACCGACGGGCTGGCGCTGTGCCGCGAGCTGCCCGCGAAGATCGGGGTCGCGGCGGTGCCGGTGCAGGTGTTCACCGACCACCCGGCGGACTGGCAGCACCTCATACGGTTCGCGTTCTGCAAGCAGGACGCGGTGATCGACGAAGCGGTGGAGCGGCTCCACAAGCTGTAGTTGTCCACAGGTGTGGATGAGTTTCTCCACAGTTGTGGACAACCCACTTTCGGGTGAGGGGCGGAGCCTGCGGAACGCGATTCGACTCCAAATGTCATGGAGTCGAACACCGAGGTTCTCGTTGCGTGGCGTTCCGGTCTCTCGGGCTGGGACGCCCTCGTCGATCGCTACTCCCGACTGGTCTGGTCGGTGCCCAGATCGTTCCGGCTGAGTCCGTCCGATGCGGCCGACGTGTACCAGTGCACGTGGCTCTGCCTGGCTGAACACCTCACGCGGCTGCGCGCGCCCGAGCACCTCGGGTCGTGGCTGGTCCGTACTGCCAGCCGGCAGTCCATCGCGGTGCTGCGAGCTCGCGGACGTGAGGTGTCGTACGACCTGTGGGAGCCGGTGTCGGTACTGCCGCCGCCGGACGAGGTCGCGATCACCAACGATCGACAACGGCGGTTGTGGGCCGCGCTGACGACCTTGACCGAGCGGTGCCAGCGGCTGCTGAGGATCGCTGCCCACAGCCCCGAACTGAGTTATGCACAGGTTGCCGACGCCCTGGGGATGAAGGTGGGGAGCGTTGGGTCCACGCGCCGCCGCTGCCTCTCCGACCTGCGGCGGAAGGTGGAGGGCCTGCGATGAGGGACTCGCTGCTCGACGAGATCGCCGACCTCTTCCGCTCCGACACGCCGCCGCCTGCCCTGACCCCGCGCCCCACCGGTCTCGAACCCATGGAGCCGGTCCAAGAACCGGTGCGCGGTCCCTCCCGGCAGCTGGTGTTCGAGCTCGGCACCGGCCGCCTCCACCTCCAGCTCGACCCCGGCCACCTCACCGGCGTCCTGGACGGCAGCAGCCTCACCGTCGAGGTCCTCTCGCCGTCCGCCGCGCAGGCCCTGACCCCGGACGCCGAGGGCTGGTTCCGCGCCACCGTCAAGCCGGGGCCGACGTGCGTGACCGTGCCCGAACTCGGCCTCACGACGGGCTGGTTCGTCGCATGAGCGCCAGCGCCGACCCCCTGGCCACCATCGCGACGACCGAGGTCCGCGGCACGAAGGCCGAGCGCGCCGACGCCCTGCACGACCTCAGCGTCGCCCACGTCGAACTCGGCCACCTCGACGTCGCGGCCAGGTTCGCGGGGCGCGGGCTGCGGCTCACGGGCGAAGCCCGGTTCCACCTCACGCTCGCGTGGATCGACCTCGACCGCGGCCGGCGCAGGCAGAGCCTCCAGCACCTCGACCTCGCCACGCCCCGGCTGCGCGGGAAGGAGCTGACGCGGGCGAAGTGCCTGCGCGGACTGCACCTGTGCCACGAGGCGCCCCTGCTCGCCATCGCCGAGCTCACCGCGGTCATCCGGGACCTGCGCCGGCACGGCGACGCGCGCTGGCTGGCGAACGCACTGGTCGGGCGCGGTATCGCCCGGTGCTCGGCGGTGAAGCTCGGGCAGGCCGAGGCCGACTTCGCGGCGGCGCAGGCGGTGCTGACCTCCCTCGCCGAACCGGGGCGTGCGGCGATGTGCCTGCACAACAGGGGTTTCGTGGCGATGCTCGCCGGGGACCTGCCGCTCGCGCTGCGCAGGTACGAGGAAGCGGCGAAGGCCGGGCTCGACTCCACCAGCCGGCCGGAGGCGCTGGTCGATCGCGCCGAGGCACTGCTCGCGGCCGGACTCACGGCGGAGGCGCGGAACGTGCTGGCGCCGGCGATGGAGTTGTTGCGGCGCTGCAAGAGGCACGTGCCGGAGTTGGCCGTGCTGAGTGCGCGCTGCGCGTTGCGGGACGGCGATCCCGGGCCGGCGAGGAGGCTGGGCGGCACGGACGTCGAGTTCCTGCTCGCCGCCGGCAAGCTCGACGTCGTTGCGGCACACCGGTTTCGCGGGCCTGCGCAGACGCGGGCGCTCGGCTGGCTCGCGCAGGCGAGGAGATCGGACCGCCGGGGTGCGCTGGCCGCGTGCCGGGCAGGGCTCAGGGTGCTCGACGAACACCGGGTCGACTGGCCGCGCAGGGAGTTGACCGGCCACGCGCTCGGGCTCGCCAGGACCGCTCGCGAGGTGTTGCGCTGGTCCGAACGGCATCGCGCCTCGGTTCCGTTGCCTCCCAACGATCCCGAGCTCGCGGCGGTGATGACGGACCTGCGTCGCGCCAAGGCGTTCGGACTGCCGGTCGAGGCGCTGGAACGGGACGTCCGCCGGCTCACCCTCGCTTCCACGAGACGGCTCGAAGCCACCACGACGTCACCGGACCTGCCCCTGGTCAGCTTCATCGTCCACGAAGGACGGATGAAGGCGGTCACGCTGGTCGACGGCCGCGCACGGCTGCGAGTCGTCCCCGACCCGGACGAACTCGTCCGCACCGCCAAGCTCGCGCTGCACGCGGGACGCCCGGTCACGAGCGACCTGCTCCCGGACGCCGAGGAGGTCGTGGTGGTCCCGGACGGCGTCCTGCACGGGATGCCGTGGGCGTCGCTCGGCCGGCGGGTGCACGTCGTGCCCTCGCTGCGGCACTGGCGGCCCGCGGGACGTGGTGGCCGGCGGGTGTGGGTCGGCGCGCCAGGGGTCAGCAGCGAGGTGGTGCCGCTGTGGCGGGAGCACGGGGGCGACCTCGTCACGCCCACAGTCGAGGCGACACTCAGAGCGTTGGAAGGAGCCGGGGTCGTGCACATCGCGGCGCACGGGCACGTCCACCCGGTGAACCCTCTGTTCTCCCACCTGGACCTGCGGGACGGCCCGCTCTACGGCTACGACATCGCGCGGATCCAGAACCCGCCGGACGTGGTCGTGCTGTCGGCGTGCGAGTCGGGGCTGGCCAGGGCGTTCCTCGACGCGGGCACCAGGGCGGTGATCGCCTCCACCCTGGCCGTGCCGGACGCGCGGGTCGCTGCGGCGATGCAGGAGGTCCACCGCCGGATCGACCACCCCGTGGAAGCGGCGCGGGCCGTCGCCCACCTCGGGTTCAGCTGCTACGGCACGGGCACGAGGGTCGCGGCGTGCAGCGCCGCCGCGAAGGAGGTGCCGGTGCACAGGAGCTGCGAGGTGCCCACCGAGGCCGGCACGTCGACGCCGGGAGCGACCACGTCCACCCACGCCCCGCGGCCGGAGAAGTCGGCGTCGGTGCCCACCGCCGTCACCGCGGGCAGGGCGGCGGGCCACCACGGGCGCTCGGAGCCGCCGTTGCCCGCCGCGGCCACCACGTTGCGGCCGCACGAGGCCAGGACCGGCGGGCACCGGTCGTCGACCGTGTAGGTGCCGGAGGCGACCAGGACCACCGGCAGGTCCCTGGTCGCGCGCAGCGCCGCGGCGAGCGTCAGGTCGTCGCCGAAGCCGGAGGCGCCCAGCACGGGGAAAGGACGGACCGTGGCGCCGTGGTGGCGCAGGACGCCCGCCACCAACGCGCCGTGCGGAGCGTCGAGAGGGGTGTCGAGCAACGCGACCGTGCCCTCGCCCAGCAGCTCCGGCAAGCGCTCGCCGACGACCGGCCTGGACGTGCCGATCATGATGGGGCAGGCGAGGTGGACGTGGTTCGGCGTCGCGCCCGCCTCCGCCGCGATCTCCGCGACGCGTGCCCGTTCGGACGCTTTCAGGTGCACGCGGATGGCCCCGGAAACGATCTCCTCGTGCGAGTAGACCCCTCGCAAACGCTTGCGCACAGTGGGTGCGTCCGACGGCAGCACGATCAATTCCCCCGAACGGAGCAAGCACTCGTTTGGACCCGACTCGTCGTGCACGATCACGGGGCCGAGCTCGCGAGAGGCGTGATCGACCAGCTCAGAGAGGCTGTTGACCTGCTTGGGCGCGTCCACATCGGACACCATCCCCCGTCCCGACACGGTCCACACGGGACGAACGAGCAATGTCACTCGATCCGATGACGACACTGACGGTGTTCATGCCTGATCAGGGCAACACGGACAGCCGCACGAGACCGCCCTTCCGGGTGTTTCGCGGCGAGTGGGTTCGCAAAGTCACTCACCGGTGCTAGACATAGCTCTACGTCAACCTCCGACGGCGCTGTGCGTTGAGGGTGAGCCTGACACGGTGGACGGGTGGTGATCCTGTGGCGAGTGGTGGAGCTGGTGCACTGCTGCTGCGGGCCGCTGCGCTCGGCGGCCTCACCGCCGCCGCCTGGCTGCTGAGCGGGACGACCGCGTCCGCGAGCCCCGAGGAACCGCCGGCCGTCGAGATCGTCGCCGAGACCCCGGCCGCGGAGACTCCGGCCGCCGAGGTCCCCCAGCTGCTCGAGGACCCCGCCGGGTGGGCGCAGGCCTTCACCGCGTCGGTGGTCGAGAAGCACCAGCCGACCGAGGTCCTCCCGCCGCCGGTCGCGACGAAGCCCGCCGAGGAAGAGCCGCAGGAGGAGCCCGACGAGGGCCCGGTCCTCGACTTCACCGGCGGGTCGCACAGCAACAACCGCTCGGGCAGCATCACGAACGAGGCCCCGCCCGAGGTCGTCCAGGCGAAGGCCAAGGTGCGCGCCGCCAAGATCGCGGCGAAGCTCGCGGCCGAACTCCCGCCGCCGCCTCCTCCGCCGCCACCCGCACCCGTGCCGGTGGCCAAGAAGATCGTGCCGCTCCTGCCCGACCTGCCGGTGCCCGCTCCCGCGCAGACCGAACCCGCCCCGGCGAGCGACTACAGCTGGTCCGCTCCCGGCCCGGACGCGCCGCTGCCCGCACCGCAGCAGGCCCCCGTGGTCGCCACGGCCTCCGCGTCGTCCGGCCACACCGACAACTCCGGCGGCACGCGCGGCGTGCTCGCCGTCCTGACGTCGCACGACTCGCTCTTCCCGCCCACCACGTGGTCGGCTCAGGAGCGACGCGACGGCACTGCGCCCGGCAGCACTCCGGGCCTTCCGGCAACGTCACCCGACTGAGTCCGACAGGACAAGTCTGCCCTCTGCGCGATTTGTGACCGTTCCGTTCCGTCGCGCCAGTAACTCCGCACCACATTTCCCGTTGTACGCAAGGAACCCAGTCTTCCTGACCTGCCAACCGCGCCCTGGCAGGTCGGGTCTGGTCCGAGTGCCGCGCTGCCCCCGCAGTCTCGGACCACACGGGAAACCTGCGGACGGGGGACGTCAATCCCTGGGACGTTCCCCGGCCGCAGGCCTCTCGTTCGCAAGGTGCTCGGCCCGGTCTCCACCGCTGCGGGAGACCGGGCCGACGCGTTTCACGCCACCGGCAGCGACAGGTCCGCATCCGCCGGAAAGCCTGTTCCTGCAACAGATGCAGCCACCACACCCAAACGGGCGATCGCCTCGCGCAGCACTTCGGGTGACTGCGTGTACGGCACTCGGAGCATCTGCTCGCAGCCCCCGTGCACCGCGAACCGCGGACCTGGGACGAGCCGCAGACCGTGGTTCTGCGCCACCACCGCGATGCGCGTGCTCACCGGCCCGTCGAGCGCGCACCACACGCCGAGCCCGCCGGCAGGCACCTCGAAACTCCACTGTGGACAATGCTCCCGCAGCGCCGCGACCGCCACGTCCCGCTGCACCAGCGCCTCCTCGCGCCGTTGCCGCAGCACGCTTTCCGGCGACTCCAGCAGGGCAGCCAGCACGAGCTGCTCGAACACCGGTGTGCCGAGGTCGATCGCGGCCCTCGTCGACAGCAGCCGGTGCACGACGTCCGCGGACGCCCTGATCCACCCGATCCGCAGTCCGCCCCAGTGCGACTTGCTCGCGGAGCCCAGCGTCACCACCGAGTCGCCGCCGAACGCGGCCATCGGCAACGGCGGCTCGGCACCGTCCAGCGCGAGTTCCACCAGGGTCTCGTCGACGACCAGCGGCGTGCGCGCCTTCCGCAGCACGGCCGCCAGCGACTCCCTCGACTCGGACGACATCCGCAGTCCGGTCGGGTTCTGGAAGTCGGGGATCAGATAGGCCAACCGGGGGCCGGCCTGGCGCAGCGCCGCCTCGAACCCGTCCAGGTCCCACCCGTCGGAGAGCATCGGCACGGGCACCGGGACGCCGAACGACGCCCGCACCGCCTCCAGCGCGTTGGGGTAGCTCGGCTGCTCCACCAGCACCCGGTCGCCCGGCCCGACGAAGAGCCGCAGCACCAGCGCCCACGCGTGCTGGGCGCCGGACGTCACGACGATCTGGTCGGCGGACGTGGGCAGCCCGCGCGCCGTGTACCGGTCGGCGATCCGCTGCCGCAGCACCGGCAGACCCCGTTCGTCGTACCCGTGCGACGCGAGGTGCTCCGGCATCTGGTTCATCGCCACGTCCATGGCCAGCCTGACCGACGGCAACGCGGGAGGCGCGGCGCGGGACAGGTCGATCAACGTGTCGTCGACCCCGGTGATCCCGCCCCCGGTGCCGACCGGTCCGTTGATCCACGACCCGGCCCCGCGCCGCGACTCGACCACCCCCTCGGCCCGCAACTGGTCGAGTGCCGCGGTGATGGTGGTGCGGCTCACGGGCAGCGCCTCGGTGAGCTCGCGTTCGGACGGCAACCGGGTCCCCACCGGCAGCCGTCCGTCCGCGACCAGCAGTTTCAGCGCCGCGACGAGGTCGACGACGCACTGCCGGGCACCGCCGCGACGCCACTCGCCGAGCAGTCGCGCGAGCCGCGCACCGGATATACGTCCACCTGGTGGGAGCATGAGGCCAATTATCCCGAATTGGCTATGGATTACCAGGCCAATCGAGGCGCAACATGGCCACATGGCCTCCATGACCGCACTCCACCAGGTCTCCGTCCGGATCTCACCCGCCCGTCGCCTCCCGCAGCTCCTCGCAGGGCTGTGGCTCTACGGCGCGAGCATGGCGATGCAGATCCGCGCGACCCTCGGCCTGAATCCGTGGGACGTGCTGCACGAAGGCCTCACGAAGCTCACCGGCCTGAGCTTCGGCCTGATCACCGCGATCACCGGCGTGCTGGTGCTGCTGGCGTGGATCCCGCTCAGGCAGAAACCCGGTGTCGGCACGATCGCGAACGTCGTCGTGATCGCCGTCAGCGTGGACGTGACGCTCTCGCTCCTGCCTGCGCCGGAAGGACTTCTGCCCAGGATCGTGTTCCTGACGCTGGGCATCGTGCTCAACGCCGTGGCGTTCGCCGCGTACGTCGGCTCCCGCCTCGGACCGGGCCCGCGCGACGGCCTGGTCACCGGGTTCTGCCGGCGCACGGGGATCTCCCTGCGCCTCACCCGGACCGTGCTCGAACTGATCGTGCTCGGCACCGGCTGGCTGCTCGGCGGCACGGTCGGCATCGGCACGGTCCTCTACGCGCTCGGCATCGGCCCGCTCGCGCAGCTGTTCCTGCCCGCGCTCACGTGGCGCGAGCGCTCGCGGCCCGCTTGCGGATCTCCGCGTACGTAACGCCGCGTTCCTCCAGCACCTCGGCCACGATTCCCTTGCCCTGCAACAAAGCCAGCAGGACGTGCTCCACCCCGAGGTAGTTGTGGCCGAGGTCGCGCGACTCGCGCAGCGACTTCTCCAGCGCCTTCTTGAAGTCCGGCTCCAGCGGCATGCCGAACCACCGCCTGCGCGGACCCGGCCGCAGCACCCCGGTGCCGAGCGACTGCTCCGCCGACTCGATCACCGCGTCGACGTCGATCCCCAAGCCCCGCAACGCTTCCGCGTCCGCCTTGGTCAACCCGCCCTTGCGCCGGTAGTCCCGGAACGCCGTCTCCAACTCGGCGCGCGGCAGGTCGAACCCGGCCAGCACCGGCGCGTCCAGCAACGCCAGCAGCAGGTGTTCCACGCCGACCTCGGCGGCGTGGACCTGCTCCGCCTCCCGGACCGCGGCCTTGACCGCCTCCCGGGCCTCCTTCGTGAACCGCTCCGCGATCATCATCGACCCCCGTGCTTCTTGTGCACCGCCTGGCGGGACACCCCGAGTTCCGCCGCGATGTCCTGCCACGACCAGCCCTGCGCCCGCGCACTGCGGACCTGGGCCGCTTCCAGGTGTTCGAGCAGTCGCCGCAACGCGCTGACGGCCCGCAACCCCACCTTCGGGTCGCGATCCCCAGCCGCGGTGGCGAGATCCGTCGCTTCCGTCATGATGTCAACGTACGTTGACAACCGCGATCCGTCAACCAATGTTGACACGTACGGTGGCGATGTGAAGATCGAGACCGCGGAGCAGGGGGCGCCGGGCCGGGTCACCGAGGACCGGATCCGGGTGCTGCCGAACGCCGTCGTCGTGCTCGACGGCGTGACCTCGCGAACCAGGCCGCCGAACCGCAACGGCGGTTGGTACGCCACGGGACTCGCCAACGAGCTCGCGCACCTGATCAACGACACCGATCCGCTGACCGACGTCCTCGCCCGAGCCATCGCGAACCTCGCGGAGCGGCACGACCTCGTTCCCGGCGACTCGCCGGCGTCGACCGCCTCGATCGTCCGCTGGAACGACGACACGATCGACGCGCTCGTCCTGTGCGACACCCCCGTGGTCGCGTTCGGACAGTCGACCCGCGTGCTCGAGGACACCCGGCTCGAAGACCTCCGGCCCGACCCGGACATCCTGCGGTGGAAGAACAAGCCGGGCGGCTACTGGGTCGCGGAGGCCGATCCCGCCGCCGGGTACCAGGCCCGGACGGCCAGCTGGCGCCGCGACGAGACCACGTGTGTGATCGCTCTCACAGACGGTGTCTCCTGTGGAGTGTCCGAGTACGGGCTCTTCGCGTGGGACGAGTTGGCGCAATTGCCGTTGGGCGATGTTCTCGACCGAATCCGGGACGCCGAACGCGGTGATTCGGAGCACAAGCGTTGGCCGCGCTACAAAACGCACGACGACCAGGCGATCGCCCGAATCAGCTTCCGCACATGACGAAAGAAGCCCCACAGAGATTCCGCGGGGCTTCTTTCGAAGAAGGATGGCCAGGGGCGGGGTCGAACCGCCGACCTACCGCTTTTCAGGCGGTCGCTCGTACCAACTGAGCTACCTGGCCATGAGAAGAAAAAGCGACCCAGACGGGACTCGAACCCGCGACCTTCGCCGTGACAGGGCGACGCGCTAACCAACTGCGCCACTGGGCCTTGCTCTTGCTCGTCGTACTGTACTGCATCGTGCGTACTGCTTGTTAACTGCGTGCCCCCAACGGGATTCGAACCCGCGCGACCGCCTTGAAAGGGCGGGATCCTAGGCCGCTAGATGATGGGGACTAGCTGGTCTCTGGAAGCATCGTAAGCATATGCCATAGGTCCGCGCACCTCCAAAACGGGGGTCCCACTTACGGGCTGACCTGCTCAAACCCGCTTCGAAGCCGGAACGGCCAGATCAACAAATGCCTGTTCAGGGCCTTCACGCCACTTCACGCCGGTTCAGGCTCAGTTTGTGATCCAGACAACTTCCACTCGGAAGTAGCGACGCACGGCAGCACGTGCCGCAGAACCTCGCGGATCCGTTCGGGGAAGTCGGCGCACGCGGTGGTGGCGGAGGAGATCAGCCGAGAACCGAGGGCGGCGCCGCACAACGTCCGCGCGACGGCCTCCGGATCGACGCCGGGACGGAGGTCGCCGCGTTCGGCCGCCTCGAAGAGGTACGTGGCGACGACCTTCTCCCACATGACGTGCGTGCTCGGGACGCCCGGATAGCCGACCTCGCGATCGGCATTGAGCCGCACGCCGGCGCGCAGGACGACGTCGGCCGCCATCCGGTCGGCCGAGTCCACGAACATGCCGTGCAGGGCGCTCAACGGGTCGAGGCCGCGTAGCCGCCAGGACTCCCGGACCTGCGCCCACAGTTCGCCCTGCCGCTCGACCAGGGCGTCGGCGACCGCTTCCTTGGAGAGGAAGTGGAAGTAGAACGCGCCCTTGGTCAGTCCGGCGCGCGCGAGCACGGCGGTCAGCGACGTGCGCTCGTAGCCGAGCCGGTCGAACTCCTCCGCCGCGGCGTGGAGTATCGCCTCACGTGTCGCGTACGCCCGGTCCTGCTGGGGCATGGGACAAGGTTAGCCGTTGCCGCTAAAGAGACCCGTGGGTATGTTTCGGGATGCGGCCCTGTTCTGCAGACGCGCTCCGGGGGGTGCGCGCCTGGAGTCAGGGCCGCTTTCGCGTGCGCGAGGTCCTCACCGCTGCACCGGTGGAGTGCCTCCGTCCTCGCCCGGTGACAGACCCAGCATGTCGAGCAGCATGCGGCAGTCCTCGGTGCCGAGGGCACTGCGTGCGACCGCGAGCCTCGCCCGGTGGACCTGTTCGTCGGAGATCCGCGAAGGCTCTCCGCTGCGCTGGGCCGGCACGCTCGGCCCGCCCTGCCTCGACATGCCGTCGTCCTGTGTGAACAGGAACTTCCGCACTTCCAGTGACCCGCTCATAGCACCCTCCCCGACTTGAGGTGTGGCGCGAGGCTAAGCGACCTGGGACAACAGCCGCAGCCCCCCGCAGAGTGATTCACTCGACACCCAGCGTTACTTTCCGTACTGGTGCCGCGTGTGCCACGTGGGGAACGGGTCAGTGGATGATGGACCGATGACCGACCCCACGCCGGAGCCTTCCCCCGAAGCAGAGGGCCAAAACGCGTCCCAGATACCGCCCGCGGTCGACCAGGAGGCGATCTTCCAGGCGCTCAGCGGGATCAACCTGAACACGATCGAGGCCGACATCGAGTCGGCGTTCGGTTCCCGGATGGCCGAGCTCGACAAGATGCTCGAGGGCCTCGACGACCTGGTCAACAAGATCGAGAGCGACATCCAGAACCTGGACCAGCCCAAACCCGACGGTCCTCAGTAGATCCCGTACCCCAGGGGGGTATAGACTGGGAGCCCGTACAGAGAAAGGGCTCTCATGTCCGTCACCTCCACCTACACCGTCACCGGCATGACCTGCGGCCACTGCGTCAGCTCCGTCACCGAGGAGCTGACCGAGGTCTCCGGCGTCACGGGTGTCGACGTCGTCCTGGAGACCGGCTCGGTCACCGTGACGAGCGACCGCGAGCTCGACCGCGCCGAGGTCGTCGCCGCCGTCACCGAGGCCGGGTACCAGGTCGCATGACCACGACCGAGCCTCGTCACGTCGAGCTCAGCATCAGCGGCATGACGTGCGCTTCCTGTGCGAACCGCATCGAACGCAAGCTGAACAGGCTCGACGGCGTCTCCGCCACCGTGAACTACGCGACCGAGAAGGCCAGCGTTCAGTTCCCGGACAACCTGCAGGTGGGCGACCTCGTGTCGACCGTGCGGGCGGCGGGCTACGACGCGGAGGAGCCCAGGCCCGAGGCTCCGGAGGAAGACGAGGCCGGTGAGCTGCGGCTGAGGGTCGTCCTCGCCGCGGCGCTGGGCGTGCCGGTGATCGCGTTTTCGATGGTCCCGACGTGGCAGTTCCCGACGTGGCAGTGGGTGTCGCTGGCGCTGGCGAGCGTGGTCGTGTGGGTGTGCGGCTGGCCGTTCCACCGCGCGGCCGCCGTGAACGCGCGGCACGGCGCCAGCACCATGGACACCCTCGTGTCGATGGGCGTCACGGTCTCGTACCTGTGGTCGCTCTACGCGCTGGTGTTCGGCGAGGCCGGCGTCATCGGCATGCGGCACGAGTTCAGCCTGCTGCCCCGGCCGACCACCTCCGGCGACATCTACCTGGAGGTCGCGGTCGGCGTGACCGTGTTCCTGCTGCTCGGACGCTGGCTGGAGGCCCGTTCGAAGCGCAGCGCGGGCGCGGCCCTGCGCTCGTTGCTGGCCCTGGGCGCCAAGGACGTGGCGGTGCTGCGCGACGGCGTGGAGACCCGCGTACCCGTGGGGCAGCTCCGTGCCGGCGAACGGTTCGTGGTCCGTCCGGGTGAGCGCGTCGCCACCGACGGCCTAGTGGTCGAGGGCCGCTCCGCCGTGGACCGCTCGATGGTGACCGGAGAATCGGTGCCGGTCGAGGTCGGCGAGGGCGACCAGGTCGTCGGCGGCACGGTCAACGCGTCCGGGCGGCTGGTGGTCGAGGCGACGTCGGTCGGCGCGGACACGCAGCTCGCGCGGATGGCCCGGCTGGTCGAGCAGGCCCAGGCCGGCAAGGCCGAGGTGCAGCGGCTCGCGGACCGGGTGTCGTCCGTCTTCGTCCCGGTGGTCGTGCTGATCGCGCTGGCGTCGTTCGGCGCGTGGCTGCTCGCCGGGCGGCCCCTGGAGTTCGCGGTGACGACCGCTGTGGCGGTGCTCGTGATCGCCTGCCCGTGCGCCCTCGGTCTCGCCACCCCCACGGCGTTGCTAGTCGGCACCGGCCGCGGCGCGCAGCTCGGCATCCTGGTGAAGGGCCCGGAGGTGCTCGAGTCGACGCGGCGGGTGGACACCGTCGTGCTGGACAAGACCGGCACCGTCACGACGGGCCGGCTCACCGTGGTCGACGTGCTCCCCGAGACGGGCTTCACGCGCGACGAGGTGCTGCGGTTCGCGGCGGCCGTCGAGAACGCGTCCGAGCACCCGATCGGCGCGGCGATCGTCCGCGCGGCCGACGACGTGCCGCCGGTCTCGGACTTCACCTC
The DNA here is from genome assembly GCF_040610935.1 of Lentzea sp. NPDC003310. Classification (NCBI taxonomy): domain Bacteria; kingdom Bacillati; phylum Actinomycetota; class Actinomycetes; order Pseudonocardiales; family Pseudonocardiaceae; genus Lentzea; species Lentzea sp. NPDC003310. The sequence continues at coordinate 204,783 of NZ_JBEXNC010000010.1, forward strand.
CACGGACGGCGTGGGCGTCAGCGGAACGGTCGAGGGCCGCCGAGTAGTCGTCGGCCGAGTGCGCGAGGTTTCCCTTTCCGCGGAACTGACCGAAGCGCTGTCCGCCCACACAACTCGGACAGTTGTCGCGGTTTCCTTTGATGACAAGGTTGTCGGCGCCATCGTCGTCGCGGACGTCGTGAAACCCACGTCCGCACAAGCGATTCGGGAACTCGAGGAACTCGGTTTGCGTCCCGTGTTGCTGACCGGCGACAACGCCGCGGTAGCCGCCTCCGTCGCCGCCGAGGTCGGAATCGACGAGGTAGTCGCCGACGTCCTGCCGGCCGAGAAGGTAGCCGCGATCCGCAATCTCCAGGCACAGGGCCGAGTTGTGGCCATGGTCGGCGACGGCGTCAACGACGCGCCCGCCCTCGCGGCCGCTGACCTGGGCCTCGCCATGGGCACCGGGACCGACGTGGCCATCGAGGCGAGCGACCTGACCCTCGTGCGCGGCGACCTGCGCGTGGCAGCGGACGCCATTCGGTTGTCCCGCAAGACTTTGGGCACCATCAAGGGGAATCTGTTCTGGGCGTTCGCCTACAACGTCGCTGGACTCCCACTCGCGGCACTGGGACTGCTGAACCCGATGATCGCGGGGGCCGCAATGGCCTTCAGCAGCGTGTTCGTTGTTACCAACAGCTTGCGACTGCGGGGTTTCCGCGCATCGGCAACTTAAGAATCTCGAACCGAACTCTCCCCAACGCCCGCGTGCGCGTGCAACAATCCAAAAGCTGACACACCCCCGGTCAGCGCCTGTGGAGATCCCCTCCGGCCCCCGCGTTCCTCCCCCTGGCGCGGGGGCCTCTCCCTTTCCGCAAGGCTGCTCGGCTTGCGCCTCGCCACCTTGCGGGACTCGGAGTGTTCATCTGGGGGCCGAGCCCCCAGACCCCCAGCCGGGGGCGAGCCCCCGGACCCCCGTCGGTGGTCCCGCTTGGTGGGCGCCCTCCGTGCCCTGGTGGCTCGCGCTTCCTCGCTGATGCTCGGCTTCGCCCTCGCCATGCCGCCGTTCCCCGCGACCCCTCCGCGCTTCCTACCGCCTCCCGCCCCGCACCCTGCTCCCCCCTCGCCCCTCCCCGCGACACCCCTTTCTCCCGCACGCCGCCCCCTCTTCCCGCCGCCGCGCCCCCTCCTGCCCTGCTCCTCCGCCGCTTCGCACTCCGCCCCCTCCGTGCCCCTCCCCCTTCCTGCGGCGTCCTTCTCGCTCTTCGGGGCCACTCTGGGTGGGTGCATTTACACCTTGGGGTGACGCGGGTCACAGGGGTTTGGGTTCCGTGACCGAGCCGTTATCGTGTTCCGGTGCCTATCGGATCCCTCGGACGCTCCAAGTCCGGCCGTCACCGCCCCGCGGACGAACCGCAGCAGCCGGAGACGTCGCACGACGAGGAGCTGACCTCTTACCTGGCTGCCCTGGCCCCGGACTCGGACAACGAGACCACCGCGTCGGGCTTCGGCAGCGCGCAGGTGTACCAGCTGCGGCTGCAGCTGATGGCGAACGAGCAGCTCAAGGAACTCGCTGCCGAGCGCCAGACCTCCCCGCAGGCTCTCGCCACGGAGTGGGTCATGCAGCGCCTGGAGTGGGAAGCGCGCCAGCGCGGCCACTAAACCCAGAGCGAACGAAGAAGGACCCTCGACCGAGCCCGGTCGAGGGTCCTTCTCACGTACGGCTAATTGCGGCTTGTAGCGAAACTTCAGACCGCGCGGACGTTCTGGGCCTGCGGACCCTTGGTGCCCTGGCCGACCTCGAACTCCACTCGCTGGTTCTCCTCCAGGGTGCGGAAACCCTGACCCTGGATCTCCGAGTAGTGGACGAAGACGTCAGCGCCGCCGTTGTCCTGGGCGATGAAGCCGAAGCCCTTTTCGGAGTTGAACCACTTGACAGTGCCCTGTGCCATGAACCTGCCTCCATCGCAGGAAAGCTTGGGGCTGCACCGTGCAACCCCGGCCGTCCCGGGGGCGTTCGGCAAACTCGCTGAGAGCGCACCGCACGCCCGCGTGTCGTTCCGCGAGCGTGTGAAGCACGAACACAGAAACCACGGCCTGCGCGGGTCAGCCTAACGTGTGATTGGTCATAGCACTACAGGTCATTACCGGCCAGTTGGGTGCCTCAATAGGGGGAAAGCCGCTGGTCCGGGTGGGTGATCGCAAAGTCGTGTGCAACGTGTTCCGCCACTTGTGCGTCTTCCTCTGCGTTGGACGAGGGGATCTTGGGGGACACGTGTTCCGGCCACTGGTTTTGGCTGTACTACTGGGATTGACCGCCTGCAGCGCCGCGCCCGAGGGTGGCCCGGCACCTGTTGCGCCGGTCGTGGCGGAGAAGGCGAAGGCCGTGCTGACGGTGACGCCGTCGTCGGGCGAGGGGATCAGCCCGGGCGGACCATTCCAGGTCGGAATGACCGGCGGTTCGCTCACCTCCGTCGCACTGACCCGTGCCGACGGGAAGGTGGTGAAGGGGGAGCTCACCGCCGGCAAGTGGGTCGCGACCGAGGACCTGGGCTACGACAAGGTCTACACCTGGTCCGGCTCGGGCAAGGGGGAGGACGGCACCGAGGTCCCGGTCACCGGATCGTTCCGCACCGTCAAGCCGCAGCGGGTCGTCAACGCGTCGCTGAACGTGGGTGACCACCAGACCTACGGCATCGCGATGCCGATCAAGGTGAAGTTCGCGGCGCCCGTGCAGGACAAGGCCTCCGCGCAGAAGGCAATGACCGTCACGACCTCCGTGCCGACCGAGGGCGCGTGGGCGTGGCTGTCCGACACCGAGGCGCACTGGCGCCCGCGCGAGTACTGGAAGCCCGGCACCGACGTGACCGTCGACGCCGACGTGTACGGCGTGCCGTTCGGGGGTGGCGCGTTCGGCGCGAACGACGTGCACGTGCAGTTCAAGATCGCCGACCGGGCCCTGGTGGCCAAGGCGAACACGCAGACCAAGCGGTTCGAGATCTACCGCGACGGCGTGCTGCTGCACGACTTCCCCGCGTCGTACGGCCTGGAGAGCGACCCGGGCAGGGTGACCCGGTCCGGCATCCACGTCGTGCAGCAGAAGGAAGCGGCGCGGCGGATGAAGAGCACCACCTACAACTACGACGTCCCGGTCACCTGGGCCGTGCTGATCTCGCAGAACGGCGAGTTCGTGCACGAGAACAACGGCACGATCCCCCAGCAGGGCAAGGAGAACGTGTCGCACGGGTGCGCGAACCTCTCCGGTCCCAACGCCAGGACCTTCTTCGACCTGACGATGGTCGGCGACCCGGTCGAGGTCGTGGGTTCCTCGGTGCAGCTCGGGCCCGCCGACCGCGACTACTGGGACTGGACGCTCGACTGGGCCGCCTGGACCGCGAAGTCCGCGGCGGGCAACTAGCTCTTCTCGGTGACGGCGGGTGGCTGCGGAATCTCGTACCCGGACGGACCGACGTTGCGTTCGAGGGCCCGCTTCCACTCACCGCTCGAGATCATCTTCTCGATGGCCGCGTTCACCTCGTCCCGGGACTCGGCGTCGCCCTTCGGCACGCCGATGCCGTAGCGCTCCTTGGAGAACGTCTTGCCGACGAGCTTGAGCAGTTCGGGGTTCTCCGCCGCGAACCCGGCGAGGATGACCTCGTCGGTCGTGACGGCGTCGACGTTGCCCGCCATGAGAGCGATCACGCAGTCGGAGTACTGGCCGTACTCGACGATCTGCACCTGCTGCGAGAAGTCCGTCTTCACCTTCTGCGCGGAGGTGGACCCCTTGACCGAACACAGCTTGCGGCCGTTCATGGTCTCGGGGCCCTGGATGGAGTTCTCGGTGTAGCGCACCAGCATGCCCTGGCCCGTCTCGAAGTACGGGCCGGCGAACGCGACCTTCTCCTTGCGGGCGTCGGTGATCGAGTACGAGGCGATGATCAGGTCGGCCTCGCCGTTCTCCAGCATCGACTCGCGCGCGGCGCCGCGGGCCTCCTTGAAGGTGATGCCGCCTTCCTTCACCCCGAGCTCGTTCGCCACGTACTTGGCGACGTCCACGTCGAAGCCGACGTAGCGGCCGTCGAGGCGCCGCTGGCTCATGCCCGGCTGGTCGTACCGGATGCCGATGGTCAGCTTTCCGGAGTCGGCACGTCCGATGACTGTGCTGGTGTCACCGCTCCCACAGGCGGTGGCGAGCACCGCAACGGCAGTCAGGAGCGCGGCACGACGGATCACGACAGGCCTTCCGGGGGTGGTGAGGATTCGTGCGCAATGCTACGGACCTGCGGCGATGATCAACTGTGATGTATGACAACTACGGAAGCCTCGCTTTGCTCGGTGTCACATGCCTGCCGTGACGCTCGATCGCGCGCTTCAGGTGGCCGGGCGGAGCGAGTCTCCTGATCCTGCCGGGCACCAAAAGCGCAGCTCGGCGCATGATTCGCAGCCATTGATCAGCATGTTTGTACGGCTCACGGCCGTGCAGTTCGAGCGCCCAGTCGGGTAGTACCGAGTAGGCCAGGTGGCCTACGAGGACCCGGTACACGGGGAGGCCGTGGCGGACCCAACCTTGCACGGGTGGTCCGTGCAAGAAGTCGTAGATCACATCGGAATCGGTCGTTCGACGCAGAACGGGACGCATCCGGTCGAAGTATTCGGCCATTTCGCGCCGCGATCCCGGTACTTCATCCGGGTGCAATCCGACCAAAGCGGCCGCAGATCGCTGCTCGGCGTAGTAGAGGTCCTTCTGCCTCCCGGACAGGCCGTACCCCGCGCGGTCGAGCACTGTTTCGAAGCAGGAAACCTCCGAGCAATGTACCCAAAGCAGCAGTTCTGGTTCGTCGACGCGGAACGTCCTGCCGTCCACCACGCCGCGCAGACTCCGGTGCGTCGCGCGCACCCGTGCCGCGGCGGTGGCGATCTCCTCGTCGGTGCCGTAGACGCCGAGGCCGACGAAGTCCGCCGTGCGCCTGAGCCTGCCGAGCGGGTCGGCCTGGAAGTTCGAGTTCTGCACGACACCCGCGACGGCCTCGGGGTGCAGCGCCTGCAGGTAGAGGCTGGCGATCCCGGCGATCCACATCGTCGGGTCCGCGTGCATCTGCCAGCTCACGGAATTCGGATCGGGCATGCGGACATCGTCCCGCCTGGCCAGGATGAAGACCATGGACCTGGACCAGGCACGGGAAGTGCTCCGCAGCCAGCACCGCGCGGTGTTCTGCGCACTGAAGTCCGACGGAACGCCGTCGATGTCACCAGTGCTCGTCGCGCTGGACGACAACGGCGACGCGCTCGTCTCGACGAGGGAGACCGCCTACAAGACGAAGCAGGTGCGACGGGACCCGAACATCTCGCTGTGCGTGCTGCCGGACAGCTTCTTCGGGCGGTGGATCCAGATCAACGGCACCGCGACGGTCGTGCCGTTGCCCGAGGCCATGGACCTGCTGGTCTCCTACTACCGGACCATCTCCGGCGAGCACGCCGACTGGAACGACTACCGGGCCGCGATGCAGCGGGAACAGCGGGTGGTCCTGCGGATCTCGCTGACGTCCGCGGGACCGGACAAGACCGGGTGAGCCTGTAACACCGTTAGCGGGCGCAACGATTCCACGGGGACGGCGGCTACCGGGCAGGCGGAACCTGGGGAGCGGAAGCGATGACTGGTGTCAGACGCCGCGGCTACTTCTCGGCCGCGGTCGCGGTGATGGGCGCTGCCCTGATCGCGGCGTTGTTCTCGGCACCCCCGGACAAACCCGTCGACATCCGACTCGTCGCACCGCCGCCACCACCGCCCGAGGTCGTCATCGCGACCGCCACGACCACCGTCTCCGCCGTCGGGGTCGAGCGACCGCCACCTCCTCCGCCGCCGCCACCTCCGCCTCCCGCGCCGAGGGACTCGGACCGGCCGTCCCCTCCGCCGGGGCACCGGCCGCCTCCGCCTCCGCCACCGGGCAAGCCCCGGCCGAACCTGCACGACCTGCTGCGCTGCGACTCGGAGTTCTTCGGCGACGTCGGCGACCACTGCCTGAAGTGGCCGCTCGACGCCGAGGAGTTCTGCGAGTTCCTGGAGGAGCACGACCTGGAGCCCGCCGACCTGCGCGGACCCGGTCACGGCCGGTTCGACCGGTTCGAGCTGGTCTGCGAGGACGAGGGTTAGGCCTTGAGCTCCCTCAACCTCGTGAGGTTGGCCTCCGCCAACGCACCGAGCAGCTGGGCCTCGCCGAGGTAGTGGTCGTCGATCAACGCCTCGACCTCGTCGTCGTTCATCGCCGGCACGATCCGCGCGGCCATCCGGTTCATGTTGCGGTAGCTGCCCTGCAACAGGAACGGCTGCCCGGACGGGTCCGCCGCCGACGCGATGTACGCCTTGTTGACCTCGAGCACGACCTGCTGGATCCGGCGCAGCTTGCGCAGGACCGAGAGCATGCGGTCGAGCTCCACGGTCTCGTACTCGTGCCGCACGCTCTCGCCGTTCAGCAGGCGCACCAGCGGTTCCACGTCCACACCGCCCAGGGTCGGGTTCGACCCGGACGCGTTCTCCAGGTAGCTCAACGCGAACAGCGCGTCCCGGCCGGACAGCACGTCACCGAGGTTCCAGACGTCCGCGCGGTTCGCGAGCATGTCCGGCACCCGGAACGCGCGACCGGTCTCGGTGTACGGGTTGCCGGCCATCGAGACGGCGAAGCGCTTGCCCCGCAGGTCGAACGTGCGCGGCTCGCCGTCCCAGACGCCCTCGACGCGGCGCTGGGCGTCGCAGAGCGAGATGAACTTCTGCAGCAGCTCCGGTGAGGTGTGCTGGATGTCGTCCAGGTGCAGCAACACGTTGCTGCCCAACGCGAACGCGAAGTTGATGCGTTCGACCTCCTGCCGTGCGGTGGCGTTCGGGGCCTCCGCCGGGTCGAGCGACGTGACGCCGGTGCCCAGCGCCGGGCCGTTGACCTTGACGAACACCATGCCCAGGCGGTTCGCGACGTACTCCATGAGCGTCGTCTTGCCGTAGCCGGGCGGGGAGATCAGCATCAGCAGGCCGGTGCCGTCGTTCAGCTGCTTGCTGAGGTTGTCGCCGATCAGCGGCAGGTAGACCTCGTTCAGCAACCTGTTGCGCACGAACGTGTTCAGCACCGCGGGCCGGTAGTCGTCGAGCCGCAGCCTGCGGCGTTCCTCGGCGAGCAGCTCGTCGCGCTTGCGCTGGTAGGCGCGGAACGCCGGGACCTGCTCGGTCGTGAAGGTCCGGAGCCTCGTCAGGGTCTCGTCCAGGCGCAGGTCCATCGACTGGTCGTGCACGCGCGGGTGCGTGCCCAGCAGGCCGGTGACGGTCTCGGTCAGCGACGCGCTGGAGTCGTAGCGCGGCAGGTCGGTCAGCAGGATCGCGACGACCTCGGGGAACTCCGGGCAGTCCTCGTCCCTGAGGAACGCGCGCAGCCACGCCTCGATCAGGTCGCGGTCGTGCAGTTCCTCGGTGACGACGGCGCGGAACCTGTCGATCACCGCGCGGGCGGCCTTGCTGGTCACGAACCCCGCGGGCTCGCAGGCCAGTTCCTCGAACAGGTACTCGGACGCCAGGTCGTTCAGCCCGAACTGCCCGCACAGCTCGGGAATCCCGTGCGTGCCACCGAAGATCGTGCGGGCGCGGGCGAGCGACTGGGCCTTGCGCGTCCACACAGCCCGCTGCTCGTCCGGCTGCTCGGACCAGAAGAGCTGCGCCGCCGCACGGGTCGCGGGCGGGTACCGCAGCAGTCCGGCACCGGCGTGGAGTCGTTGCAGGACAGCGAGGATCTTCTCGGCGTCGTGGTCGTGGACGCCCTTCTCGTAGCCCTCGTCGTAGCGTTCGGCCGCGGCGTTCACGACGTCGGTGCGGCCCTCCGCGAGCAGGCAGCCGGCGAGGTGCTCGGAGCGGTAGACGTCCGGGGTCTCGCTCACCAGCAGCTGGTCCCAGAAACCCTTGGTGCGCGCGAACTCCGGGTCGTCGACCTCGCTGCGGTAGTCGGTGCCGGTGACGCTGTAGTAGAGGCGGCCGTCGCGGGGCACGAGGGTGAGGTTCATCGGCTCGGTCGTCACCGGGAAGCGGTGACGACCGAGCACGATCGACGCGCCGTCGTACAGATCGGCCCGGTCGCGCAGTGCCCGGCCTCCCTCTTGCCGGGCATCGCGCAGACTCGCGTCGAGCTCGTCGGCCCGGACGTCGCCCAGTTCCCGGAGGTTCTCGGCGACCGCGCGGACCTTGGCGACCATCGGGTCGCCCGCGAAGTACGTGTTGATCTCGTCGGTCGAGGTCAGCTTGCCGACGCGGCGGCGGATCGTGCCGAGCACCCGTTCCGCGGACTGCACCAGCCGGTCCGCCCTGCGGGACCGTTCGTCGAGCAGGGTCTGCTTGCGGGCGGAGAAGGCCTCGTAGACGTCCGTGCGCTTGGCACCGACCTGGGCGAGGAAGTCGTCGAACTCGCCGAACCGCGACTCCAGGTTCTCGAGCTGCAGCAGGAGCCGGCCGAGCTGGTCGTCGCAGCGCTGCGGGGTGTCGGCGACCGACAGCGCGCCCGTGATGGCCTGGCCGAGCAGCGCGAACTCCGCGGCGAACTCGGCCCTGCCCTCGGCGTTCGCGAGCTGCGCCCTGCGACCGTCCACAGTGGCCCGTGCGCGGTTGACCGCGGCAAGCACCTCGCCGATGCTCGCGAGGATCCGGGTGCGGGTCGTGGTGTCGGCGGCGTCGAGGGTGCTGACGACCTCGGTCAGCACCTCCAGGCCCGCCTGCTGCTGCTCCAGCCGTTCCCGCAACGGCTTGGCCTCGGCGGCGGTCTGCAGCTCGGTGGCCGCGATCTGGCCGATCTCTTCGTGGTACTGGGCGAACGCGCCCTCGGCACCGAGGAAGGCGACGGCCCGGCGTGCGGACGCGCCGAGTTCCTCGACCAGTTCGGCCTCGCGGCGGTCGATCTCCTCCAGATCGACGTACCTCAGGTCCTTGAGGGTGATCAGCCGGCCCTGGGCGGACCGGAGGTCGGCGAGCAGCCGGACCCACTCGTCGGCGCTGCGCGGGGCGGCCGAGCGGGCGAGCCGGATGAGACTGGCCAGCTTCTCCGCGGCCTCGTGGAGCTGCGCGGCGGCGTGCTCGGTGAGCGTGCGGACGGCCTCGAACTCGTCCAGCACCTGCTCGGCGGTGGCGCGGACGGACTGCACGTCCTGCTTGAGGCCCAGTTCGTCGAGCCAGTGCACGCTGTCGATCACCCTGGTGCACAGGGCGATCAGGCCCTCGAACACCGGCGCGCTCGGCGTCATCTCGGCGCTCATCCTGGTGATGGACAGGCAGTCCGAGATGCCGCGGACGAGTTCGGCGTTGCCGATGCGGGCCAGCGGACCGGCCTGGTCGGGCAGCACCTCGTCGGCCATGAACGGCGTGCGCCAGACCTGCATCGGGTGCACGCGCACGGGTTCGGTGCTGGTCTCGCGGAAGACGACCAGCGTGCCGTCGGCGAAGAGCGAGTAGCCGTGGCACGTGATCGGGGTCGCGACCTCCTTGCGGATCACGTTGTACGGCAGCAGGAGGCTGCGGCCCTCGCGGCGGGCGTGGAAGACGTACAGCACGTCCTCGCCGTTCGCGGACCGGACGACCCGTTCGAACTCCAGGTCGTCGGTGTCGACGTCGAACGTCTTGTCCGCGCCCGTGACCAGGTAGTACCCGCCCGGGAAGATGATCCCCTGGTCCTCCGGCAGACGCTGGCAGGCCTGCCCGATGCCGTCGAGCCTGGTGACCTCCTTGGTGCGGGTGTTGAACACCAGGTACCGGGGCGCGGTCTCCTTGTACGGCAGGATCCTGAGCAGGATCAGGGGGCCGACGCGGGCGTAGTGGATCTCGGCGTCCGCGAGGCTCTGCAACGGCTCGTCGACCGGTTCGGAGTAGACGCCCTCGCCGGACTCGGTGTTGTTCTCGACCTTGACGGTCAGCGTGCCGCCGACGGTCTCGACGAAGACCTCGTTGTCGATGGCGATGTGCGGGTGCCGGCCGAGCACGTGCTGCTCGCGGGTCGTCTCGACCCATGTGAAGTCGTGCGACGGCGGGAAGATGTGGTCGCGGTCGCCGCGGTTGTCGACGTACGTGACCGTGCCGTCGACCTGGACGTCCCAGCGCAGGACGTGGATGTCCTCGATCCGCACGCCGGTCTGGAACACCGCGAGCAGCCGCTGCTCGACGATGCGCAGCTGGAGCAGCCGCGTCTCGCGGTAGTAGCGGTAGAGCTCGGCGAAGTCGTTGCGGAACCTCGGGTCCCGCAGGAACTCCGCCTCGACGGTGGCGAAGTCCCTGCCGTGCACCGCGAAGACGTCGCCGACCTTGGTCTCGGGCTTGAGGCCCATGAAGACGTTGTAGCCGAACAGCATCACGTCGCCGAGCGCCACGATGTCCCGCGGCACGCAGTTGTTCTCGGTGCGGATGCGTTCGGTGGCGACGAGTTCGAGCGCCGTGCTGCCGAAGGTCTCGACGCGCTGGTCGTTCAGCGCCTCGGTGCTGCGGGCGAGCTCGGCGGCCTGCTCGGCCAGCCTCGCCCGCAGCACCTCGTAAGTGCCGGCGTCGAGAGCCGTCATGCGTTCTGGCCGTTGTTCTTGGCCATCTGGGTCAGCGCGATCGCCGCGGCGATGTTCTGCGCGTCACCCGTGGTGAACGAGCTGAGGATCTTGGTCAGGTCCTCCGGGAAGTTGTTGGTCCCGTCCATCCACTTGCTGCCCAGCGCCTGCACGACGTCGGAGTTGCCGACGAAGCTGTCGACCTGCTTGCCCGCGGTGATGGACGCGGCGATCTTGTCGAAGAACATCGTGTCACCGCCGACGATGTCGATGTCGGCCTTCTCCAGGCCGGCCGCGAGGACCATGGCCTGGGCCTCGGCGACCTGGCGCTGCACGTCGATGCCCTTGAGGCGGATCTCCTTCTCCGCTTCGAGCCGCAGGCGGTACTCCTCGTGCTCGCGGGTGGCGGTGTCGAGCGCGGCCATCGCCTCCGCCTTGTGCGACAGGCCTTCTGCCTCGCCCTTGAGGCGTTCCTTGATGCCCTCGGCGTCGGCCAGGGCCTTCTCGCGGTCGACCACGGCCTCGGCGCGACCGAGGGCCTCGGACGCGACGGCGTCCCGTTCCTTGACCTGGGCCTCGGCCAATCCCTTCGCCGCGGCCTCGGCCTGCGTGCCCTCGGCGAGGCGGATCTTGGAGCGGGCGTCGAGGTCGGCGGCCTTGTTGCGCGACTCGGCGAGCACGACGGCCTCGCGGGCCTTGTGCTGCGCGGCCTGTTCCGCGGCCTCGGCGGCCTTGATGTCCTTGACCAGCGACTCCTGCGCCTCGGCCTCGGCGCGGATCACGATCTGCTGGCGCTCGCGCTCGGCCTCCTCGACGGCGCGCAGGCGCTTGATGTTCTCCTCCTGCTCGGCCACCGTCTTCTCGACGGCGACGCGCTCGCGCACCAGGTCGGCGATCGCGCGGCGCTCGTGCTCGAGCTCCTTGTCCTTCTCGATCATGCGCAGCGAGGTCTCGCGCTCGCGGGCGATGACCTCCAGCAGGCGGTCCTTCTCGATGCGCTCGGTCTCGACGGCGATCACGCGCTCGCGGTTCTTCTCGGCGACGGCGATCTCGCGGGCCTTGTTCTCGGTCTGGATGCCGAGCTGCTCCTCGGTGCGGATGAAGGCGGTGTTGGCCTTGAGGCGTTCCTCGGCCTGCACCTTCTGCGTCTCCGCCTCCTGCTGGGCGCGGGCGGTCTCGATCTCGCGCTTCTGCTTGATCTCCGCGTCGGCCTGGCGGCGTTCGAGCTCGAGGATGGCCTCACGCGCGCTGACGTTCTGGCGCGTGATCTCCTTCTCCTCGTTGCGGGTGAACTCGTTGGTCTTGACATGCTCGATCGCGGTCAGCTCGGTGATCTTGCGGATGCCCTGCGCGTCCAGGATGTTCGCCGGGTCGAGCTGCTTGAGCGGCGTCTGCTCCAGGTAGTCGATCGCCGCGTCCTCGAGGCTGTAGCCGTTGAGGTCGGTGCCGATGACCTGGACGATCCGGTCGCGGAACTCGTCGCGGTGCGTGTAGAGGTCGACGAAGTCGAGCTGCTTGCCGACGGTCTTGAGCGCCTCGGAGAACTTGGCGTTGAACAGCTCCTGCAGCGTCTGCTCGTGGCTCGCGCGCTCGGTGCCGATCGCCTGCGCGACCTTGATGACGTCCTCGACGGTCTTGTTGACCCGCACGAAGAACGTGATCCGGATGTCCGCGCGGATGTTGTCCTTGCAGATCAGGCCCTCGTTGCCGGCCCTGCGGATCTCGATCGTCTTCACCGAGATGTCCATCGTCTCGCACCGGTGCAGCACCGGGAGCACGACGGTGCCCGTGAAGGTGACGTCGACCTTGCGCATCTTCGAGACGATCAGCGCCTTGCCCTGCTCGCACTTCTTGAAAAGTCTGCTCAGCGTGATCAGTGCCAGGATCAGCACCAACGCGATCACGGCGATCAGCACGATCAGCCCTGTGGAGATCGCACCCATGTTCAGCCCCCTGTGGTGATGTCCACGACCCAGAAGAACTCGCCCTCGGCGTCGTAGTCGAAGATCAACGCGGTCTGTCCCGCCCTGAGTTCGGTGCTCTGCGCGGCTCGCACCTGAACGACCGCCGTACCGCCGTCGTCGGCGGTCACCTCGGCCTGCCCGTACTGCTCGGTCACCCTGGCCGTCCGGATGATCGCGGTGCGGCCCACGAAGTCGTTGCGGGACGCCGGTTTCTCCGGCTTCGTCCACCTCTTGACCGGGATGAGAAGGATCCTGGTGACGAGCGCTCCCACGAGCAGCGCGCCGGCGAGGATCGCGTAGCGGAGCTTGCCCTCCGGGGTGAGCACGGTGCCGACCAGCGCCGCGAACCAGGTGATCACGACGAACATCGAGATCGAGACCGGCAGCACCGGGGCGTCGAAGTCCAGGCCCACCAACGCCACCGTGAGCCAGTAGGCCAGCACCAGGAGTAACAGGAAGCTGAACACCACGGTCGGAAACGCCAGCGCGGCAGCCAGGAACTCGGTCATCATCGCCCCCCTTCTCGTCATTCTGATGCGCCGACCGGCCGTTTCGTTGCAGTTTCGGGAATGATCGATGGAAATCGATGGTTGGGCCGATCATGGACATCGGGGTGCAGGGACTCAACATCGGTGACACGGCGGGGCCCGAGGAGACGCGGAGGCTGGCCCGACTGGCCGAGTCGCTCGGCTACCGGTCGTGGTGGGCGGGCGACCACGTGGTGCTGCCGTCGCCGCGCGTCGACCCGTCACCGTCCGAACCGGACACGGTGATCGTCGATCCGCTGGCCCACCTGGGTTATGTGGCGGCCGTCACGTCCACGCTGGAGCTCGCGACCGGGATCGTGATCCTGCCGCAGCGCAACCCGCTCGTGCTCGCGAAGCAGGTGGCGTCGCTCGACCTGCTCAGCGGTGGGCGCATGACGCTCGGCGTCGGCGCGGGCTACCTCGAGCCGGAGATGACGGCCGTCGGGGCGTCGTTCCGGGACCGGGGTGCGATCACCGACGAGTACCTGGACGCGATGGATCAGCTCTGGCACGCCGACGCGCCGGCGTTCTCCGGGAAGTTCGTGTCGTTCGCCGGCGTCGAGGCCCACCCGAGGCCGTCGAACGTGCGCGTGGTCGTCGGCGGCCACAGCCCCTCGGCGTTCCGACGGGCCGTGACGAGGGGGCAGGGCTGGTTCGGCATCGGCACGCCCGAGGACATCCGTGGCCACCTGGCGCGGTTCCCCGAGCGGCCGGACGGCTTCCGGATCAGCGTGTCCGCGCAGGTCCCGCTGACCGCGGCGGTCGTGCGCGAGTACGAGGACCTCGGCGTGGACGAGCTGGTGATCTACCCGCCGGTGTTCGACGGCACCGTGGACGAGGTGCTGCACCGGTTCGCGGAGTTCACCGGCTAGCCTCGGACGTCGTGATCCCCGTCGTCGTGCTCGCCGGCTTCCTCGGTGCCGGCAAGACCACCCTGCTCAACCACCTGCTGCGCACGTCCGGCGGCACGCGGATCGGCGTCGTGGTGAACGACTTCGGGCGGATCAACATCGACGCGTTCGCCGTCTCGGCCCAGGTCGACTCGATGGTGTCGCTGTCGAACGGCTGCCTGTGCTGTGCCGTCGACGGCTCCGAGCTCGACGAGATGCTGACGAAGCTCGCCTCCGCCGACCTGGACGTCATCGTGATCGAGGCGTCCGGGCTGGCCGAGCCGGCGGCGATGGTGCGGATGGTGCTGCAGGCGCCGGGGGTGTCGTACGGCGGGCTGATCTACGTGGCCGACGCTGTCGAGCTCGACGCCGTGCCGCACCTTGCGCGTGATCTCGCGTTGGCCGATCTGGTGGTGCTGAACAAGGTCGACCGGGTGTCCTCGCTGCCGTCGTTGCCCTGTTCGGCGCCCGTGCTGCCGGTGACGTACGGGCAGATCGACCCGGCGCTGCTGTTCGAGGTGCGGCCGCCGGACCTGGGGCCGCGGCAGCTGACGTTCGACGACCTCGAGGACCACTCGACGCACGCGCACGCCTCGTACGACAGCGTGTCGTTCGAGTCCTCCGACCCCCTGCACCCCAAGCTGTTCATGGACTTCCTGTCGGCGCGGCCCGAGGGGTTGTTCCGCGCCAAGGGTTTCGTGCGGTTCCCGCTCGGCACGTTCATGCTCCACACCGTCGGTGCGTACGTGCACTTCGAACCGGTCGAGCCCGCCCCGACGCAGCTGGTGCTGATCGGGGCGGGCATCGATCCGGAGGCGTTGACGGACTGGCTGCTGGCGTGCGTCGCGGACGGACCGGTGACCGAGCAGGACATGCTCTGGGTGCTCCGGTACGCCCGCTGACGTCGCTACTTCTTGCAGAACGCGGTGTCCATCACGTCGAACATCCGCTGGAACTTCTGGGCCGGATCGTCCCCGAACGTGCCGGGCAGCGCGGTGAGGCTGATCGCCGCGTCCTTGCCGCCGTCGGTCGCACCGCCGAGCGACACCCAGCCGTGGATCGACCCGCTGTGGCCCCACCAGACCCCGCCGCAGCTGAGCCTGGTGCTCTCCAGGCCGAGCCCGTAGGCGCTCCGTTCGTCGACGGTGATGGTCCTGCGCATCTCGTCGAGCTGCGGTTTGGCGAGCAGGTCGCCCTTGAGGAGCCTGCTGTAGAACCGGGCGACGTCGGCGGGTGTGGACACCATCGCGCCGGCCGCCCAGGCCGCGGACGTCTCGATGACGGTGGCGTCGACGACCTTCGACTTCGGGTCGAGCAGGTCGCTCAGCGCGAACGCCTGGGCGTGCCGGCCGCGGATGCGCTGCTCGCCCTGAGCAGGCCAGTAGGTGTTCTTGAGGCCCGCCTTGGTGATCACCTTGTCGAGCGCCTCGCCGACCGGCCGTCCGGTGACCTTCTGGATCAGCAGCCCGGCGACGACGTAGTTCGTGTTGCTGTACCCGTACTTCTCACCGGGCTGGGACGCCGGCGGCTTGGCCAGCGCGACGTCGAGCAGGTCGTGCGGCGCGAAGTACCGGTCGCGGATGTCGGCGATCTTCGGGACACCGACGTCGATCACGTAGTCCGGCAGGCCGCTGGTGTGCTGAAGGACCTGGCGCACGGTGATGCGGCTGTCCTTGACGTGCGGCACGTACTTGTTGACAGGCCCGTCCAGCTCGACCTTGTTCTCACCCACCAGTTGCAGCGTCGCCACCGCGACGAACGACTTGGTGATGCTGCCGATCCGCACCTGCCCGTTGACCGGGGCGTTGCCCCTCGCGTAGTTCTTGTCGTGGACGTGCGCCTCGACGCCCGGAGTGCCTTCCTTGACGATCTGGTCGAGCTGTTGGGGCACAAGGAGAGTCAGCGCCGTGAGCGCCGCGACCGCGATCACTTGGCACCACACAGAGCAGCGTCCACAGTGGTCAGCATCGCCTCGTGGGCCTTGCCGGCTTCCTCCGGCGTGTTCTGGAAGGTGCCCGGCAACGCCGTCACCGCAACGGAGAACGCCCGGCCGTCCGGCCCGACACCACCGCGCGTCTCGTAGCCGTGGATGTCACCGCCGTGACCCCAGTAG
This sequence comes from Lentzea sp. NPDC003310, assembly GCF_040610935.1. Classification (NCBI taxonomy): domain Bacteria; kingdom Bacillati; phylum Actinomycetota; class Actinomycetes; order Pseudonocardiales; family Pseudonocardiaceae; genus Lentzea; species Lentzea sp. NPDC003310. The sequence goes on from NZ_JBEXNC010000010.1 coordinate 220,801, forward strand.
CGGCCACCGCACGTGAGCGGCGTGCTGACGATGCCGAGTCCGTACTGGGCTCCCGCCCACATCTCGCCCGCGGTGTCGACGGTCTTCTTCATCTCGTCGAGCTGGGCCTTCTTGACGAGATCACCCTTCAGCAGGGCGCTGTAGAAGGCGTTGAGGTCCTTCGTGGAGGAGATGATCTGCCCGGCCGCCCAGCCCCAGCTGGGGTCGAGCTCGGTGACGTCCTCGACGCCGTTGCTCGTCGTGGCGTACCCGTGCGGGTGCTTGCCGCGGATCGTCTGCTCACCCACGTTCGGCCAGTAGGTGTCCCTGAGCTTGATCTTCTGGACGATGCGCTGGTCGACGTTCTCACCGATCGGCCGCCCGGTGACCTTCTGCACCAGCAACCCGAGCAACACGTAGTTGGTGTTGCTGTACTTGAACTTCTCGCCCGGCTGCCCCGTCACCGGGTGCGCGTTGCCGATGTCGAGCAGCTCGCGCGGCTCGAAGTACCGGTGCCGCTGCTCCTCGAACTTGTCGAGCCCCATGAACGCCGTGTAGTTCGCGAGCCCGCTGGTGTGGTTGAGCAGCTGGCGCACGGTGATCCGGTCGTCCTTCACCGCACCCGGCAGGTAGTGGTTGATCGGCTTGTCGAGCTCGACCTTCCCCTCACCGACGAGCTGCATGACCACCGTGGCGACGAACGCCTTGGTGTTGGAGGCGGCCCGCACCTGCCCGTTGCGCGGCACGGGTTTCTGCTTGCCGAGCTCGGCCGTGCCGGACGTGTGGTGCGCAGTCCGGCCGCCGGCGTCGGTCAGGGTGGAGAGCGCCGCGGGGAACTTGTGCTGCTTGGTGAGCCCGTCGAGCTGCTTCTGAACCGTGGTGGGCGGCGCGGCCATCGCCGTTCCCGTGCACAACATGGCCGCTGCCAGCACCCCTACCAGCGTCTTCTTCATCCTGCGCCTCCCCTTGCCGTTGGTGAGGACAGATTTCCAACACAGGGGGTGTCCGCGCAGTCACGCACACTTCCGTTCGCGAGGTGGAGCAGGCTCCACCTAGTACCGCACGTCGCTCTGCAGCAGCGGCGGGTAGACCCCGGAAGCCTCGCCGTCCACCGTCGCCCCGGCGAACTGCAACATGGCCCGCAACTCCCCGTGCAACCCGGCGGGGTAGTTCAGCTCAGGCCGAGACACCTCGTCGAGGGCTTTCAGGTGATCTTCGGTCAGCGTCACCTCGTCGAGGTTGCTCTCCAGGTGCTCGACCTTCCGTGCCCCGATGATCGGCACCACGGTCCCCGCCCGCTGCCGCAACCAGGCCAACGACACGGCCGCGGCACTGACCCCGAACTCGTCCGCGATCCCCGCGACCACGTCGATGACCTGGAACTCGTTCTCGCTGGGCCCACCCACGAACTTGGTCCGCTCCGAGTCCGCGACCTGCACGTTCCGCCGGTACTTGCCACTCAGGAACCCGTTCTTGAGCGGACTCCAAGGCACCAGCGCCAGCCCCATGTCCCTGGCCATCGGCGCGATCTCCCCCTCGACCGTCCGCGCGAGCAACGAGTACTCGACCTGCAGCGCGATCAGCGGCGTCCAGCCCTCGAGCAGGGCCATCGTCTGGGCTTGCGCCGTGACCCAAGCAGGCGCGTTGGAGAACCCGATGTACCCGACCTTGCCCGATCCCACCAGGTCGTCGAGAGCCCGCATGGTCTCCTCGATCGGCGTGTTCCGATCCCAGTTGTGCATCCAGTAGAGGTCGATGTGGTCGGTTTGCAGCCGCCGGAGGGTCTCGTCGAGCTGCCTGCGGATGGCCGTCCTGCCGGCGCCGCCACCGTTGGGGTCGCCGGGGTGCATGTTGAAGAAGAACTTGGACGCGAGCACCACCCGGTCCCGGTTTCCGCTGTGGCGGAAGAAGTCGCCGAGGATCTTCTCCGAGTGGCCGTTGGTGTAGAAGTTGGCCGTGTCGATGAAGTTTCCGCCGCGGTCGAGGTAGGTGTGAAGGATCTTCTCGGACTCCTCGACACTGCAGCCGGCGGCTCCGGGATCCTCGCCGAAGGTCATGGCGCCGAGGGCGAAGGGGCTGACGCGGAGGCCGGAGCGGCCGAGGGTGACGTAGTGGTCGAGCGGCATCTGGCTGGCTCCTCGTGGTTCGTTGGTGCCTCCCATTCCAGGTCCGGTGGGTGCTCGGGGGTACGACGATCCGGGCGGCTTCTTGCCTGATCCTCTTCCGTGTGGTGTCCGGGGTGAGGTTGGCAACCCGGAGGACATGGGGAGGGGGAGATCGGTAGGCTGTCCCGGCGAGGGCTGCTAGCTCAATTGGCAGAGCAGGAGACTTTTAATCTTCGGGTTCAGGGTTCGAGTCCCTGGCGGCCCACCAAACCCCCAGGTCACAGGCCTGGGGGTTTCGCTTTGGAAGATCACTGATACGCCTTTGATGCGCTTTACTCCCTGACTCTCAATCTGCGCGCTTCTTGGGTTCGCCCTGCTCAGGCCGGTCGAGCGCCCCTTCCAGCGCGTCAGCCGCCTTCCGATCGACCGCCTTCCGGGCGAGGTAGGTGTCCTGGGTCATGGACGGCCGAGCGTGCCCGAGCTGGTCCGCGACGACCCGCGCGGAGAGCCCCGCCTCATCGAGGATGGTGGCCGCCGTCTTGCGGAAGACGTGCGAGGTCACCCAGGCGAACTCATCCCCTCCACGGGCCTTCCGGATGTCCCTGCGGGTATTCGACGGGTCCCGCAGGCCACCGAGACTGTTCGGGAAAACCGGCCCGTTGGGGAACAGCGTGACCGCACGACGCCGCCGCAACATGTCGAGCGCCCACCTGGGCAGCGGAAGCGTCCGCTCTCCCGCCTCCGTCTTGGTCGACTTCCTGATCAGCCCGAGCCCGCCAGCCCGGATGACCGTGTAGTTCACGTCGACCGTTCCGGCATCGAAGTCGACGTCGTCCCAGTAGACGGACAGCGCCTCACCGATCCGCACGCCCGTGGCCATCATGAACCGGGACAGATCAGGCAGGTCCTTCCGAACCGCCACCGGGTCGGACTCCAGCATCTCCAGCCACAACAAGCGCTCCTCCCGCGTGAGCGCCCTGGGGCTCTTCTTCCGACCGCTCTCCAGAGGGTCCGTGTCCCTCACGGGGTTCGTGTCGAGCGCCCGATCCCGCACAGCGATCCGCAGCGCACCTGAGATCACCGAGCGCGCCGTCTTGGCACTGTCGACCCCGACCGACCGCCACAGCGCACCCAGAAACGCATCGATCCGCGCAACCGTCATCTCACGAATCCGCAGCTCACCGAGGCCCGGAAGGACATGCCGGCCGAGGATGCTCCGGTAGGTGTCGAGGCTGCTAGGCGACCGCTTGCCCATGTCCACGAGCTTCTGAAACTTCACCTGCCACGCCTCAAGCGCATCCTTGAACCGGCTGTCCGGCGTCAACGAGTCTCCCGACGGGCCTTTGCGCTCGGCGAGCGCCTTCTTGAGCCTCCGCTCAGCCTCAGGCTTGGTCTTCCCCCTCCGAAGCACCGGCCGCGTCTTACCGTCGAAATCGCGGTAGTTCGCGACGGCTACCCAGCCGGACTCCGTTTGACTGCAACGAATCTTGCCGTACGTGCCGATGTCGAGCGGCGGACGAGCCATCAGGCCGCCTCCTCAAGCAGGTGCTCGAACCAGCTCCGCACCTCGGACGGCAGGTACCGCAGGTGCTTCCCCAAGCGCCGTGCGGGCGGGCCGTAGTTCTTGGTCCTCCAGCCGTAGAGCGTGTGGACCGGGACGTTCAAGTAGGCCGCAACGTCGCTGACTGTCCACAGTGGCTCGAACTGGTGTGTCTCCATGTTGTTCCCCCTTTGATCAAGCAGCGTGCGGAGTTGCCGAACTCCCCGGAGGTCCGGCAGATGCGAGCAACGCGGCCGTGTATTCGGCCTTCCACCTCCGCCGCTCAGAGACGGCACTCAGCAGCAGGTGTGCTCGAGGCGGCACGTTCGGGTCACCAGGCTCGACGTTGTTCCAGACGACCCGCTGAGGCTGGTCCTCGGGCTTGATCCCGACGTCCGCGAGCAGTTGCCGAACGAACGTCTTCCGGTCGTGCTTGTGGTCGGCGAGTGACTTCCCCGACCACTTCCGTGACACGAGCACCCGCCGCCCAGCTACACCGAGCGTGGTCCGCTTGTGCGCCTTCCCCTTGCACTTGCCTGGCACGGTGGACAGCCGAGCCCCGCGCGGCTGGACGCCGTAGAGCAGCCAGATCGGGCAGTTCGGCGAGCAGGGCGTGACCGCGAGCTCAGCGCACAGCCGTTCGGCGTGGTCCTCCTGGCGGGCCGTCTGAGCCTCGAAGCACTCGTTGATGCTCTTGGTCAGGTACTTCGTCAGGTAGCCGATGTGACGGCCGGCCTCTTCCGTTCCGCCGAGGATGCCCTTGGAGTGCACCTGCACCCCGAACCGCGCGACGTGCGCGGGCCGCTCCACCTGATCGAGCGCGTCTTCCCAGGTAGGCAGGGCCTTCCGCGTCTGCGGATCAACGAAGCCCTTAGCCCGGACGTCCCACACCGGCAGGTTGTCGCCGCTGTACTTGATCTCGTCATGCTCGGGCCACCAGACCTGGTGGTAGGTGGCCTCAGCAACCGCCCGCAGCTCCGCCCGCGAGATCGAGCCTCGAACAGCCGCGTGCCAGTGCGGAGCCAACCGCCTCTGCGGCTCGACGGCCGAGAAGTACTGGACCTCCCACCCGACGCACCGGCGAAGGTTCTGGACGAACCGATCGAGCAGCGCGGCGAAGTGCACCGCGTCCCGAGCAGCACGACGGTAGTTGTAGGTCGCCGGGTCAACGGGCGTGCCATCGCTGCGAACCTTGCCGTAGGTGTCGAGCGTCAGCGTCAGGAACGTCGAAGGCTGGTACTTGCCCCCGAACACCTTCCCGACCGTGCGCTTGCTGACCGGCCGTCGAGGCAGGTTGGGCGCGTCCTGCCGCCGCCTGGTCGACCGCTTCCGAGCTGCCTTGAGCGGCACCTCCAGGGAGGGGAGCGAACCGCGGACTCCGAGTTGCCGAAGTTCGGCGTCGACCTCCGCGACCTCCTCCCGAACCTCTTCGGCCCCGACCTCGTCACCCTCATCGAGGGCCAGGCGGAAGGCCTTCACGAGGTCAGCCCGGTAGGCGGTCAGCTCTCGTTGATCGTCGCTCGGAGCTTCCGGCGTGAAGTCGGGCTCCTCGGTGAGGTGCCACCCCTCACGGCACTGCGCCATCCGCAGACGCCGGTTCTTCTCCGCGCAGGTGGGACACACGCTGGCCACGGTCGAACCGCACGGCACCGGAACGATGTCGACGCGTCCGGTGTCGAGGTCGATCCGTTCCTTGGCCAGCGGCCGGACGCAGACGCCGTGCTCCTCAGCGACAGCACGAGCGATGTCGAGCGCGGCCGGCTGCTTCATCCGCTCCGAACGAGTCAGGTACTCGGTCACGCCGCCGCCCTCCCTTCACCGCTGGTCGGGAACTCGTGCACGGTGGCCGGGGCGAGGTAGACGCCCAGCTCGACCAGGTCCGCGTCCGTGACGTGGAAGGCCCGCGCGCGCTCCGGTTCGCGCTGCCCGTCCTCCTTGAGCCAGGCGACACCAGGCGTGTTCTCGCTGATCTCGTGAGCAGCCGCGCCCCGTTGCCGAACGCCATCGCCCAGCACCATGTCGACCTGGACCGGCTCATCGAGCCGCAGCGCAACGCGGGTGGTGAACAGGTGCCGGAAGGAGACGACCTCCTTGCGCGGGTCCTGGACGAGGCCGACCACGGCGTAGCCAGGAGCGCGTCCCTGCGAGGTGATGGTCTGGACGGCCCGCGTCGCACGTTCGCGGAGATTCCGGTCCGGCTGGTAGGCGATCAGGTCCGCCAGCTCATCCACGATCAGGACCGTGAACGGCTCACCCGTACCGCGCGCCCAAAGACGCCGAATGCCCCGGTACCGCGCCGCGCGTTCCTTGACTTCGGCGGCGATTTCTTCAAGCAGCGCAACAGCTTCCGGCCCGTTGTCGTAGATCACCTTCTCGAACGCGTCCGGACACTGCCCCAGCTCCATGCCGCCCTTGGGGTCGATCCCGACAAGCCGAACCATGCCCGCCTTGATGGCAGGGGCGAGCTGCCAGACGATCGACCAGAGAACCGAGCCCTTGCCAGCACCGGGCACCCCGACCACGAGCACCTGAGAGCCGAGCAGCTTCAGCCGCCAGGGCTTGCCGGTCTCGGTACGGCCGACGACGACGCGCTTGAGGTCAACGTCCCCGACAGCGGCGAGCTGCGGCACCGCGACCGGACGCGACAGCGGATCGGAGTGGATGAAGTCGAGCTCAAGCACACTCGGCCGCAGCACCCGCACACGACAGGACCGCGCGTTGAACGAGTGCGCCAGGTTGTCCCGTCGCGCTTCCCACTGCTCCGGAGACTGCGCCGGGATCATGCGAACCCGAACCTTGTCCCGCCAGCCCTCCGAACGGACGCGCCGTAGCTTGGGGCGGTACTCCCTGCCTCGACTGTCCTTGGCCAGCTCAGCGAGCCGCATCACAGTGCGCCAGTGCGGCGCGTAGACCGTGAGCCGCCGCCACTCGGTCAGGACGCGGTACCAGCCGTGCCGCAGGAACGAGCCGCGATCGAGGCCGTACCAGACCGTCAGCGCACACACGAGCGACAGCAGCGCCAGGACGAGCGGCGACAGCCCGAACTGGCGATAGCCGATGTAGCCGCCGAGGCAGGCCGTGACCGCGACCGGGTACCGGACCGTCAGCACGACGAGCTTCACAGCCAGTCGGCCGGCGAGCCAGATCAACGCGAACGGCGCGAGCACAACCTTGATCCAGCCGGGCAACCACACCCACCACGGGACCTGCGGACGTGCGCCCTCGAACGGTGCGGGGTCCACCCAGCGGTTGCCCCTCATCGTGCACCGCCAGCGCACTTGAGGCACTGGAAGACGCTGCCCACACTCGGGATGCGCCCAACAGGCTGGAACGCTCCCGACTCCTTGGTGTGCTGCGTCTTGCAGGTCAGGCACTCGAAGCCCTCAGCCTGCGCGGCCGTGAGTTCCAACGTCTCCAGGCTGCCGCCGTCGAGCATCACTACGTAGCTGGAGACGGTCTGCTTGCTGGAGATCATTCGATCCCACAGCAGTTGCTTTGTAGCCCTGTCTGGCGCAGGAATGCGCCCAGGCTCTACGCTCATCTTGTTCACTCCTGAGTTGGGTGGACAACGCAGGAGCGGCGAGGTTGGTAGCCGGGTTCCGCTCCTGCGTCTCACGTTCTCTTTGCGCCGCAACAAGTCGTGTGGCATCGCCACGTGACCCAGCAGAGTCACGCGCTCTGTCCAATGAGGACTTCTGCTACTTCTTCGCGGTCTTCGTGACCTTGATCGCCTCCCCCTTCTCGCGCTCGCGGTTCGCCCAGTACATGGCCTCGTGGTGGTGGCTACGGTCGCTCTCAGCGACTCGCGCGTAGATCGCGGCGGAGCGGAGGTAGTAGTCCCGCAGAACGGCGGGAGCGGCCTTGGGGTTGGGCAGGAGCTTGCTCAGCACGTCGTGTGCTTCGCTCAGCGTCCGGGCCTGCTCAGCGAGGCCCCAGTGCATGGCCTCAGTCGCGGGCATCGGAAGCCTCCTCCGCGAGGGCGTGACGCCCCTCCTGTCGAGCGGCCGAGGCCTGGAGAGCGCGCCACCCCTGGTCGAGCACGTCCCTCAACTGCGGGACCACATCCCGATCGACGACGAGCACGGCGGGGAAGGCGTTGCCGAAGCGGATCTCGATCCGGTCGGCGAACGGCATCGCGAGTGGCCGCATCGGCACGCCGTCGGTGAGGTGAACGCGCACCAGGTCAGGCATCACGCCGCCTTGGCGGCTGGCTTGCCGACGACCGGCTTCATGCCGGAGGCCCGCAGGCTGTAGCCGAGCTTCGCGCGGCAGCGGTGACGCTCACCCGCGTGCACCCCACGGCAGCCCTTGTCATCGATCCACGGCGTGACCGTCAGCCCCTCGAACACGACCGGCCGGACGTCCGTGCCGGGGATGGCCTCCGGTGGCACCGGCTGGTGAGGCGCGGAGATCTTGACCGTGACCACCGCGTCCGTCTTGCGCTCCGCGGCCTGGTCGATGACCAGCACAGACCACACAAGGAGACCGGTCTCCTTGTCCTTCTCCTGCTCGGGCGGCAGACCCTTCGCACGCTCTTCGGCGGACTGGAACTTGAGCACGGGCTCGACGCCCATCACGAGCGCGCCCCTGGGAAACACGAAGTCGTGACCCGCAGGGAGCCTGCTCCCACCTGTGATCGCCATCGTGGCTCTCCTGTCATAGGTGTCGTCCAGACCGGTTGTCTGGAGTTCTCGACACCTACGACTTTCGGCTGAAAACCGGGACGTGAGCACCGCATGGCGGGACATCTAGAGACGTCCCTACTAACGTAAGACGTCCCTAGCGTCCCCGAGGACGTCCGACAGGAGCGATCATGGCGAACGAGCGACTACGAGATGCGTTGCTGCGCAACGGACTCACATACGAGCAGGTAGCCAAGGCCACAGGCGTCGACCAGAAGACCGTCGAACGCTGGATCACGAAGGGCCGCGCGCCATACCCGCGCCACCGCAACACCATCGCATCGATGGTCAAGGAGACCGAGACGTACCTCTGGCCGGACGCGGTCGCGCCGGAGCGGAAGGCAGAGATCACCGAGTCCGAGGTGGTCAAGCTCTACCCACACCGGAACTCGATCCCCCCAGACTTGTGGGACCACCTCATCACCAACGCCACCCGGCACGTGGAGGTGCTGGTCCACGCCGGCATCTTCCTGGTGGAGCGGCCAACGTTCATGCGCGATCTAGCCAACAAGGCTGCGAACGGCGCGCGTATCCGGCTGATCTTCGGCGACCCGGCCAGCCGCGAGGTTGCCAAGCGCAGCGACGAAGAGCAGCTCGGCAAGGGCACGCTCGGATCCCGCATCCGCAACGCACTGGCGTTCTACCGGCCGTTGGTGGGCGTGGAGGGCGTGGAAATGCGCTTCCACAAGACGACGCTCTACAACTCGATCTTCCGCTTCGACGACGAGATGATCGTCAACACGCACGTCTACGGCTTCCAGGCCGCGCACGCTCCAGCGCTTCATCTGCGACGGCTCGCTGCGGGCGATCTCTTCGAGACCTACTCTGAGAGCTTCGAGCACGTCTGGAACCTGTCCAAGCCAGCAACGTTCTAAAGGGAGCCACATGGCCCGCGTGGACTACTTCCACGACCCGAACGCCCCCAAAGCCAACAGCCTCCGACCCGCCGTCAGCGCCTTCGTCCAAGACAGCACTGGCCGACTACTTATGATCCGCCGCACCGACAACGATATGTACGCCATTCCTGGTGGCCAGCAAGATGTCGGAGAGACTCTCTCCCAAGCCGTAGTTCGGGAGGTCAAAGAAGAGACCGGCGTTGATGTCGAGGTAAATGGCCTAATCGGTCTTTATTCCAACCCCAACCATGTCATCGCCTACGATGACGGCGAGATACGCCAGGAGTTCTCGATTTGTTTCCGTGCCCGCCCCGTCGGTGGGATGCTATCCACAAGCAGCGAAACAAAGGAAGTACTTTGGCTTGAGCCGCAACAGATCAACGACCTAAATGTCCACCCGTCGATCAGGCTGCGGCTCCAGCATGGATTTGCCGATAGCCCGGCCCCCTTTTTTACTTAGCACTGCCGTTAACCAGCGTCTCAGCAGCAGCAACCCCAGGAGGGAGTAGGCGGACCGTTCGCTTAGTAGCGTCATAGTCGATCAGCCGCGCTCTATGCATCGGCTTCAGCACGTCCCTGCGAAGAATCGCCGTGTTCGAATGCTCAAGCCACCGAACAAGATCCGCCTCAGCAACGTCGCCAGACTCTGTCAACAACAGCACCAAAACCTGCTGCCTCCACGTCATGCCGGTGCGCAATACACGCTTCTTGTCGCCATGCGTCCAGACCCATGCGACCTCACGCTCTATAAGAGCGTCTACGACCGCAGTGGCTTCTTCAGTAGTAAGCGTATGCAGCAATCTAACCAATTCGGCTACGAGCCACTTAGCCGTATACAGGACCGCTGTTGCATCCATATGGTTCGGATCAACCTCAGCACCAGCATGCCCGACCCCGCGGTTGTTGCGGATGTCATAAAGGCCGATCATCATGCGAGGGATTAGGATCCGCGCAGACCTACTGTCAGGCACCTTCTGATAAGCGCTCTCCATCTTCCAGCAGGTGTCAGGAAAGTTGCCCGGCTTCTTTGCGCGTGCCGGATACGTACCACCTTCCAGCCAGCCCTTGCAGATCGTGTACACAGCCTCGCACAGCTTGCCGCCGTTTAGCTCCGAAGGTTCCCATTGATGCTCTCGGTACTTCTTCACGATCTCATTAAACGCCGACAATAAATCATCTCGAAGGGTCGTAGGCAAAACCGCAAAGGCGTCTTCCGGCGCCAGTCCCACGTCAGCCGCCCCCGCCGCTCAACATCGCCTGAATGTACGTGATCCCCTCGTTAGTGACCTTATAGGTTTTATTGCCCTGCTTGCTGTTCCCAGACTTCTTGAGCTGTATTACGCGTTGAGGCTTCCTGTTGATGTGGCTAGAGAGCGCCATAGTGACGTTTCCCACCGAGTGGCCGAGATGCTTCAATTCAGCGTTGAGGAGACGGGACGGCCACTGACTCTGCCCCTGATGCACCTGCACCCAGTACGCAGCCACCAGCGCCTTCTCTGCATCCGACTTCGGCCCCGCCTGCGCAAACAACTCGGCGAAGTGCTCGTAGATTCGCGCCTCTTCCGCGACCTCCTCGTCGGACCCGACAGCAGCTTTCTCAGTGTCGCCACTGCCCGCCCCGCCCACACCGCCCTGCTGGCGGTCAGATATTAAGGAGACGGTGTACCGCTCAGCAGCCCAACGCAGGACACGACCTCTTGCCGCCTCATCAAGATCAGCGACAGCCGTCGCGACAGCCGACATGGCGTCGATTTCGGGGTCACTCATCACATACCCCCCAAGAGGTCATCCACCAAGCCGGCGAATGCCGAGATGCCAGGCCCCTTCGCCCGCAAGCGCCGATTCTGGCCAGTACCCGTCACGACGTAGCCATTGAGCGCCTTCATATGCGCGGCGAAGTTGTTCTGGTCGTAGACTTTGAGGCGGTCGCACTCAGCACGGACGACCTCCAGAGGCGTGTCACTCTCACCCAAGCCGAACCCACGGGTCATAGCTAGGATCTGGGCGACGGCCCGCGTCCGCTCAGCGTTGTTCTTGCCAAGCTTGATGCCAGCGATGCTGACCTTGGGGCCATCGACATCGAGATGAACGATGCGCTCCAACTTCTCCCGATCGACGCCGGTCTGCTGGACAACGAGGTCGTACATCTCGTTCTCACTCACTCGCGGCGTTCCGTCACCGTTCTCGCTCTCGCCGTTTGAGCGGCCAGTCTGATTGGCAACTGCCTCGCCGTTGGGCTTCCCCACCCTCGGCGCAGCGACCACCCCGTTCCCCGCAGGCGCAAGAAGCCGGACAGCCTCGCGGAACGCCACCTCATGCATCGCTTCGGGCAAGCCGGCTTCTTGCACAGCTGCCCACGCGTTCTTCAGCGTTTCACTTACGTCCACTGCATCACCCCATTACTCCAAGGGCAGCAGGCTACGCTGACCAATTTCATGATCGCAACATGGATGCCCGGCGTGTTGCCATACAGGCAAGCTGAGCTTGCGTAGCCATCCGTTCGAAGGTTGCATAGCCGCTGTTCAAGCGGCTACAAACGCCCTTGTTGATCAAAGCTGTCGAGATGATCATTATGGCTACGATGCCGCGACCCATCCTGATGACTAGACCAATCTGGATGCACGCGTGCACGCATGATGAAACCACAGTTCGCGAGGTCAACGACCCACCGCGTTGTAAGTACTCGCAAATGGCTTGACTCATCACACCCATCAATGGGTGCACGAGATGCCGCCCCCATTGATGATCGATTGGCCGGACCAGAGCATTGCAGGCTAGCGAAGCCGCGCGAGACGTCACACCGACACCTTGCAGCGATCTGCGGCGGACGCCGCGTAGGCCCCACCTCCTGCGGTTGCTGCCGAATCTGGCTATACAGGATCAAGGCGCCGCCACTGGCGGCGCGTGCGGTCTGGCGCCACAGCAACATCCATCCCGGCGCTCCCGGCATCCGCTTCGCTGCGCCGGTCGGCCGGGCGGCGCTACGCGCCAACTCCACAGGTGCAGAACGACGGCCCGTCCGAGCTCGACATGCTTCGGCTGCGTTCCATGCACTGTCAGGCAGCCGTTAGACCGCACGGCACGCCGCCCGATCTACTAGCAGACGGACCGCCGTGCCATGAGTAGTCGACAGCTGATCCCAGCTTGCTTCCACCTGTGTGAAGACGCTCGACTTCGCGAAGGCGGTCTTGTCCAGATCGAAGAAGCACTGGGATGGGCAAGACGCCACAGCATGGCGCCGGTGGCAAGCCGATGACCTGCGTCAACGTGGCAGATCAGGGCACGTATGTCCTGCCTACAGCAGACTGCCGAGACTGGTCGCTGGCCACGACCAAGAGCCGTCATCGCAATGCCAACAGCGCGGAAGTGACGGTGTCGGAGTCTCCCGGATACAGTCTTGGGCACCCGCGGCGGCCAGTCGCGGAACCATGTTGGTTGCTCAGCCACCCCAAGGCTTCTCTGCTCCGATCGGGCAGGGAAGCCGACGTCCCGCTCGCTGCGAGATCCATGTCTCGCTGTGACGAGTCGGTGGAGGTGGCCAATGGCCAACACCAGTCACACGCCGAGCGACGAGCCGGCGGGTGATGAGTCGAGACAGATTGAAGGACGGCGGCCCAGCCGGGGGTGGAGCCCCGAGCGGACCACCGCCCTCCTCAATCTCCTGTTGCAGGTCGTCGTGTTGATCGGACCGATCATCGACCTGTTCAGGTAGCGAGGCGGCGGTGCCTTCAAACGAGGGCACCGCTTGCCTACTGTTGCCCGCATCGCGATGCGGGCACCCACCCATGGTGGATACAGGACCCACGGGTCACTGGCAACAGAAGCGAGTCTACTGTGCTGGTACGGACATGTAACATCCGTTCTGACCAGCTAAAACTCCCCTGGCCGGCAGCTGCTGTGTATAGACACGATCGGCGAGATCAGGTACTGCTGATGACGCGACGCACCTAAGTTGAGCCGCCTCCGACCGTCTCGCTCCACTTCGTTCTGCTGCCGCGACGGCTGCGCCGCCTTGCCACCGATCAAGTCCACGGCTGAGCGGTCGGAAACTGGCAGTAGATCACTAGGTCGGGCTAGCAAAGTGCCAGGGCGCAAGACTGGTCGGCAGGGGCGCATCAGCCACGAAGGGCCAAGATCATGATGTGCTTTAGTCTCGTAAAACGTCGATAAACGTCGAGAAGCGACTGTCCACAGTGCTCAGATCAAGACCGCATCCGTGCAGGTAGTGAGCACTTTCGAGGAAGATCAGCGAACAACGCCAAGCGAGTGCTCTTACTCTTCGGGTTCAGGGTTCGAGTCCCTGGCGGCCCACCAAACCCCCAGGTCACAGGCCTGGGGGTTTCGCATCTCAAGATCTCTGATACGCCCTTGGCACTCGTTATCCGCTGACTCTCAAGCTGCGGCACCGGGCGGACCGTCCTGGATGTGGTCCGCAGCAGTCCTGCCTCATCAAGGCGCCAGCGGTCCTGCCTACACCTTGCTCGCCACCACCATGTAGTTCTCGGCAGCGAGGTTGAACGTGCTCGTTTCCGTCTGGAGTCCGACCTGGTGCAACTCGGCTTCGAGTTCTTCGTATCGGTAGGGCCAGCTCGACAGCAACTCCGAGCGGGCAAGAACCGACCCGGCCGGGTCCACTTGCGCGATCGCGATCTCGATGTGGTGCTCGTCCTCCCAGTTGGGCGCAATGTCCCAGCGGTAGATCACTACGGCATCGCGACCGTTCCGGCGGACGAGTCGGTCGCTGATGTCCAGCCGGGATCCTCTGGCCCTGACGAGTTCCCAGGTGCGGGAGGTGAGTACCAAGCGCCCGCCGCGGCGTAGAAGCCGTGACATCGACTCCAGAGCAGTGATTCTGCCTTGCGCGCCCTCGGCGTGGTGCAGTGAGTTGCCGACGCAGAACACCATGTCGAAGCTGTCGTCATCGAAGTGATTGGGCAGCTCTTGCCAGTTCGCCCGCACTGTTCGGACGGGTGCCCTGAACTCCTCGGACAGCTCTGCGGTCCGGCGAACCATTGCTTCGCTGGCGTCGGTTGCGACGACGTGCATGCCGCGACCGGCGAGGCCGACCGCCAGCTGTCCGGTCCCGCACGAACAATCGAGGACGTGAGCGTTCGGCGGCAGAAGGCTGAGGACATTGTCGAACGACGCGGCGAACTCGGCTGGAGACAGCTTTGCATCTGAGATCAGCCACTCGTACACCTCGGCAAGCGCGTTATAGCTGCTCACACCTTCTACCTCCGTCACGCGGCAGACTCGCGGTGGACGTCAGTACATCAGCGGGGCAAGTCGGTCACCAATGGTTTTCGCCGGAGCAACGCGTCCGCATTTCGGTCATGCGGGAACGCAGCCGTCAGCGCGATAACCAATTCCACTTCTGCGCGCAACGAGTGCTTTGCCCAGTGTCACCGGCCGCGTTCCAGGCTGGGGAGGTGTGGGTGGGACCTGGCGAAATCGCGTGCGAGCGGCGCTTCCCTCTGAGTACTGTGCCCGGGAACCAAAGGGGGTGCGGCATGACGAAGCTGAACCAGATCATCGCGGTGGAGAAGAGTGTCAAGGGCGGCACGCTTCGGGACCTCACCGACGCGCACCACGGGCTGCAGAAGCCCGCGCTGCTGGCCGGCATCTCCCGGACGTACCAGCCGAAGGACGAGGACGGCGAGGTGTTGCCGGCCGAGTCCACGCGCGTGCAGATCAAGGCCGAGGACGTGCTGCGCAAGACCGCGGCCGTCATGACCCGGCTGTTCGACGTCACGGCCACGAAGGACTGGGCCAACTGCGTCGCGAAGGCCGACGTGGTGGTGGACGGGGAGACGTTGCTGCGTGACGTACCCGTGTCGTACCTGCTGTTCCTCGAGAAGCAGCTCACCGATCTGCACACGTTCGTGAAGAAGCTGCCGGTGCTGGACGCGGCCGAGGACTGGAACTTCGACGAGTCCGCGGACTACTGGCGCACGGAGCAGGTGCGGACGATCCGCACCAAGAAGGTGCCGCGCAACCACGTCAAGGCCGAGGCCACGGAGAAGCACCCGGCGCAGGTCGAGGTGTACTACGAGGACGTGCCGGTCGGGTACTGGAACACGGTGAAGTTCTCCGGCGCGCTGCCTGCCCGGCGGGTCAACGAGCTCGTCGACCGGGTGGAGAAGCTGCAGCACGCGGTGAAGTTCGCGCGGGAGGAAGCCAACAACATGGAGATCACCGACCAGCGTGTCGGTGGCGTGGTGTTCGCGTACCTGTTCCGCTGACGCCCCACAGACTCCCCCGCTGGAGCGCGGGGGTGCGTTCCCTCGCTGGGAGCGCGAAAGCTGAAGCTGAAACGTCAGCCTGAAACACTCGGTCCACAGTGGGGGTTCGAATCCCTCTCCCGGCACCAACCAGGCCGGGATAGCCCAAGTCGGCAGAGGCAGACCGGGATCAACCTCAGACTCTCGCTCCAGGTTCAGCATTACCGCCGAACGCCAGATCTACCGAGACCGGACAAGACTCGCCGAGGTACGGGTTCGAATCCCGTTGGCCGCTCTGACCTTGCGGCCGTAGCTCAACGGAAGAGCGCGGCGACCTAAGGACTGATCCGACTCTTAAACGTCGCTGGTGTGTGCAATTGGGCGGACAAGCGAGGCCCCGGACTGGACATGTCCGGGGCCTCACCTATTCCAACGGTCTGTCAGTGCGCCATCACTTCGCCGGACGTGTTGTTCGCGCGGTTGGGGAGCATGGCGGCCGCGACGATGGTGCCCACGGCCAGGACCGCGGCGATCACGAACGCCACCTTCATGCCGCTCAGCTGTGCCGGTGCGGCGGCCACGCCCTCGGCCACCAGGGAGCTGGAGCGGGCCGACATCACCGTGACGACCAGCGCGGTGCCCAGGGCCGCCGCCACCTGCTGGAGCGTGCCGAGGATCGAGCTGCCGTGCGGGTACATGTTCGGCGGCAGGGCGCCCATGCCCAGGGTGAAGATCGGGGTGAACGTGGCCGCGAGGCTGACCATCAGCAACGCGTGCAGGGCCAGGACCTGCCAGTACGGCATGGTCATCGAGACCTGGGTGAAGCCCGCCAGTGAGGCCACGATGCCGATGGAGCCGGGAACGATCAACGGGCGGCTGCCCAGGCGGTCGTAGAGACGGCCCACGGTCGGGCCGAGCAGGCCCATGGCCAGGCCGCCCGGCATGAGGAGCAGGCCGGTCTCCAGGGGCGTCAGGCCGCGCAGGTTCTGCAGGTAGAGCGGCAGCAGGATCATCGAGCCCATCATCGCGAGGAACGCGATGCACATCAGGGCCAGCGACAGGGCGAACGTGCGGTGCGTGAGCGTGCGCAGGTCCATCAGCGGGGCGCCGGTGCGCTGCAGCTTGAGCTGGCGGAGCACGAAGAACGCGATGGTGGCGGCGCCCGCGATCACGATGCCGATGCTCGGGCCCAGGTTGGACTCGCCTTCGCCGAACAGGCTCAGGCCGTAGACCAGGCCGCCGAAGCCCAGCGTCGCCATGGCCGCGGAAGCCCAGTCGAGGGTGCTGACCTGCGGTTCGCCGATGTTGTCGAGCTGGCGGAGGCCGAAGTACGTGACGGCGCCCGCGATCGGGAGGACGGCCACGAACAGCAGGCGCCACGAGCCCAGCTGCAGGATCAGGCCGGAGATGGCCGGGCCGAGGGCCGGGGCCACCGAGATCGCCAGGGTCACGTTGCCCATGACCTTGCCGCGGTCCTGTTCCGGGACGACGGTCATCAGCGTGGTCATCAGCAGCGGCATCATCACGGCGGTGCCGGCGGCCTGCACGATGCGGCCGAGCAGCAGGATCGTGAACGTCGGCGCGACGGCGGAGAGGGCGGTGCCGGCCAGGAAGACGCCCATCGCGATCGCGTAGCCCTGGCGGGTGGTGACCCGCTGCAGGAACCAGCCGGTGACGGGAATCACGGCGGCCATGGTGAGCATGAAGGCCGTCGAGACCCACTGGGCGGCCTGTTCGGTCACGTGCATCGACTCCATCAGGCGTGGAATCGCGTTGATCATCAAAGTCTCGTTGAGGATCACGACGAACGTCGCCAGCACCAGCAGGCGCACCACGAGAGGTGTCTTGCCCGCTTGTGCGGTCGGCTTTTCTTGGATCGCGGCAGGCATGTCAGGCCCTCACTAGGTTGCTGGCATCAGGTTCTTCGTGACACCGGAGAAGACCTGCAGCGTCGAAGGAACTCATCGGTGCTTCGAGTCTCCCTCATCCGCGTCGTGGTCTCATCCGGGTTTCCGTCTACCTGTGCGTCGAACGAGCAGACCGCGAATCGACATCGCCGCCCGTAAGTTTTTTCCGCATGGGGTTGAGCGAGATCATCGCGAAGCACGGCGTGACGAGTGCCCAGGTAGCGGTGCTGTCGGGCGGGGTGATCCGGGAGGAGGCGGCCGGGGTGCCCGCCGACGTGTTCCGGCTGGGGTCGATCACCAAGCTCTGGACGGCGACGCTCGCACAGCGATTGGTGGACGAGGGGCGGCTGGACCTCGACCACCCGGTCGACGAGCACCTGCCGGGGTTCGACCCGTCCCTCACTGCTCGCCACCTCCTCACGCACATGGGCGGCCTTGCACTCGCGTCGGAGGAGCACGTCGTTCCGCCCGGCACCGTCTTCTCATACTCCAACAGCGGGTTCGCGGTGCTCGCGAAGCTCGTGGAGGTGTGCGGCGGCACTCCGTTCCGGGACCTGCTGCGCGAACGTCTGGTGGAGCCGCTCGGTCTGCGGACCGTGGTCACCGACATCGGTCACGGCACGGCGCTCGGTGCG
Source organism: Lentzea sp. NPDC003310 (assembly GCF_040610935.1). Classification (NCBI taxonomy): domain Bacteria; kingdom Bacillati; phylum Actinomycetota; class Actinomycetes; order Pseudonocardiales; family Pseudonocardiaceae; genus Lentzea; species Lentzea sp. NPDC003310. The sequence continues at coordinate 238,766 of NZ_JBEXNC010000010.1, forward strand.
TCGGACTTCGCCATGCACGCCCGTGAACTGCTCGAATTCGTCCGGCTGCACCTCGACGACCCGAGTCTGGCGCCGTTGCGGGAGCCCCAACTCGAGGACGTGCCCGACTTCGGGAGCGGCGTCGTCGGGTGGGGGCTCGGGTGGATGCTCTACCGGGACGGCGTGGTCGGTCACACCGGAGTCGTGCGGGGGCAGAAGGCCTACCTGCGCGTGGTGCCCGCGTCCGGTACCGCGGTGGCCGTGCTGACCGATAGCTCGAACAGCGAACTCCTGGCGCACGAGATCTTCACGGACCTGCTGCCGGACGTCACCACCGAGGCACCGCCGACACCCACGCCGAATCCCGGTCCGATCGAAGCGGAACGGATGTGCGGCTCCTACCGCAACCCTTACTTCGACATCACCCTGACCGCGGAGGACGGCCGGGCGGCGCTGGACTTCCAGCCGCGCACTGACCGGGGTCAGGCGAAACAGGTCGAGGTCGTGCGGCACGGCCAAGACTCGATCATCACCGTCGAGCCCACCAGCGACGGCCACCAGGTGTACTCGCTGGTGGGCGACGACCAGGGACGGGCGCGCTTCCTGCACAACGGCGCGGTGTCGTGGCGGATCAGTCCGCGACGGTGACGACGACGTTGCCGCGCTTGTGACCTGCGTCGACGTACCGGTGGGCGGCGGCGATGTCGGCCAACGGGTACACCCGGTCGACCACGACGCGCAGCTCCCCCGACTCCAGCAGGGAGCTGATCAACGGCAGGGTCGCGCGCTTGTTCACCGACATCCCGACCATCACGCCCTTGCTGCGGAAAGCCGTCCACAGCGCCCAGAAGCTGTTCACCAGGCCGGTGGTCGGGAGGTACTTGCCGCCGGGACGCAGCGAGCGCCGGCACGCGCCGAACGAGGACTTGGTCACCGTGTCGAAGACGATGTCGTAGGTGTTCTCGTCCTCGGTGAAGTCGCGTTCGGTGTAGTCGATCACCTCGTCGGCGCCCAGGGACTTCACCAGGTCCACGTTCGTCGGGCCGCAGACCGCCGTGACGGTGGCGCCCAGGTGTTTGGCCAGTTGGACGGCGTAGGTGCCGATGCTGCCGGACGCGCCGTTGAGCAGCACTCGGTCGCCTGGGCCGACCTTGCCCTTGTCCCGCAGGAAGAACAACGCTGTGGTGGCGCCGTCCACCGCTGCGGCGGCCTCGACGAACGTCAGGCTTTCCGGCTTGTGGAGCAGCGAACCGGTGGCGGGCAGGCGGACGAAGTCGGCGTGGGCGCCCACCGCGAAACCCGTGAAGCCGAAGACCTCGTCGCCGGGGCGGAAACGGGTCACCGCGGAGCCCACCGAGTCGACTACGCCGGAGACCTCGAGGCCCAGGGTGCGCAGGGCTGCTCTTGGGCGACGGAGGCCCAGGATCACTCTGCCCACAACGGTTCTCCGCGGCGCATGGCGCATTCGGCCGACGTCACGGTCGTGGCGTGGACCCTGATCAGGACGTCACCTGGGCGCAGGGTCGGCAGTGGCTTCTCGACCACCTGGACGACGTCGGGCGGGCCGAAGCTCGTGTGCACGGCGGCTCTCATGGGGTGACGGTAGAGAGCGCGGGAGTCGTTGTGGGGGAAAGGATGCGGGAATCAGGGAGAAAGCAGGGTGCCACCTAGGGGTCTAGGACTGCAGGCCGAGGAGGGAGTCGGACCTCGGGCCGATCCGAAGTCGCGGCGGCGTCGGCACTGTGTGGACCATGCGATTTCCGAACGGGTGGGTCGGTGGCGTGGCGCTGGTCGCCGGGCCGGTGCTGGTGCTGGCGGGCACGCTGTTGCGATCGCCGTTCCACTTCTTCTTCCCCGACCAGATCAGGGCCTTCGTGGATCATCCGGGGCTGGTGGGCGCGGCCTACACCGCGTTCCTCGCGGGCACCGTCGTGCTGTGGGCGGCTGTGGCGTACCTGGCGCAGCGCATCGGTGTGCGGAGCCCTGGGTGGGCGACCTGGGGCGGGGTGCTCGTGACGGTCGGGCTCTTCGGGCGGACGTTCCACGCCGGGGTCGACCACGCGGCGTTCAGCGCCACCAGGAACCTGGGCGTCGAACGGGCGACGGACCTGGTCGCGCGCGGGTACGGCGACCTGCACCTGTTCAGCTTCCTGTCCTTCACGATCATGTTCGGCTGGTTCGTGCTGGCGTTCGGGGCGTATCGCGGCGGGGTGCTCGGGAAGGTGCGGTCGGTGGCACTGGCGAGCATGGGACTGCTGCCGCTCGGGGTGTTGAAGGGCACCGAGGTGGTTTCTGTCGTCGGCGCGGTCGGTCTGTGCGTCGCGCTGGTGCCGTTGGGCGTCCGGGTGCTGCGCGCGCAGCCGCGGCCCGCGCGGAAGACGGTGCTGACGGCGGTGCCGGTGGCGATCGGGCTAGGGGCGCTCGCTGTCCTCAGCACGCTGGGATGAGGCGAACGGCACCACGAACCAGAGTCCGGTGAACACGGCGAACGCCACGGCGCCGACCACCACCGCGGGCCAGCCGCTGAGGATGATCTCGGCGAGCAGCAGGACGGTGCCGGTCATCGCCAGCGCCAGGAAGGCGAGGCCGGTCAGGGCGAACGTGTTGCCGGAGCGGACCACCTGCTCGCGGCGGCCCTGCCGGAACAGGACGCGGTGCCACGCGGCGGGTGCGGTGAGGAACGCGACCGCCACGGCCGCGCACAGCACCGTGACGAGGTGGGTGACGCGGATGTACCCGCCCATGGTGGCGTACTTCTCGGTGAAGGCGATGGAGAGCAGGAAACCGAACAGGATCTGCACGCCGGCCTGGGCCACGCGGAGCTCCTGGAGCAGCTCGTTGAGGTTGCGCGCGAGTCTGCGCTGGTCGGATTCCTCGGCTTCGCTCACCAACCCCGCGTACCCACGTTTGATCAGTTGAAACACCCAGAAATGGCGCCATTGGTCCGTTGGCACTAAGCACGTAGTCCATGAAGACTCTCGTTGTCGCGGTCGCCGCCGCGCTCCTGTTCACCGGGACCGCGCACGCGGAGCCCGCGAAGGTCGCCCACACGTCCGCGAAGTTCGAAAACTACTGGGCTGCGGCCAAGGCTGTCACGCACGACGCGGCGAAGGTGCCGGTCGGCGCGAAGGTCACCGTGGTCGGGGTGCCGACCGTCAGCGGCGGGACCACGGTGTTGTTGGTGCTGAAAGGATTGTTGCCCAATCGCGCGTACGGCGCGCACGTGCACGTGAAGAAGTGCGGTGCGCTGCCGGCCGACTCGGGGCCGCACTTCCAGAACGTCCCGGATCCCGTGCAGCCGTCCGTCGACCCGGCGTACGCCAACGCGCGCAACGAGATCTGGCTCGACGTCCACACCGACGACCGCGGATTCGCGCTCACCGAGTCCACTGTGGACTGGCAGTTCACCGAACGGCACGCGCAGTCCGTGGTGCTGCACAACGAACACACGCACACCAGGCCCGGCGAGGCGGGCACCGCCGGGCCGCGCCTGGCGTGCGTGAACGTCGACTTCTAGATCTTGTTGATCACAAAGAAATCCGTGACGAACGCGACCGGGTCGCCCGCGGTGTTGCGGCCGACCCACGTCGGGTAGACGCCGTCACCCCAGCCCGTCGAGAACGCCACGACGTTCAGCCCGGACCGCGCGTCGGTCACGTTGGCCGGGCCGCGGCCGCCGCCGACCTCGCCGAGCGCGTCGATCAGCTCGCAGTTGCCCGCCTCGTCGTCGCTGACGAGGCGGTCGAGCGCCGAGGCGGCCGCGAGGTCGAAGAACGCGCCGGTGCTCGACTTCACGTCGTAGCCGAACTCCGGCATCACCGGCAGCATCGGCACGTGCTCGCCGGGCACGACCGCCGGTCGCCACGAGTAAGCGGGCTCGTCGCGCACCGTCACCTTGGCGGCCGCGACGCGGTAGCCCTGGCGCTCGTCCGGCTGACCGTCGCCGTCGATGTACGAGACCAGCGAGACCGAGACCGGGTACGTGCCCGGCTCGACGGTGTCGGTGAACGCCTCCGCGTCCTCCGGCCACACGACGAACGGGTCCGCCGCCACCAGCCTGCCGGTCGGCAGGGCCAGATCACCCACCTGCCGCACGCTGATGACCTGCTGTTCGCCGCCACCTGTCGACGTGCCCACCGGCCCGTCGACGAAGAACCGCTCGAACCCGGATCTGATCAGTGCAACCGCCCCCATGAGCTAGGCCACCTCCCCCTGCATGTTGGCAGAAGCCCCTGACACCCGATCGGGGCACCGGGGGTGTTCGGGGTGAGTGAAGATCCCGGACACGGCAACGAATCCGCTGCCACGCTGGTCAGCATGGGGACGATCACGGCGGTGCGTGGCGACATCACTCGACAGCAAGTCGACATCATCGTCACGGCGGCGAACGAGTCGTTGCTCGGTGGCGGCGGGGTCGACGGGGCGGTCCACCGGGCGGCCGGGCCGGGGCTCGCGGAGGCCGGGGCGAGGCTCGCGCCGTGCGAGCCGGGCAGGGCTGTCGCCACTCCCGCGTTCGACCTCGCGCCGGTCAAGCACGTGATCCACACCGTCGGGCCGGTCTGGGAGGGCGGCGGGCACGGCGAGGACGAGGTGCTGACGAGCTGCTACGTCGAGTCCCTGCGGTTGGCCGCGGCACTGGGAGCCCGGAGCATCGCCTTCCCCGCCATCGCGACCGGGGTCTACGGCTTCCCCGCCGAACGAGCCGCGCGGCTCGCGGTGCGGGCCGTCCGGTCGGCGCCGCTCGTCGACGAGATCCGGCTGGTGGCGTTCGACCAGGAGACGTACGACCTGCTCGTGCAGGCGTGTGACCGAGGTCTCGGCGACGACGCCCAGGCGGTCACTCGCGGTGAAGATCACGGCAGGTCAGTGCCGTAACCTGGTCACCGTGTCCGTTCCCTCCACGCTGAAGATCGGCCCGTTCGCCGTCGACCCGCCCGTGGTGCTGGCCCCCATGGCCGGTATCACCAACGTGGCGTTCCGGCAGCTGTGCCGTCAGTACGGGGCCGGGCTCTACGTCTGCGAGATGATCACCGCGCGTGCCCTGGTCGAGCGCGACCCCATGACCATGCACATGATCACGTTCGACGAGGGCGAGAGCCCCCGGTCGATGCAGCTCTACGGCGTGGACCCCAAGAACGTCGGCGAGGCCACGAAGATGATCGTGGACGAGAACCTCGCCGACCACATGGACATGAACTTCGGCTGCCCGGTGCCCAAGGTGACGCGCAAGGGCGGTGGCGCCGCGCTGCCGTACAAGCGCGAGCTGTTCCGGCAGATCGTGCGGGCCGCCGTCCGCAACGCCGGGGACATGCCGGTCACCGTCAAGTTCCGCATCGGCATCGACGACGACCACCTGACGTACCTCGACGCCGGACGTATCGCGGCCGACGAGGGCGCACAGGCCGTGGCACTGCACGCGCGCACGGCGTCGCAGCGGTACTCCGGCAAGGCGGACTGGACGGCCATCGCGCGGCTCAAGGAGGCCGTGACGGGCATTCCGGTGCTTGGCAACGGCGACATCTTCAGCGCCCAGGACGCGCTCGACATGGTCGCCGAGACCGGGTGCGACGGGGTGGTCGTCGGGCGCGGGTGTCTTGGCCGGCCGTGGCTCTTCCGGGACCTGCAGGCGGCGTTCCGGGGCGAACCCGTCCCGGAGGGGCCGAACCTCGGTGAGGTCGCCGAGGTCCTGCGCCGGCACGCCCAGCTGCTCGCGGCCCACGACGGTGAGCACAAGGGGCTGCGCGACCTGCGCAAGCACATGGCCTGGTACTGGCACGGCTTCCCGGTCGGCGGCGACACGCGCCGGGCGTTCGCGATGGTGTCGAGCCTGCAGGAGCTGGACGACCTCATCGGCACGCTCGACGGGACCGTGCCGTTCCCCACGAACGCCGAGGGGCCGCGCGGGCGGCAGGGGTCGTCGGCGAAAGTCGTGCTGCCCGAGGGGTGGCTGGACGACCCCGAGGACGCCACGGTGCCGTCCGGCGCGGACGTGATGCACTCCGGTGGCTGAGCGGATCGCGGTTCTGCTGGCCGGGCTCGCACTCCTCGCGGGCTGCGGTGGTCCGATCGCGGGCACGGCGAAGCCGGTGAGCCTGAGCGACGACGACCGGGCCAAGTTCAAGGACTACTACGCCCGCGTCAACAAGGCGGGCGACGAGGGCGCGTCGCAGCAGGCCAGGCTGCTGAAGGACACGCAGCACCCAGACTTCCGGCAGAAGACGTGCGACCTGCGCGGCGCCACCATCAAGGTCGAGCCGACGTGGGCCACGCTGCGCATGGACGCCGACTGGGCACCGCCCGGCGAGAAGGCCCACCCGCGCGGTGACGTCTACGTCGTCGCGGTCACCATCACCCTCAGCAAGGACGACCAGGCCATCGGGAGCCAGATCGGATCCCAGCACGTCGTGCTGCTGGACGACCAGGTGTACGGGTTCGCACCCTGCCTCGGTGGCTGAACGGGTTGTTGATCTTCCAAGCTCACTGGATCGGAGCAGCTGACGGTCAACCGGACGGGGGAAATCCCACCCGCTCGTGTCCTTCTAGCTCAAGCGCCGCCTCTCTGGAGACGACACCTGGCAAGTAAGGAGGTGACCGCGATGACCGCGTTGCGACCCGAGACCGCAGAGACCCAGCCCGCCGGCGATGGGCCAGGCCCCAGCCTGGCCGGGGTGCACGAGTCCATCGCGACGTTGCTCGCCTCCCGCGGCCAGTGGCGCCAGGCGTACCAGCACCTGCGTTCCGCGCTCGACCTCGTCCACGCCGACCAGGTCGAGGAGCCGCACGTCCCGGAACAGCTGCGCCGCGAGGTCGAACTGCTGCGCCGGGAGCACGCCGAGGCCCGCGAGCAGAGCCTGCGCGACAGCCTCACCGACTCCTACAACCGCCGTTACCTCGACCAACGGCTGATGGACCTGCTGACCGAGCACGGAGCGTGCCGGCACGGGCTCGCCATCGCCCTGATCGACCTGGACTGGTTCAAGCAGGTCAACGACACCTTCGGCCACCTCCTGGGCGACCGGGTGCTGCAGCGCGTGGTCGAGCTGCTGCAGCAGGACCTGCCGGAGGACGCCTTCTGCGCCCGCTACGGCGGCGAGGAGTTCGTGCTCGTGCTGCCCAGGGTCGACGCCTCGCGCGCCGTGGAGATCGCCGAGGCCGCCCGCGAACGTGTCGAGCATCACCCGTGGCAGGACGTCGCGCCGGGGCTGCGCGTGACCGTCAGCGCGGGCCTGTCCTACGAACCGCCCGCGGCCGAGGCCCCGCAACGCCCGCCCGTGGGCGCCGAGCAACAGCTGCTGCGCGCCGACAGCCTCCTGTACACGGCCAAGCAGTCGGGACGGAACGCGGTGGCGTACCGTGCCGACGGACGGGTTCGCCTCGCAGGTGCTGCCGCGGGCAGGCGTGCGATCACGGAAACACGTGTTCTCGGTTACTACTGAGTGACCTGGCTCACCCGTTCAGGGCAAGCGGACTGCGCGTAATCGCGTACAGATCGCAGCCGTATCACCCGGAGTGGTCGTCAGAAGTCGGCTACATCCGTAGTATCGCGGGCGCAACTGACACGCCGGTGATGCAACCCTTGTGTCCCGGTCGTCGTCACTTCGTAATGACGAACCGCTTTTGCTTCTGACCCAGAAGGGAGATTGGGTGCCCGACGACCCCCGACGTGGCGGCCCCTCTTCCCGTGGTGATCAGGATCCCCAGCACGACCAGCCGACCGGCCGCAGACGTCGCTCGATGGAAGGCTCTGGGGGCCTGAGCGTCTCGGACCTCATCGAGCAGCACAGCAGGACGAACATCCCCCGACCCGTCCCGCCAGGCTCGCCCGACGCATCCACGACAGGCAGGCGCGCCCTGCCCGAGCCACCCGCGCCGACCGGCAGGCGTGCACTGTCTGATCCCCCGGCGCACCCGCAGCAGCCTCCTCAGGCACCGCGGCAGCAGCCGCCCGCCGCCCACCGGCCAGGTGAGCAGACGGGCACGCGCCCGCGGCCCGAGCAGGCCGCCCCGCAGAACTTCACCGGTGAGCAGACCGGCAGGCGGCACCGGCCCGAGGCACCCGCCGAACGGCCGCGTCCCGTGCCGGGCGAGAACACCGGCCCCAGGCCGCGACCCGCGCAGAACCCGGAGCAGAGCGGTGCCTACCGCGTGCCCGGCGAGCAGACCGGCCAGCGGCCGCGCCCGGACGCGACGGGCATGCAGCGCCGTCCCGCGCCCGGTGAGCAGCCGGGACAGCCGAACGGCGCGATCCGGCGACCGGCTCCCCAGAACGGCGCACCGCAGAACGGCGCACCCCAGAACGGCGCACCGCCGCGCAGGCCGATGCTGGGCGACGCACCGTCGTCCAACGGCATCCCGCGCCCACCGGCCCCCGGCGACCCGCGGCGGATGCCTCCCGGCGACGTGCCCTCCGCGAACGGCATCCCGCGACGCCCCGCCCCCGGTGGAGCGCCTGAGGCAGGCCTCGGGAACGGCACGATCCGGCGACCGGCACCGGAAGGGCCACCGCCGCGCAGGCTGATGCCGGGCGACGCGCCGTCGTCCAACGGCATCCCGCGCCCGCCCGCACCGGGCGAGCCGCAGGCAGGCCCCAAGCCGGGCGCCCCCCAGCGTCCCCCCGCCCCGGGAGGAACGCCGGAGGGCCCGGCGGCCGGCGCACCGCGTCGCCTCCTGCCAGGCGACGCGCCGTCCTCGAACAGCATTCCGCGTCCTCCCGCCCCCGGCGAGGGGCCGGAACGCCGCCCGCCGTCGCGCGCCGAGTCGAGCGGTCCCCGGCCGATGCCCCCGCGGGCGGAGTCGAGCGGTCCGCGACCGGTCCCCGGTGCTCTCGCCAGCAGGCTCGGCGAGCCCGTGGACGAGCCGAAGACCGACGGGCCCGGCCCGGAGGCCACCCAGATCGCCTCGGCGGCGGGTGTGGCCAAGGTCGAGAAGCGCGAAGACATGGACCCGATGAGCCTCACCACCGAGATGGAGGCCATCGGCGAGGACGTGAAGAAGCGCCGCGAGGTCGACCACACCCTCGCGCGGTTCTCCGCGGTGCACGACGAACTGCTCGAGCAGGAGCGCCAGCGCAAGGAACGCCGCGCGAAGCTCATGCCGTGGGTCAAGGACGGCGACGAGGAAGACCTCGTCGACGAGGTGACCCAGTTCGCCGAGCCCGTCGTGGTGAGCGAGGAGGACGGCGAGCGCCGTCCGGTCGGTCGCACGCCCCAGCAGCGCAGGTTGATGCGCACGGCCAGGATCGGCGCGATCGCCGCCGCGGCCGTGGTGTTCGCGTCGACGGGCATCGGCTGGGCCGCCATGCAGTGGGCCGACTCCAAGATCCAGAAGATCGACGCGCTCGGCGGCAACTCCGAGGCCGTGCAGCAGGCCGAGAAGCAGCTCGGCGACGAGAACTTCCTGCTGGTCGGCTCGGACACCCGAGCAGGCGCCAAGGCGGGCGACAACGTCGGCACGCAGGCGCAGGAGGGTGGTGCGCGCTCGGACGTCCTGATGCTCGCGCACATCCCCAAGGACCGGAAGCGCATGGTCATCGTGTCGCTGCCGCGCGACGTGCGGGTCGACCGCCCCGCGTGCCGGAGCTGGAACCCGGACAACGGCCAGTACGGCGGTCCGCTGGCGCCGGAGAAGGACGTCATGGCCAACTCCGTCTACAACGACGGCGGGCCGGAGTGCGTCGCGAACATGATGACCCAGCTGTCGGGTCTCAAGATCAACCACTTCGTGAGCATCGACTTCGTCGGCTTCCGCGAGATGTCGACGGCGATCGGCGGCGTGGAAATCTGCACGCCGACCAAGATCGTCGACGACGAGCTCGGTGTCGTCATCGACAAGCCCGGCAAGCACGTCCTCAAGGGCGACCAGGCGCTGTCGTACGTGCGGGCCCGCAAGGTCCTCGCCCAGGGCGACGGCGGCACGGACTTCGACCGCATCAAGCGGCAGCAGGGCTTCCTGTCCGCGATGCTGCGCCAGGCGCTGTCCAACGAGGTGCTGCTGAGCCCGACCAAGCTCAACAACTTCATCAACGCGCTCACGAAGTCCACGGTCGGCGACAACATCGACGTCGCCTCGCTGCTGGAGCTCGCGAACTCGTTGCAGAGCCTCGAGGCCGGTCGCGTGTCGTTCGTGACGATGCCGCACTGGACCGACGACAACAAGCTGATCGACATCCCGGACGACAACATCGAGCGTCTGAAGACCGACGACGTCAAGGCGTTGTTCCAGACGATCATCGACGGAACGCCGCTCCCGCAGGAGAAGGCGGACCCGAAGAACGGTGAGGCTCCGGCCCAGCAGCCCGGCACCCTGGTGGACCCCAAGGAGGTCAGCATCCAGGTGCTCAACGGGGACTCGTCGAACGGCGGCGCCGTCGCCAGGACGTCGAACGCGTTGGAGCAGCAGGGTTTCAAGGTCGTCAAGCGGGACAACGCTCCCGAGCAGGCCCCGAAGACGATCATCAAGTACGCCAAGGGCAACGAGAACAAGGCCGTGACGCTCAAGGCGGCCCTCACCGCGGCGGAACTGGTCGAGGCGCCCGAGATGGGCGGCGCGATCCAGTTGGTGATCGGCAAGGACTTCGACGACAAGGTGAAGGCGCCGACCGCGGGCAACCAGGGCACCGCCCAGGGACAACCCCAAGGTCAGCCCAACGGTGATCTGTCCATTGTGAACGCGGCCCAGGACCCCTGCGCGGCGAAGTGATTCGCCTGGGGTTCACCTCCGGTTCATCCTGGCATGTCGCTGCCGCGATGGTCGGGACGTAGGCTGAGCGCCATGCGCGAGGCCTACCACGACTCTCTAGAAGAGCTCGCCGAACGACTGGCCGACATGACCGGCATGGTCGCCGAGGCGATGCAGAACGCGACCGCGGCACTGCTGCAGGCCGACCTCGGCCTGGCCGAGCAGGTCATCAGCGGTGACCAGTTGGTCGACGACGTCCGCTCCAGCATCGAGGAGCAGTCGTACGCGCTGCTCGCGTTGCAGGCGCCGGTCGCGACCGACCTGCGCACGGTGCTCGCCGTGATCCACGCGGCCGAGAGCGTCGAGCGCATGGGCGACCTCGCCCTGCACGTGGCGAAGGCCGCGCGCCGCCGGCACCCGGCGTCGGCGCTGCCCGAGGACGTCAAGCCGTACTTCGAGGAGATGGGCCGGATCGCGGTCAAGCTCGCGAAGGAGGCCGCGGAGATCATCCGCGCGAAGGACGTCGACCGCGCGCGCAACCTCGAGGAGGAGGACGACGCGATGGACGACATCCACCGCCACCTGTTCTCCGTGATCATGGACAAGGAGTGGCAGCACGGCGTTCCCGCCGCGGTGGACGTGACGCTGCTCGGCCGCTTCTACGAGCGCTACGGCGACCACGCCGTGTCGGTCGCCAAGCGCACGGTCTTCGTCGTCACCGGCCGGATGCCCGGCTACGGTGGCGACGAGAACCTCTAGCTCCTTCGGAAATCAGCGAAACTGCCCATCGCGTTCGGCGACCAGCTCCGGATCGGCGTAAGCCTCGGAGAACTCGGCGAGCACGGTGGGCAGTTCTTCGTCCCACGTCGCCCGCGCCTCGTCGCGCGGCAGGTCCCGGGCGTCCACGGTGAAGTACGCCCACGCCCGCACGATCTCGGGCAGCAGCGCGAGGTCCTCCTCGGACACGTGCAGCCGTGCCGCCACGTTGAGGATCAGCACGGCGGTCAGCGAGGCCGGGCCGTACACGACGGGGTCGCGGTTCTGCTCCACCGCGGCCGACACGACGATCCGCGCGAACGCCCGCGCGGCCTCGACGTCGGCGATCCCGTGCGCCGAGGCGAGGAACGCCTCCACGACCTCGTCCGTCCTTTCCGGACTGATCGTCGGGATCTCGTACTCCTTGGGCACCAACGCGCTCACGCGGGCGTCGGCGAGTGCGATCAGCTGGACCGGGTGCCGCACGTCCTCGTCGCCCATGAGGCCCTCCTCGGCCTCCTCGTCCGGGCCGTCCTCCCAGAACTGGGCGATGTCCGGCCACACGCGGTCGTAGACGTCGGTGGCGCTCAACGCGGTGATCTCGTCGCGGAACGCCTCGGGCGTCGAGGAGATCATGTCCTCCAGCAACGCGACCGTGCCCTCGTCGGGCGTCGAGAACAGCTCGATCGCGGTGGCGCCGAGCACCGGCTGGCGCATGAAGAGCACGGTCTCGCCGACACCGGCGCGTTCCTGGGTGATCGCGATGACCTCGACGTCGCCCAGCAGGTTCGTGACGAGGAAGGCGTCGCGGAAGTCCGGCACCGCACCGGCGGCGTACCAGTCCGGCTCGGCGACTCCGCGTGCCGCAACGGTTTCCGCGGCGGCGAACGCGGCGACGCGGCTCTCCTCCGAGCCCACGCCGGCGAGCGCGCGCAACGCGGTGAGCGCCGCCGGGTCGTCCATCGCCTGCAGCGCGTCGATCAGCGGGGCGGTGCCGGAGCCGGCGAGCCAGAGCGTCGCGTAGAGCTCGCTGGCCCACGCGTCCGCGAGCAACCAGGACTCGGAACGCACAGCGGCCGCCGACTCGAGCAGGGCCCCGTACGGGGACTGCTGCTCGGGCCTGCGGCCGGGTGCCTTGCCTTGCTTCTTCTTGCGCGACTTGCTCTGCGGGCTCACGCCGAGCAATTTAGTCCAACCGGCAGATTTAGCCGAACCGGCCGGAGATGTAGTCCTCGGTCGCCTTCTGGCCGGGGTTGGAGAAGATCTTCTCCGTGTCGTCCACCTCGATCAGCTGTCCCGGCTGACCGACACCCAGCAGGTTGAAGAACGCGGTCTGGTCCGAGACGCGCGCCGCCTGCTGCATGTTGTGGGTCACGATGACGATCGTGTACTCCTTCTTCAGCTCGGTGATCAGGTCCTCGATCGCCAGCGTGGAGATCGGGTCCAGGGCCGAGCAGGGCTCGTCCATGAGCAGCACGTCGGGCTGCACCGCGATGGCACGCGCGATGCACAGACGCTGCTGCTGACCACCGGAGAGGCCGCCGCCCGGCTTGTCGAGCCGGTCCTTGACCTCGTTCCAGAGGTTGGCGCCGCGCAGCGAGCGCTCCGCCACCTCGTCGAGCTTCTTCTTGTCCTTCATCCCCGCGAGGCGCAGACCCGCCACCACGTTGTCGCGAATGGACATCGTGGGGAACGGGTTGGGGCGCTGGAACACCATGCCGATGGTGCGGCGCACCTCGACCGGGTCCACAGTGGACGCGTAGATGTCCTCGCCGTCGAGCAGCACCTTGCCCTCGACGCGGGCGCCGGGGGCGACCTCGTGCATGCGGTTGAGCGACCGGAGCACGGTCGACTTGCCGCAGCCGGAGGGGCCGATGAACGCGGTGACGTTCTTCGGCGGCACCGCGAGCGAGACGTTCTCCACGGCGTGGAACTTGCCGTAGAAGAGGTTCAGGTCCTTGATGTCGAGTCGCTTGGCCATGTCCGCCCGCTCACTTCGTCTTCGGCGCCAGCGCCCGCGAGATCACGGTCGCCAGGAGGTTGAACAGGGTGATGAGGACGACGAGGGTGATCGCCGCGCCCCAGATGCGCTCGAAACCGGCCTGCGTCGGGTTGTTGCGCTCGTTCACCATCATCAACGGCAGCGAGGCCATCGGGCCGTCGAACAGGTTGTAGTTGATGAACGGCGCGTAGGCCGCGAGCACCAGCACCGGTGCGGTCTCGCCCATGACGCGGGCGAGGGCCAGCATGATGCCGGTCAGTATGCCGGACAGCGCGGTCGGGATGACGATCTTGACGATCGTCTTCCACTTCGGGATGCCGAGCGCGTACGAGGCCTCGCGGAGCTCGTCCGGGACGATCTTGAGCATCTCCTCGGTCGTGCGCACGATGACCGGCACCATCAGCAGCACCAGCGCGAGCGACACGGCGAGCGCGCTGCGGCCGAGGCCGAAGTACGTGATCCAGACCGTGTAGACGAACAGCGCCGCGACGATCGACGGGACACCGGTGAGGATGTCGACCATGAACGTCGTGGACTTCGCGAGCTTCGAGCGGCCGCCGTACTCGACGAGGTAGATGGCGACCATGATGCCGATCGGCACCGAGATCACGGCGCAGACGAGGCCCTGGACCAGCGTTCCGTAGATCGCGTGGTAGGCGCCGCCGCCCTGCTGGCGGGCCAGCAGACCGGACATCGACTTCTGCCACCAGTCCCCGTCGAGGATGACCGGGAAGCCGCGCTGGACCACGGTGTAGAGCACCCACACCAGCGGGATGATCGCGATCAGGAACGCGCCCCACACGAGTGCGGTGGCGAGACCGTTCTTGATCTGGCGCGAGGTGCTGACCTTCTGGAACGTCGGCGGCGTCGCGAGGCGCGTGGGGTCCGCGAGGTTGGTGCTCACTCGTACTCCTTGTGGCCGGCGACGATCGAGCGCGCGATGGCGTTCACGACGAAGGTCAGCACGAACAGCACCAGACCGGCGGCGATGTAGGCACCGGCCGAACGCGGGTCGTTGAACTCCGGCGCGGCCAGCGCGATCTTCGAGGCGAACGTCGAGCCGCCGTCGAAGAGCGACCAGCCGAACGAGGCGGTCGCGGTGCTCAGGATGATGGCGACGGCGATGGTCTCACCCAGCGCGCGGCCGAGGCCGAGCATCGAGGCGCTGACGTAACCGGCCTTGCCGAACGGCAGGACGGTCGTGCGGACGACCTCCCACTTGGTCGCGCCGAGCGCGATCGCGCCCTCGATGTGCATCGTGGGCGTGCGCTCGAAGACCTCGCGGCTGACGGCCGTGATGATCGGCAGGATCATCACCGCGACGACGATGCCCGCGGTGAAGATGGTGCCGCCGAGCTGCACGTTCACGTTGCCCTTGGCGAAGAACGGGATCCAGCCGAGGTTCTCGATCAGCCACTCCGAGAACGGGAAGAGCACCGGGCCGAGCACGAACAGGCCCCACAGGCCGAAGACGATCGAGGGCACCGCGGCGAGCAGGTCCACGACGTACGCGAACGGCCGGGCGAGGTTGCGCGGGGCGTACTGCGTGAGGAACAGGGCGATGCCCAGCGCGATCGGCATGGCGATCAGCAGGGCGAGCACCGCGACCACGACCGTGACCAGCAGCAGGTCGAGGATGCCGAACCGCAGGTTCGACGGGTCCGTCGTGTTCCACTCGCGACTGGTCAGGAAGTTGACGTTGTCCAGTCCGAGCGACGGGATGGCCTGCAGGATCAGGAACAGGCCGATCGCGCCGATGAGGACGACGATGAAGACACCAGATCCCGTCGCCAGGCCGCGGAAGATGCGGTCGCCCGGCCGGACGTGAGGTGCCTTGGTGGTTTCTGGAGCTTCCGGTGTCGGGGGAATCGGAGCCTCCGAGGCGTGGTGAGCAGCCGCAACGCCCCGCTCCGCCCCGGTGTCACCGGGACGGGCGGGGCGCTTGGCCACGACGGGATCGTTCATCGCGTCAGCGTTGGTCGAAGTCTCGCATCAACCTCAGGCGATCGCCTTCACGGCGGTCAGGAGCTTGTCCTGGAACGCCTTGGGCAGCGGCACGTAGCCCGCGTCGGCGAGCTGCGCCTGGCCGGTCGTGGCGGCGACGGTCAGGAACGCCTTGACGGCCTTCGCGGTGTCGGCGTCGTAGCCCTTGGAGCACACGATCTCGTAGGTCGCGAGCAGCAGCGGGTACGCACCGGCGGCCTTGGAGCCGTAGATCGAGTCGAGGTCGAGGACCAGGTCGTTGCCCTGACCCTTGATCTTGGCCTCGTCGATCGCCTTGCCGGCCGACTCGGCGGTCAGGTCGACGGCACCGGCACCAGAGTCGATCTTGGCGATCGAGAGCTTGTTGTCCTGCGCGAAGGACCACTCGACGTAGGTGATCGCACCGTCGATGGAGCCGACGGCCTGCGCGACACCGGCGGACTTCTCCTTGCCCTCGCCGACACCGCCCTTGAACTGCTTGCCGTCACCCTTGGTCCAGCCACCGGCGACCTTGAGGTACTTCTGGAAGTTGTCGGTGGTGCCCGACTCGTCCGAGCGGTAGATGACCGCGATGTCCTTGTCCGGCAGGCTCGCTGCGCCATTCAGCGCCTTGATGGCCGGGTCGTTCCACTTCTTGACCGCACCGGAGAAGATCGCGGCGGTGGTCTTGGCGTCCAGCACGAGGCTGTCCACACCGGACACCTTGTAGCCGATGGCGACGGGGCCGAACACCAGCGGGAGGTTCCACGCCGGGTTGCTCTGGCAGCGCTTGGCGGCGGCCTCGGTCTCGGCGCCTTCCTTGAGCGCGGAGTCCGAACCACCGAAGTCGACCTGGCCGGCGTTGAAGTTCTTCACGCCCGCGCCGGAGCCGGAGGGGTTGTACGCCACGTTCACACCGGGGCAGGCGGCCTGGTAGGCCTGCACGAACGCGTCGACCGCGTTCTTCTGCGCGGAAGAACCTTCGGCGTTGAGGTTGGTCTTGCCACCGCACTCGACGGGAGCGGAGGCAGCGTTCGACGCGGGGTTGTTGCCACCCGCCGCCGTGTTGTTGTCGCTGCCACATGCACCGAGCAGCAGCGCGCTGGCCGCGACGAGGCCGAGCACGGCACCGTGCCGCTGGATCTTCACCTTGGTCCTCCACCTTGCGGAAGCGAGTCGCGACGGGCGTCGCCGCTTGCTGTGGAAGGTAGGTAGCCAGAGTGGACAACCCACCTAAACAAGGTGAACGAGAGGTGAACACAGGACGGGAAGTGACGGGTCACACGGCCGAACGAGTGACTGCGCGACCAGGGCGTATGCGTTTTGTGACGGTCTGTTGACTACCGGGCGTACTGGACGTCGGCATCCCAAAGGGTGAAGCCGAGCTTGGTGTACACGCGGACCGCCGCGGTGTTGTCCGACTCGACGTAGAGCATCACTTCCTTGACGCCCTGGTCACGCAGGTGGCGCAGGCCGGCCAGCGTCAGCGCCTTGCCCAGGCCCCCGCCCTGCCGGTCCGGGTCGACGCCCACGACGTAGACCTCGCCCAGGTCGGGGGTGTGCACCTTCGTCCAGTGGAAACCGGCCAGCCGGTCGTCGGCGTCGAACGCGAGGAGGAAGCCCTCGGCGTCGAACCAGTCCTCGTTCTCCTTGGCCCGGACGTCCTCGATGGACATCGCGCCCTGCTCGGGGTGCCAGTCGAACGCGCGGTGGTTCACGTAGACGACCGCGGCCTCGTCCCTGCCGGGCACGAACGCCCGGATCGTGAGGCCCTCGGGCAGCCTGGGCTCCGGCAGGTCGTTCTCGACGCGCAGCCGCATCCGCAGCAGTTCGCGCACCTTGCGGAAGCCGAGCTTGTCGGCGAGCTTCTCGGCGTCCGGGTGGCCGCCGTGCGCCCAGATCCGCAGCGACTCCTGCGGGAGCGCCTTGACCAGTGCCTCGCCCACTCCCTGATGGCGGTGCTTCGGGTGCACGGCGAGCTCGGCGACCTTGTTGCCGCCGGAGTCACCGACGAGGTCGACGTGCGCGTACCCGGCCAGTTCGCCGTCCAGGTGCGCGAGGAGGTGCCGGCTGCCGGTCGCGCCGGGGCGCATCCGCAGTCGCACGGCCTCACCGACCGGGGCCACGCCGTCGGTCGCCTGTGCGGCCTCCAGCAGACCCGACACCTCGGCGGCCTGGTCGGCCGACAGCTCCTCGAACCAGCTCAGTTGCGCCACACAGGCGAACCTACCGCGCGATCAAACGCTCATCCAGGACGTGGGCGGAGTCGTCGATCTCCACCTCGGCGACCTCGGCCGGGCGGCGCGACGAGCCGGGACGCGGCGGGCGGACGAACTTGTAGCCCACGTTGCGGACCGTGCCGATGAGCGCCTCGTGCTCGGGGCCGAGCTTCGCGCGCAGCCGTCGCACGTGGACGTCGACGGTGCGGGTGCCGCCGAAGAAGTCGTAGCCCCAGACCTCCTGCAGCAGCTGCGCGCGGGTGAAGACCCGGCCCGCGTGCTGCGCGAGGTACTTGAGCAGCTCGAACTCCTTGTAGGTGAGGTCGAGCGGGCGGCCCTTGAGGCGCGCGGTGTAGGTGGCCTCGTCGATCACGAGGTCGCCGAGCTGCAGCGCGCCGTCGCCGCCGGGCGCCGTCGTGCCGCGGCGCGAGCGCACCAGGCGCAGGCGGGCGTCGACCTCGGCGGGGCCGGAGTTCGGCAGCAGGATCTCGTCGACGGACCAGTCGGAGTTGACCGCGACCAGACCGCCCTCGGTGACGACGGCCACGACGGGCACGTCCACGCCGGAGGAGTCGAGCAGGCGGCACAGCGAACGCGCGCCGACCAGGTCCGTGCGGGCGTCGACCAGCACGATGTCGTGGGGTCCGGCTTCGAGGAGCGCGGAGACCTCGGGACGCAGCGGCCGGACCGCGTGCGGGAGCAGGGCCAGCGCGGGAAGCACGGCCTCCGGGTCCGGGTCTGTCGTCAGCAGAAGCACGTCGATGCTCATCGCGGCGCCCTCCAAATCGGCCGTGGTCGGTCACCACGACCAGACCAGCGGCGTACGGTGACCGGGCCCCGTTGCCTGCGGATGACGGAGACAATACCGGTGCACCCCGAGAAAGTCCCAGGTCAAGAAGCCGTGCTCACACTTGTTTCCACAGGCGTCATCCCTGTTACATCCACGTCACACGACGGGGTGCGCCTGCACGGCGTCCACCACAAGTGTGAAAGCGATGTCGCTTTCGTTGTAGGACACGGGTTCACGAACAACGTGAGGCGCCCGTACGTGGCCCGTGTACTGGCTCGACTGGCCAGGAAGGCCGGTGTCGTGGCGCTCGACTTCCGCGGGCACGGCCACTCCGAGGGCCGCTCCACGGTCGGCGCCGACGAGGTCCACGACATCGAGGCGGGCGTGCGGCTCGCCCGGTCGCTCGGCTACTCGAAGGTCGCGACGATCGGGTTCTCGATGGGCGCGTCGATCGTCCTGCGGCACGCGGCTCTGGGGGAGACCAGGCCGGACGCCGTGGTGTCGGTGAGCGGCCCGGCCCGGTGGTGGTCGCGCGAGACCGCTCCCATGCGGCGCGTGCACTGGTTGCTGGAGCAGCCGCACGGCAAGCTCGCGGCGCGGGCGCTCGGGGTTCGGCTCGGCGGCAGCTGGGTACAAGCGCCGGAGAGTCCGCTGGAGGTGGTCGGTCGCATCACGCCCACCCCACTGCTGATCGTGCACGGTGACCTGGACCACTATTTCTCCGTGGACCACGCCAGGTCGCTGCACCGCGCGTCCTCCGGACATGCCGAGTTGTGGATCGAACCCGGCATGCGGCACGCCGAATCGGCCGCGACTCCAGACCTGGTAGACCGGATGGCGGCATGGATCGCCGTTAACGTCGAGGACGAGGAATGACTGCGCAGACCCCCGCACGACCGCGGAAGAAGAAGTCCCGCCGCGGGAAGTTCCTCGTCATCACGGTCATCGTGCTCGGCGTGCTGCTCGTCGCGGCCGACTTCGCCCTCGCGGCGGCCGGCGAGTACCAGATCGCGCAGCGGATGCGGGAGAAGCTGCAGCTCAAAGAGGACCCGGCGGTGCGCATCAACGGGTTCCCGTTCACGCTGCAGGCGCTGCGCGGCGACTACCAGCACGTGGAGATCCGCGCGTACGGCGTGCCGATCCGCAACGAGCAGCAGAACGTCGACCTGCGCGACCTCGACGTCGAGGCGGACCTGCTGCACACCCGCGTCGAGCTCTCGGACCTGCTGGCGGGCAACGTCTCCAAGGCGACCATCGACACCGTGAAGGGCAGCGTGCGGATCAAGGCGCTGGACCTGAACCGGCTGGCGAACCAGGTGACGCCGTTCGACAAGCTCTCGATCGAGCCCGACAACCGCGTCGCCACCCAGGCCCCGGCCGACCCGAAGGCACCCAAGACGACGGCCGCGATCAAGCTCTCCGGTGAGACGAACGTGGCGGGCAGGGTCGTGACGTTGACCGCCTACGGCCAGATCGCGCTGGTCAGCGGTGCCATCCAGATCAACATCGACGACATCGAGCTGAACGACGCGTCGCTCAAGCAGATCATCCCGCAGCTGCGCCAGGCGCTCGCGATCAAGATCGACCCCGGCACGCTGCCGTTCGGGGCGACTCCTACCGCCGTCGAGGTGGAGAGCGGGTCGTTCAAGCTGTCCGGCGAGATCGCGGATGTACCGTTGGTCCAGCGATGACAGGTGTGTGGGCGCTACTGGGCGCGCTGGCCGTGGCCGGCGCGGTCGGTGTGCTGCTCAAGGTCCGCGAGGGCCGCATCTCCCGTCGCTCCCCGGTCGCCGACCTGCCCGCTCCCGTGCGCGACCTGCTCGTCGCGCCGGGGGTGACGCTGGTCCAGCTCTCCACCACGTTCTGCGCGCCGTGCCGGCACGCGAAGGTGATCCTGCGCGACCTGGCCGACCGCACGGAGGGCCTCGCGCACGCCGAGCTCGACGTCACGGACCTCCCGGACGTCGCCGCGTCGCTGGGCGTGATGCGCACCCCCACGACGCTGGCGCTGACGCCCGACGGCACCGAGGTGTTGCGAGTCGGCGGCGTGCCGAAACGCGACTCGTTGCTGGCCGCCCTCCGACCGCATTTGCCCTAATCCGGTCGGGTGAACCTGCGTTGTTCCACCAGATGGACATACCTCCCGCACCGAGGGATTGAGGGCTACCCTCGCTGGCATGACCATGCTGCTCACGAAGCGACGCGCGGTTGATCTGTGCCGCGTGCGCAGCAGCCTGTGTCGCACGACGAGCTGATAGAGCCGCTTGACGGTCGTCAGCTACCTCTGCCGGACTGAATCCACTCGTCCGTCTGCCCGGAGGTCGTCGTGCCCAAGGACAACCCTGTAGACCCGCGCGGACCGCGCTTCTCCGCCTGGATGACCACGGTCATCCTCGCGATCGTGCTGCTCACCGGATGGTGGCGTCTCCTCGCCGCCCAGACGGTGCTGTTCGCGATGTGCGCGTTCATCTCGCTGAAGCTGAACCCGTGGGGTCACGTCTACCGCTACGCGATCCAGCCGCGCCTGACCCCGACCACCGAACGCGAGGACGCGGCCCCGCTGCGGTTCGCCCAGGGGGTCGGCTTCGTCTTCGCTCTGATCGGCACCCTCGGTTACGCCACCGGCCTCACCACGCTCGGCATGGTGGCCACCGGTTTCGCACTGGTGGCGGCGCTGCTGAACGCGGCGCTCGGCCTGTGCCTCGGGTGCGAGATGTACCTGCTGCTGCGCCGGTACGCACCTGCCCTCGCTCGACCGCAATGACTACTACAGGAGCAAACTTCCCATGAGCCGTGAGAACGTGCTGGTCTCGGCCGCCTGGTCCGAGGAGAACCTCCAGACGCCCGGCGTCGTGTTCGCGGAGGTCGACGAGGACACCACCGCGTACGACGGCGGCCACATCCCCGGTGCCGTGAAGATCGACTGGAAGAACGACCTCCAGGACCCGGTCCGCCGTGACTTCGTCGACCGCGAGGGCTTCGAGAAGCTGCTCTCGGCCAAGGGCATCTCCAACGACGACACCGTGATCCTCTACGGCGGCAACAACAACTGGTTCGCGGCCTACGCGTACTGGTACTTCAAGCTCTACGGCCACACGAACGTCAAGCTCCTCGACGGCGGCCGCAAGAAGTGGGAGCTCGACGGCCGCCCGCTGGACAAGGAAGAGGTCGTCCGCGACGCCACCTCGTACTCGGCGCAGGAGCAGGACCTGTCGATCCGCGCGTTCCGCGACGAGGTCGTCGAGGCCATCGGCAACAAGAACCTCGTCGACGTCCGTTCGCCCGACGAGTTCTCCGGCAAGCTGCTGGCGCCCGCCCACCTCCCGCAGGAGCAGGCGCAGCGCGCGGGCCACATCCCGTCCGCGGTGAACGTCCCGTGGTCGAAGGCGGCCAACGAGGACGGCACGTTCAAGTCGAACGAGGAGCTGTCCGCGCTGTACGCCGAGGCGGGCTTCGACGGCAGCCGCAAGACCATCGCGTACTGCCGCATCGGCGAGCGCTCCTCGCACACCTGGTTCGCCCTGCGCGAGCTGCTCGGCCACGACGACGTCAAGAACTACGACGGTTCTTGGACGGAATACGGCTCGCTCATCGGCGTGCCGATCGAGCTCGGTTCCGGCAAGGAGGCCTGATCATGTCCAACGGCTGCGGCGCCCCCGCTCAGGGCGGCACGATCGACGTTTCGACGACCGAGACCGTCCTCGAGGGCAAGGTCGTCTCCGGCGGCACCCCCGTGGGCGGGGCGTTCGTCCGGCTGCTCGACTCGACCGGCGAGTTCACGGCGGAGGTCGTCACCTCTCCCGAGGGCGACTTCCGGTTCTTCGCGGCTCCGGGCAGCTGGACCGTGCGCGCGCTGCACCGCACCGGCAACGGGCAGGCCGACGTGTCGGCGTCCGGGCCCGGGGTGCACGCGGTGGAGATCGCGGTCGCCTAGCTCTTGGCGTTCGAGGCCCGGCGGTGACTCACCGCCGGGCCTTTCGCATGTGGTGGTCCGGTGTCCTGCTCGGGTGGCCTCTGCCACCACAACCCTGCACGTCACCGCGGGCGAGATATCCTCTTCCTCGTGGAACACATCTTCACCGGACTCCTGGTGCTAGTGACGATCGCCGTTATGTGGTTCGCCGGCTACGTCGTCTACCGCCTCTACTCCGACCAGCGATGAGCAGCGGCGACGAGGCCATCCGCCTGGCCGAGGAACGAGCAGCCGCCACCAGGGAGCGCAACCTCCCGCAGTTCACCGACATGCCCATCCCGGGCGACACGGCGAACCTCCGCGAGGGCGCGAACCTGAACGACGCGCTCCTGGGCGTGCTGCCGCTCGTCGGTGTCTGGCGCGGCGAGGGCGAGATCGTCTACCCGACGATCGACGGCCCGTTCCGCTTCGGCCAGCAGATCACCTTCGCCCACGACGGCCGCCCGTTCCTCGTGTACGAGGCGCGGTCGTGGCTGCTGAACGAGGCCGGCGAGGTCATCCGTCCCGCTGCCCGCGAGCAGGGTTTCTGGCGGCCGCAGGAGGACGACTCGATCGAGCTGCTGCTGACGCACAACACCGGCATCGTCGAGATGTACTACGGCAAGGTGCGCACGCAGACGTCGTGGGAGTTCGAGACGGACGCGGTCATCCGCACGGCCTCGGCCAAGGACGTCAAGGCTTCGCAGCGGTTGTACGGCGTGGTGAACGGTGACCTCGCCTATGTCGAGGAGCGGGCGATGATGGGGCAGCCGATGCAGCCGCACGCTTCGGCGCACCTCAAGCGGATCGTCGGCTGACGGTTCGGCTGGTTGCTCGGGTTCTGCCGACTCGCTGACGTGGGTCGGCGGGCGTGGGCTGGCCGGCGGCCCGGCCTGGTGGTGAGCTGGGCCTAGGCTGGGCGGGCCGGGCTGGCGCGGGTTCGCCGGCGGTGGCTGGGGTGCAACGGCGCTGGTCTTGCAAGTCGAGGTGTGAGCCCGCAGGGTTCGGGAGTCGGCGGGCACGGACTCGGCGAGCACTGGCTGGCGGCAGGCACCGGCCAGCGGCGCGCGACCGGCCGACAGCCGGGCGGTGCGAGGTCAGTCGGTGCGGCTCAGATGGCACATGATCAGCCGCGGCCAAACGCTGCGACCTGCAGCATGCCCTCCTCCGCACCATCCGCCGCCCTCTTCGACCGAAGGATTGTTCAACGATCTGCGTGTCGGATTGTTCAACAATCCCACGATTCCCCGTAACATGGGTGCATGCTTCTGCGGCGCTGCGGAACCGACGCGCTCCTGGTCGAGGTCGACTCCCTGAGCGAGGTGGCGGCCGTCCGCGCGGCCCTCGACCAACTCGACGGCATCGAAGAACTGGTCCCGGCCGCCCGAACGGTCCTGGTCAAGGGCGCGCTACCCAAGATCAGGGAGGCCCTGAGGTCCATCGACCTCACCAAGGCCCCGAAGACGAGTTCCCGCGAGATCACCATCCCGGTCAGCTACGACGGCCCGGACCTGGACCTCGTCGCCGACACCGCCGGCGTCACCCGGGACGAGGTCGTCAAGCTCCACACCGAGGCCACCTACGAGGTCGCGTTCTGCGGCTTCGCCCCGGGCTTCGGCTACCTCACCGGTCTACCGGCACAACTCCAGCAGCCACGACTCGACTCCCCGCGGACGAAGGTGCCGCAGGGTTCGGTCGGCATCGCGGGCGAGTTCACCGCCGCCTACCCCAGGGCGACGCCCGGCGGCTGGCGGTTGATCGGGCGCACGGAGGTCACGTTGTTCGACGCCAAGGCCGAGACCCCCGCGCTGTTGCAGCCCGGCGACCAGGTCAGGTTCGTGATCGCGTGAAGCGCACCGTCACGATCATCAGGACCGGGCCGCAGGCGTTGGTCCAGGACCTCGGGCGGCCCGGTCACGCGCACCTCGGCGTGCCGCCGTCGGGAGCACTGGACCCGAGGTCGCTCACGCTCGCCAACCGGCTCGTCGGCAACGCGGAGGGGGCGGCGGGACTCGAGTTGTTGCTCGGTGGGCTGGTGTTGAGAGCCGGCGCCGGATGCACGGTCGCCGTCACCGGGCCTGCCGTCGAGGTCAGGCGCAACGGGAAGCTGGTCGACTCGCACCAGCCGGTGCACCTCGGCGAGAACGACGTGCTGGAGATCGGCACGCCTCGGACCGGGCTGCGGAACTACCTCGCGGTGTCCGGGGGGATCGAGGTGGACGTGGAGCTCGGTAGCCGGTCCACGGACCTGTTGTCCGGAATCGGTCCAGAACCGTTGCGGGACAACGACGTCCTGCATCTTGGGACGCCCGGGGTGCCCTGCGGGGCAGATGTGGTGCCGCCGCACGAGGCGGTGCAAACGTTGGTCATCCCGATTCTGCTCGGGCCGCGCGACGACTGGTTTGAGGACGCGGAAAGTCAGCTGCGGCAAGGCGAGTGGGTTGTGTCGGATCGGAGCAACCGGGTTGGCGCGCGGCTCAGCGGGACCAAGCTGAATCGTCGTGACGGGGAGATTCCCAGCGAAGGGATGATCACCGGGTCGGTCCAGGTGCCGCCGGACGGGCAGCCGGTGGTGTTCCTCAACGACCACCCGACGACGGGTGGGTATCCCGTCATCGGCGTGGTGGACAACGATTTCCTGCACCTGCTGGGGCAGGCGCGGCCGGGTGCGGAGGTGCGGTTCCGGCCCGTCGGCTGAGGAAAGCAGGCCGTTGACGTTAGTGGTCCAGACCAAATACCGTAACGAACCAGCCGCCGCGGAATCTCTACCAAACTGGAGTTCCGCATGCGCCGGATCCCTGCCCTGTTAACGAGTCTGGTAGCACTCCTAGCCCTGGCGGTCCCTGCACAAGCCGCCACCGGCATCACCGCGACCTTCTCCCGCACCGGTACGACGGGCAAGTTCGTCGTCGCCAACGCGAGCACCGCCGCGCTCAACGGGTGGTCGCTGAAGTTCGACCTGCCCGCCGGTGTCACGGCGAGCAGCCCGCAGAACGCGACGATCACCCAGAACGGCACGAGAGTCACGCTCACGCCGGCCTTCTACATCAACAACCTCCCGGCGGGGCGCAACACCGAGCCCTACAGCCCGACGTTCACGCTGAGCGCCGCGGCCGACCCGACCGCCTGCACCATCAACAACATGGCGTGCGACGGCACCGGCACCCCGCCACCGGCGCCCACGGGGCTGACCGCCGAGTACTCGGTCGCGAGCGGGACGGCGAAGTTCGTCCTGCGCAACCACGGCACGACCGCCGTCACCGACTGGTCGATCCAGTTCACGCTGCCGGGCGGCGTGACGGTCGCCAACGGCCAGAACGGCACCGTCAGCCAGAGCGGCAACCAGGTCACCGTCACGCCCGCCCACTACAACAAGACCATCAACGCCGGCGCGAGCACGGAGCCGTACAGCCCGGCGTTCTCCATCAGCTCCAACGTCGACCCGGTGACCTGCCGCGTCAACAACGCCAACTGCGACGGCAGCGCCGACACCCCGCCGAGCGTCCCTGGTGGGCTGACCTCGCCGACGAAGACCACGCGCACGGTGAGCCTGCAGTGGAACGCCTCCACGCCGGGTTCGCTGCCGATCGCCGGGTACGACGTCTACAACGGCTCGACGCTCGCGACGAGCAGCACCACCAACCAGGCGATCGTCACCGGCCTGACCCCGAACACCGCGTACTCGTTCACCGTGCGGGCCAAGGACACCAAGGGTGCCCAGAGCGGACCGAGCGCGGCCGTCAGCGTCACCACCAACAACCCCGCCGACGACACGACGCCGCCGACCGCGCCGGGCAACCTCCGGAGCACGGCCAAGGACGCCGGCAGCGTCACGCTGGCTTGGAACGCCTCCACGGACAACAAGGGCGTCGCGAACTACGACGTCTACGTCGGCTCGACCGTGAAGACGACGGTCTCGGGCACCACCACGACCGTCACGGGTCTTGCGCCGTCCACGAGCTACACGTTCACCGTCAGGGCGAGGGACATCTACGACAACGTCTCGGCCGCGAGCAACGCGCTCACCGAGACCACGGCGGACATCGTCGGCGGCTACGCCCGCGTCGGGTACTTCGTGCAGTGGGGCATCTACGGGCGCCAGTACTTCGTGAAGGACATGGACGCCGCGAAGATGACGCACGTCAACTACGCGTTCGGCAACATCGACCCGGTCAACCTCACGTGCCTGCAGGGCGTCACGAAGGGCACGAGCCCGAACCCGCAGGACCCCAACCAGGGCGACGGCGCCGGTGACGCGGAAGCCGACTACAGCAGGCCGATGAGCGCCGCGCAGTCCGTCGACGGCGTGGCCGACAGCGGCTGGGAAGTGTTGCGCGGCAACTACAACCAGCTCAAGAAGCTCAAGGCCAAGCACCCGCACCTCAAGGTGCTGATCTCGCTCGGCGGTTGGACGTACTCCAAGTACTTCTCCGACGTGGCGGCGACGGACGCGGCGCGCAAGAAGTTCGTGTCGTCCTGCATCGACATCTACATCAAGGGCAACCTGCCCGTGTACAACGGCGCGGGCGGCCCGGGATCAGCGGCGGGCATCTTCGACGGCATCGACCTCGACTGGGAGTGGCCGGGTGCCGAAGGCCACGCGGGCAACCACTTCGGACCGCAGGACAAGGTCAACAACACCCTGCTGATCGAGGAGTTCCGCCGGCAGTTCGACGCGCTGAGCACCACCACGGGCAAGCGCTACCAGCTCACCGCGTTCACCCCGGCCGACCCCGGCAAGATCGAGGCGGGCTGGGAGCTCGGGCGGGTCGCGCAGTCGATGGACATCTTCAACGTCCAGGGCTACGACTTCCACGGCTCCGGCAGCGACAACTCGTGGGAGCCCAACCGGACCGGCCACCAGGGCAACCTCTACCCGGACCCGGACGACCCGTACACCACCAAGTTCAGCGTCGAGAGCACCGTCCAGGCCTACCTCGACGCGGGCGTGCCGTCCCGCAAGATCACGCTCGGGCTCGCGTTCTACGGCCGCGGCTGGCAGAACGTGGTCAACGGCGGCAAGAACGGCGAGTGGCAGCAGGCGGGCGGCGCGGCTCCCGGCCAGTTCCCGGAGGAGTCGGGCACGCGCGGGTACGCGAACCTCGTGGCGTCGGTGCCGAACTGCACCGTCTTCCATGACGAGGTGGCCGTGGCGACGTCCTGCTACACCGGCAACCAGTGGTGGACCTTCGACGACGTGTGGTCGATCCAGAAGAAGACCGCGTGGCTCAAGTCGAAGAACCTGCTGGGCGCGATGTTCTGGGAGATGTCCGGTGACCGCGGCCCGTTGATGGCCGCGGTCGACGCGGGTCTCAAGTAAGGATCAGTACTCCGACTCGTACAGGCCCTGCAGCTCGGTGAGCAGGGCCGACGAGTCGGGCAGCTGCTTGCCGTCCAGCACGTTCACCCGCGTGATCTTGCGGACGCTGGACGCGAGGAACACGCCCTCGGCGTCGTAGAGCTCGCTGGTCTGGATCGGCTCCACGAGCACGGTCCAGCCGGCGCGCTCGGCGGCGCGGAACAGCGCGTACTGCGTGGTGCCGGGCAGGATGCCGAGCTCGGACGGCGGCGTGACCAGGGTCTTGCCGCGCACCATGATCAGCGTCGAGGTCGGGCCCTCGAGCACGGAGCCGCTCGACGTCGTGAAGACGACCTCGGCGGCACCGCGGCGCTCGGCCTCGCGCAGCGCGGCCATGTTGATCGCGTACGACAGCGACTTCGCGCCCAGCAGCAGCCACGGCGCGCGGGCCGCGAGGTCCGCGTCGATGCCCCGGTCCAGCGTCACGGCGGACAGGCCCTCGGCGCGCTGCTTCAGCACCTTCGCGCCGATCTCCATGCCCAGCGCGAACCCGGTGGGCGTGCCGTCGCCGCCCTCGACACCGCGGGTGTAGACGAGCTTGAGGGCGAACTCCTGGCCGCCGGCCCAGTTGCCGATGACGAGCTCGACCGCGCGCTCGAACTCCGCACGGGGAGGGGGTGCCATGTCGAGCATGGCCGCGGACCGGTCGAGCCGGTCGAGGTGGGGCGTGAGTTCGCGGGGCTTCCCGTCGACCACGAGGATCGTTTCGAACACGCCGTCACCGCGCATGAGTCCCAGGTCCTCGACGCGGATCTGCGGCGAGTCGGGGTCAGCGAGGGTTCCGTCGAGCAGTGCCAGCACGCGCATGTGAGCGAGCCTACTAACATCAGGGGTGTGGAGACCGCAAGAGGCCTGCGCAAAACGCTGCACGACCGCGGCATGAGGATGACGCCGCAGCGTCAGCTCGTGCTGGACGCGGTCAGGTCGCTGGAACACGCGACACCCGAGCAGATCTGTCAGCGCGTCCAGGAGACGGCGCCGACGGTCAACATCACCACCATCTACCGCACGCTCGACCTCCTCGACCGGCTCGGACTGGTTCGGCACACGCACCTGGGCCACGGTGCGCCGAGCTACTCGGTCGACGACCACCAGCACGTGCACCTCGTGTGCCACGTGTGCGGTGCGGTCGAAGAAATCCCGTGTGAGCTTCTCGACCCGTTGGTCGGAACATTGCGCGAGCGAGACGGGTTCGAACTTGATGCAACCCATCTCGCGCTGTCCGGCACGTGCCGCGACTGTTTGAAGCAGGAGCAGGAGACCGAGTGAGCCTCCCCGGAGCCGTCCCTCCGCCCGACGATTCCACCGACGCCGGCGTCGCCTGGCACTACGGCGACCCGTTCGCCGAGCAGCGCTCGGCCGTGCGGTCGGTGGTCGTGGTCGACCGCTCGAACCGCGGCGTGATCGCGATCCCCGGCGAGGACCGGCTCAAGTGGCTGCACCAGCTCACCAGCCAGCACTTCGAGCAGCTGGGCGAGGGCGCGGGCACCGAGGCGCTGATCCTCGACGCCCAGGGCCGCCTGGAGCACCACATGGTCGTCGCGAACGTCGGCGGCACCGTGTTCCTGGACGTGGAGAAGGTCGACGACCTGCTCGCGTACCTGACGAAGATGGTCTTCTGGTCCAAGGTCGAGCCGCGCGACGCCACGGGCGAGTTCGCGCTGCTGACGATCACCGGCCCCGAGGCGGAGGCGCTGCTCGGCAAGCTCGGCATCGCCGTCCCCGCGGACGTCGACGCGCTCGGCGACGGCTTCGCGCGCCGGACGTCGTGGCCTGGCCAAAGCTCGTTCGACCTGCTCGTGCCGCGCGCCGAGAAGGCCGACTGGTGGCAGCGGATCACCGACGCCGGCGCACGCCCGGCCGGCAGCTACGCGTTCGAGGCGCTGCGGGTCGAGTCGCTGCGGGCCCGGCAGGGCATCGACACCGACGAGCGCACGATCCCGCACGAGGTCGGCCTGATCGACCCGGCCGTGCACCTCAGCAAGGGCTGCTACCGGGGCCAGGAGACCGTCGCCAAGGTCCACAACGTGGGACGCCCGCCCAGGCGAATGCTCCTACTCCACCTGGATGGTTCTGCCGACGCCCAGCCCGAGACCGGCGACCCGGTCGTGCTGGACGGGAGGGCCGTCGGCCGGGTGGGCAGCGTGGTGCTGCACCACGAGCTGGGCCCGATCGCGTTGGCGCTGGTCAAGCGGTCCGTGCCGGTCGAGGCAGACCTGGTCGCGGGGGCTCCCGAGAGGGAGGTCCAGGCGCGGATCGACCCCGACTCGGTGCCGCCGGACACCCCTGGTCTCGGCCGGGAAGCGGTGCGCAACCTGAGGGGATAGCCCCGCCGGACCGCTACAGTCCCGGACCATGTCCCTGGGCACGCTCATCACTGTCGCTCCCACCGGAGCGGAGCACGCGAAAGCCGACGTCCCGCAGCTTCCGGTGACCCTGGAAGAGCTGGTCTCGACGGCGCAGAGCTGCGAGCAGGTCGGCGCGGCGATGATCCACGTCCACATCCGCGGCGAGGACACCAAGCCGTCGCTGGACCTGGGTCTGCTGAAGGCCACCGTCGCGGCTCTCCGCGAGCAGACCAACCTCGTCGTGCAGCTGTCGACCGGCGGGTCGGTGCACGACCCCGAGGAGAACCGGCTGCGCGTGCTGGAGGCGATGCCGGACTCGGCCTCCTGCACGATGGGCACGGTCAACTTCGGCGACGACGTGTTCCTGAACCGCTGGGAGTTCATCGTCTCCCTGCACAAGGGCATGCAGGAACGCGGCATCGTCCCCGAGTACGAGATCTTCGACATCGGGCAGCTCGCGTCGCTCAAGCGCCTGCTGGACCAGCACGGCCTGCCCGCGGGCGGCCACGTGCACGTCGACTTCGTCATGGGCGTCCCCGGCGGCATGCCCGGCGACGCCGCCACGCTCGTCGCAGCAGTCCAGGCTCTGCCGGACGGCGCAACGTTCTCCGCCACCGGGATCGGCCGGACGACCCTGCCGGTGATGTTCACCGCTTTGGGTGCGGGTGGGCACCTCCGAGTGGGTATGGAGGACACCGTGAGCTACTCGCGGGGGGTGCCGGTGCGGGACAACGCACAGCTCGTGGCACGTGCCGCAGGTCTCTCCAAGATCGCCCAGCGACCCGCTCTGTCCCCGGACGAGGCGCGAAAGCTGCTGGGTGTGCACATTTGAGACAAGTTTGGTGCATGGGATGTGTTGGCGGGTGAGGAGGATCTACCGCAGGATGGACACGTGATCGAGGTGCGTCCTGGCGGGCGCCGCCGAATCGACAGGGTGCTCGCCCCCGACTACACGGAGGGCGTCGAGCAGCGCCCGCTCGTCGAGGTGCGCGAACTCCGCGACGAGGCTGCGCAGGAAGAGACAGATCTGTCCTACCTGCGGCGGTTGTTGCACGCCCGCATCGACATGGTGCGAGCGGAACAGGAACGCCGCAGCTCGGGTGGCTCGGCGATCGTCGAGCAGTTGGCCACCATCCTCTCCACGAACGCCGTGGGTCCCGCGACCGGTCTCGGCCGGTACCAGACCCATGAGCCGTCACGTGCTGATGCGCATCAACGCCACGTGGAGGCGCTCATCTCCGACGTGGACCTCTCCGATGTGAGCTCGCTGACCGACGAACGGCTCGGCGACGTGCTGGAGACGTTCATCGCGGAAGAGGCGTCCGTGTCGGTGCGGCGGCGCGAGGTGCAGGTGGTCGTGGACAAGCTCAACGCGGAGATCGCTTCGCGCTACCAGCGCGGGAGCGCGTCGGTGGACGAGCTGCTCGCGGCCGAGCGCGGCCACCACCGTCCCAAGAGGTAAGACGGAAGTTCCACTTTCTGAACAGGCGACCTAGCGTGCCCCCATGGGGTACCGCTGGGTCGTTCTGTGCATCGGGGCTTTGGCGCAGGGCACGAATGCGGCCGTTTTCCTAGGTCTGCCCGCGATCAGCCCTCAGCTCCAAGAGCACTTCTCGCTGACATTGCCCCAGGTGGGGCTTCTCCTCGGTGCGGTCAACCTCGGCACGATGATCGCTCTCGTGCCGTGGGGCGTCGTCGCGGACAAGCGCGGCGAACGGCTCGTGATGACCATCGGTGGCGTTGGTGCCGCGGTCTGCCTGCTGTCCGTCGCGCTCGGCAACGCGTGGATCGCCGGTCTGGCCCTGCTCGGTGCCGGACTGTTCGGGGCGAGCGTCAACGCGGCCAGCGGCCGGGCGGTCATGTCGTGGTTCAGCAAGGAGTCGCGCGGGCTCGCGATGGGCGTGCGGCAGACGGCGACCCCGCTCGGAGCGGCCCTCACCGCGGCGGTCCTGCCCGGCATCGCGATCTCGTCCGGGGTGCCCGTCGCGTTCGTCGCGCTGGCGGGCGTGACGGCGTTCGTGGCGCTCGCGGTGGCGTTGCTGGTCAGGGAACCGCCGGGTGCGGTCCGGGCGGGTTCGGACCACGGCCTGGTGCTCAGGGACCCCCGGCTGCTGCGGCTCTCGCTCGCCAGCGGACTGCTCGTGGTGCCGCAGTTCACCGCCACCGCGCTGATGGTGCCTCTGCTGCACGAGCACCGCGGCATGAGCGTCACGGCGGCCGCGGCCGTCTTCGCGGTCGCGCAGCTCCTCGGTGGTGCCGGACGGCTGGCGGTCGGCGTGTGGTCGGACCGCGTGCGCAGCCGGATCGGGCCGTTGAAGATCGTCTCGCTGGTCACCGCCGGCGGGTTCGTGCTGGTCGCGGTCCTGGACCAGGCACCGCTGCCGGTGCTGGTCGCGGTGCTGGTGCCGACCGCGCTCTGCGCCCTGTGCTGGAACGGGCTGGCGGTCACCGAGGCCGGTGAGCTCGCGCCGGACGGGCGCAGCGCCACCGCCATCGCCATGCAGAACTCCGCGAACTACCTGAGTGCCGCGATCACCCCGTTCGTCGCGGCCTTCGTCGCCGTGTCGGTCGGCTGGCCCGCGGCGATGGTGCTGGCAGCCGTCGCGGCCGTGGTCGCGCGGGTGCTGCTTCAGCCGTGGCGTTCCCTGCGGGCCAGTTCACCCCAGAACTCGCGCAACGCCTCGTAGCGCAGCGCGACCTCCTCGGCGTCATCCGCCTCCAGGGCGTCGACGATGGCGTTCACGTCGGCCGCGGAGGTGTCCTCCAGCAGGTCCTTGTCCCCGAGCAGCTGCACCAGGCCGCCGTAGTCGAGCTCGACGGCCGAGTGCGGGTGGAAGTGCTCGAGCCAGCGGCCCGTGTCGGAGAGGACCTTGGCCGGCCCGTCCTCGCCCAGCGAGGCCTTCACGACCTTGAGCGCTCGCGCGACCCGCCGGCGGGCGTCGGCCATGGCCACGCGCCACGACACCTGCCGTTCGGGGTCGTCCTGGGCGCTGGCGAGCACGACACGCCGTTGGGCGGGGTCCACGAGGGCGAACCACGGCAGAGGGATCGTCCACGTCGTGGAGATGACGTGGACCGCGCCCGCGGCCAGTTCGGCCATCACGGCGGACGCGCGCGCTCGGACCGTTTCCGGTGAGAGGTCGAGAGCCGCGTCTTGGAGGATCGGCGGCGAGGAGGCCAGGAAGCCCACGAGGGCGGCGGCGGAGCGCGCCCGGAGGTCGAGCGGGCAGACCAGCGGTCCCGGACCCACGCGGGCGGCCTCGGAGGTCGGCACCTCGGCCGGGCTGATGGTCATCACGTCGAAGGACTCGCCCGGGAGGAGCTTTTGTCCCAACTGTGATCGCAACCACAGCTCCCGTTCCCTCTCGCCTGCCTCCGAGCGGGGGATCGGGCCGTCTGCCAGGGCTTTTTCGACCCTGGAAGCTAGCGTTGCGTCCAACACCGATAACGGTTCGTACACCCGTAGGTAGGCGACGAACGGTCTGGGCACCTGTGCATCCTTCCACGCGAGGGCGGCCGTGAGATTTGGCGGTACGTGTCACGCCTACCGCGTCGCGAGGAACCCCATCGGCACGGTACGGTAGTTACCAGGAATCAGTTGTCGAGACGAGTGGGGCCGCCGTTCCCCCGGCCGCCCCCGTCCCTGTGCGAGGGGGTCGAGCCATGGGGCGCGGCCGAGCTAAGGCCAAGCAGACGAAGGTCGCCAGGGAGCTCAAATACAGCTCTCATGAGACCGACTTCGCTGCGTTGCAGCGCGAGCTGTCGACTGATGAAAGGTCGGCGAACGGGAGTGGTGGTGGCGACGAGCCACACGACGACCCGTACGACGACTACGACGATTACCGTCGCTGAATTCAGCCTTCGGAGGTCAAGGGTTGGGCAGCCGGTCACCCCGGCGCCCAGCCCTTGACCTCTGAGGGCTCTTTCAGAACGCCCTGGCGTACTGCTTCGGCGCCCTGACCTCCACACCCAGCTGCTGTGCCGCGTGCAGCGGCCAGTACGGGTCGCGGAGCAGTTCGCGCGCGAGCAGGACCAGGTCGGCGGAACCGTCCGTCAAGATCTGTTCGGCCTGCTTCGCCTCGGTGATCAGGCCGACCGCACCCGTGGGCACGTCTGCCTTGCGTCGCACCGCCTCGGCGAGCGGCACCTGGTAGCCGGGCCCGATCGGGATGTCCGCCTGCGCGGTGTTGCCACCGCTGGACACGTCGATCAGGTCCGCACCCGCGGCCTTGAGCGCCTGTGCCAGCACGACGCTGTCGTCGGCCGTCCAGCCGCCCTCGACCCAGTCGGTCCCGCTGATCCGCACGATCACGGGCACCTCCGGGCCGACGGCGGCGCGCACGGCCGCGGTGACCTCGACGGGCAGGGCGATGCGTTCCTCGATGCTGCCCTCGTTCGTGAGCGGCGAGTAGAACTCGTGCAGCAGGTACCCGTGGGCCGCGTGGACCTCCAGGACCTCGAAGCCGGCGTCGAGCGCCCGCAGCGCGCCGTCGACGAACGCCTTGACGATCTGCGTGGTGTTCGTGAGCTTCTCGGGCTGGTTGCCGCCGGGGAACGGTTCGGTCGTGGGCGCCACCGGCACCCAGTCGCCGATCGCCTTGCGCCCGGCGTGGGCGAGCTGGATCGCGGGCACCGCGCCGTGCTCCTTGATGAACGCGGTGATCGGCTTCCAGGCCGCGACCTGCTCGTCGTTCCAGATGCCGGTGTCCTGCGGTGAGATGCGGCCGCGCGCCTCGACCGCCGTCGCCTCGGCCATCACCAGGCCGGCACCGCCGACCGCGCGCGAGCCGAGGTGGACGAGGTGCCAGCTGGTGGGCACGCCGTCCTCCTGGTCGACCGAGTACTGGCACATCGGGCTGACCGCGATGCGGTTGGGCAGCGTGACCGAGCGCAGGGTCAGCGGGGAGAAGAGCAGGCTCACGGGAGCTCCCTTGAAACGTTCGTAGACCTAACTAAATGTTCAAGGGGTCGTGCGGGCGAGTTGTTCCCGACGTGCTGGTCGTCTCAGTCACTGAACAGTGACGCTGAGACACGGGCGGGCGTGAAGTCCGGCGGCCACAGCGTGCCCCGGTTGAC
Source organism: Lentzea sp. NPDC003310 (assembly GCF_040610935.1). NCBI lineage: Bacteria > Bacillati > Actinomycetota > Actinomycetes > Pseudonocardiales > Pseudonocardiaceae > Lentzea > Lentzea sp. NPDC003310. The sequence goes on from NZ_JBEXNC010000010.1 coordinate 273,886, forward strand.
CCTGGCCCCGGTCAGGACGGCCTTGTCGAGGTTGTGGGCCCGCATGTCGGCGCCCCGCAGGTCCGCGTCCGTGAGGTCGGCGGCACGCAGGTCGGTGCCCTCCAGGCAGGCGCCCCGCAGCGACGCCTCGCGCAGGGAGGCCCCGCGCAGGTCGGCGTCGCGCAGGTCCGTGGCGTCGAGGGCGCAGCCGTCCAGCCGCGCGCCGAGCAACCGCGCACCGGCCAGGTTGGACCGGCGGATCACCGCACCGGCGAGCTCCTGCCTGCCGAGCTCGACGCCGCGCAGGTCCACGTGGGACAGGTCCACCTCGGCACCGGGTCGCGTGAGGATCGCCAGGGCGGCCCGGACGTCCTGTTCCAACGGCGTCGGCCGCTCCCCGGCGGGCTCGGTCAGGTGCTCCGTCCACGGCGACCGGTCACGCAGGAAGTCGCCGAGGGTGGCGTCCACGAGGAGCCGGCTCCGCACCGAGTCCTGCGCGATCAGCTCCAGCTCGCGCAGCCCGCCGAGGCGCACCTCGGCCTGCTCGCTGCCGAGGTGCTCGACGGCGTGCCGGTAGCGGTCGATGACCTGGCCGTCGCGCACCTGCCGCCAGGCCAGGCCGAAACCGGCGACGACCAGCAGTCCGCCGAAGAACAGCACCAGCGCGGAGCGCGGTCCGGCCTGCGGCACCAGCAGGACGACACCGAGTGCGAGCAGGGCGACCGCACCGAGCCTGAACATCCAGTTGCCCACGGGAGGCCATCTTCGCGACAGCCCAGGCCAAGCGCCATCCGCTGTTGGGGTCTAGGGCGTGTCCCGGAGGCCCGTCGGGCGACCTTCCGGGACACGGCTAGCCCAGGTAGCGCACCTGCCTGGCCTTGCCCTCCAGCACTTCCTCCCTGGCCGAGGCGATCTCCGCGCGGTGCGAGACCTCCGGCACACCGACCTCCCACCAGGCACCGGCCTCCGTCCACGACGACGGGTGCGTCCGGAGCACGACCACGGCCGGGCGCCTCTCGGCGACGGCCACTTCGCGCGCCTTGCGGTAAGCGCCTTCCAGGTCGGCCAGCGACTCGACCGGGAAGGTCGCGCAGCCCATCGCGGCGGCGTGCGCGGCGAAGTCCGTGCGCGGGGGTTCGGCGTGCGACGAGGTGCAGTCGGCGTAGAGGTTGTTGTAGCCCGCGCCGCCCTGGCCGGTCTGCAGGCGGTGGATGACCGCGTAGCCGTCGTTGTCGCAGACGACCGCGACGAAGCCGTGGCCCGCGAACGCGGCGGAGAAGAGCTCGGAGTTCAGCATCAGGTACGAGCCGTCGCCGAGGAGGGTCGTGACGACGCCCTGGGTGTGGGCGATCGCCGCTCCCCACGCGCCGGCGAGCTCGTAGCCCATGCAGGAGAAGCCGTACTCGACGTCCATCGTGGACTCGCCGGTGGCGCGCCAGCCGCCGATCAGTTCGCCGGGCAGGCCTCCGGACGCGGTCATGACGTAGTCCGTGGGTTCGCTGACGTCGTTGACGACGCCGACCACCTGGGCGTACGTCGGCAGACCGTCGCCGGAGGTGCGCAACGACGTGATGTGGGCGTCCCACTTCGCGCGTTCGGCAAGCGCTTTCGCGGCCCACTCGGCCGGAGCCTGCCAGGACGCCAGCAGGTCCGTCAGTTCGCGCAGGCCCTCGTCGGCGTCGGCGACCAGCGCGGACGAGCCGTGCTTCACGGCGTCGAACCGGGCCGCGTTCAGGGAGAGCAGGTGCGCGTCCGGGGAGAAGACGGTCCACGACGCGGTGGTGAAGTCCTGCAGGCGGGTGCCGACGGCGACGACCAGGTCGGCCTCGCCCGCCAGCACGTTGGCGGAGGTGGAGCCGGTGATGCCGAGCGGACCGGCGTGCAGCGGGTGCTCGTGCGGGACCAGCGTGCGGCCGGCCGTGGTCTCGACGACCGGGATGTTGTGCTGCTCGGCGAAGCGCAGCGCCCTGCCCGCGGCACCGGAGTAGCGGACGCCGCCGCCCAGGACGAGCAACGGGCGGGACGCGGCGCGGATCTTCGTCGCGGCTTCGGCCAGCGCGACCAGGTCGGGGCGCAGCCGCAGCGGGCGGTGGACGACCGGCGCGAACAGGGCCTCGGGGAAGTCGTAGGACTCCGCCTGGACGTCCTGCGGGAGCGCGAGCGCCACCGGGCCGCAGTCGGCCGGGTCGGTGAGGACGCGCGCCACCTGAGGCAACGTCGACAGCAGCTGCTCGGGCCTGGTGATGCGGTCGAAGTAGCGGCTGACCGCGCGGAACGCGTCGTTGACCGTGGCGGTCGGGTCGTGGAAGTGCTCGACCTGCTGGAGCACGGGGTCCGGGGCGCGGCCGGTGAACGTGTCGCCGGGCAGGAGCAACAGCGGCAGGCGGTTGGCGTGGGCGACGCCCGCGGCGGTGACCATGTTCAAAGCTCCGGGGCCGATCGACGACGTGGCCACGCCGACCTGGCGGCGGTGGGTGGCCTTGCCGATGCCGACGGCGGCGAGCGCCATGCCCTGTTCGGTGTGGCCGCGCCACACCGGGATGCGGTCGCGGACCTCCTCCAGCGCGGTGCCGAGGCCGAGCACGTTGCCGTGACCGAAGATCGCGAAGACGCCGGGGAACAGCGGCGCCACCGTGCCGTCCTGCAGTTCGGTCTGCTGCGCCAGCATCCAGCGGACGAGTGCCTGCGCGGTCGTGAGCTTCACCGGGTCCTCCAAGGGAATTGCCGACCAATAAAGCGAAGAGCAATCCGAACCGCTTCGAAGGCGTCCTGACCTGGCCAAGTCGACCCGATGCCTGAATCCGGCCGACTCTCAGGTGGTCTACGCGTCATGCCTCTCGCGGTATGTTGTGGATCGTGCGAACGGCTTACAGATGCCGCGCCTACCCGACCCCCGACCAAGCTGCGGTTCTGAATCGCACGTTCGGGTGTGTACGTCTGGTGTGGAACAAGACCTTGGGCGAGCGCGCGTTGCGCTATCGCGAGACGTCCGTCTCCACCTCGTACAGGGAAACGGATGCTGCCCTGACAGAGTGGAAGAAGACCGAAGAACTCGCCTTCCTCAGCGAGGTGTCGTCGGTGCCGTTGCAGCAGACACTTCGTCACCAACACACCGCGTTTCAGAACTTCTTTTCCGGGCGCACTCGTCACCCCAGGTTCAAATCCCGTACGGGGCGTCAGACTGCGCACTACACGCGGTCGGCGTTTCGAATGCACGACGGTTTGCTGAGGCTGGCCAAGACCCGCACACCGCTCCGGTACGTCTGGTCGTTCGACGGTGTCGACGCGGCGATGCTGAATCCAACGATGGTCGTCGTCTCCCGGGAATCGGACGGCCGCTGGTACGTGACCTTCGCGGTGGACACCGAACAGCCTGCCGACTCCGAACCTGTGAACCACATCGTGGGTGTCGATCTCGGATTGACAGACTTCCTGGTGACCAGCGATGGCGTGCGGATCGCCAACCCGCGACACCTTGCCCGCAGGGCACGAAACCTCGCCCGCTATCAACGTGCGCTGGCTCGTTGTCAGCGTGGCAGCATCAATCGCCGCAAGGCGAAGTCCAAGATCGCCCGAGCTCATCGCAAGGTGCGCAACGCTCGCCAGGACTTCGTGCACCGCAACACGACCAAGCTGGTGCGGTCGGCCGATGTGATCGTCATCGAGGATCTCAACATCACGGGCATGGTCCGCAACCGCCGACTCGCTCACGCCATCTCGGACGCGGGCTGGGGCGAGTTCCGGCGGCAGTTGGCCTACAAATGCGAACGCGCGGGCCGCACGCTGGTCGTTGTCGACCGCTGGTTCCCGTCGAGCAAGACCTGCTCGGTATGCACTCATCGCCTCACAGAACTGGCCCTGTCCACCAGGGTCTGGACGTGTCCGAACTGCCGCACCCGGCATGACCGGGATCTCAACGCGGCGAAGAACATCCTTGCGGCTGGTCGAGCCGTAGCCCGGGGCAACTCGGGTGATGCCTGTGGAGCTGATGTCAGACGGCAAGGATCCTCCTTTCCGCAGTTGGCGATGAAGCAGGAAACTCATGCCGTGAGGCGTGGGAATCTCTGCCCTGCGGGACAGGGACAAGTCAATTGACGCGCCCCTCTGCGGTCGTGACCGGGCAACGGGGATCGAGCTCCTGCGTCGCCCAGCTGTCGCGGATCCAGGTGTGGGCCGGGTCGTCGCAGAACGCCATCGAGCGCTCGGGACCCGGACCGGCCAGCACGTTCAGGTAGTACATGGGATATCCCGGCGCCGCGACGCACGGGCCGTGGTAGCCGCGCGGGATGAGGAAGACGTCGCCGTCGCGCACGGTCACGTCCTCGTCGATCGCGCCGTCGTCGGTGTAGGTGCGGTGGAAGCCGAAACCCGTGCGGGACGGGGTGGTCTGGTCGCGGTCGGCGATGCGGAAGTAGTAGATCTCCTCGTTCTCCACCTCGCACGGCTCCGACGAGTCGTGCTTGTGCGGCGGGTACGAGGACCAGTTGCCGTCCGGGGTGATCAGCTCGCACGCGTTGAGCTTGTCCGCGTGGTCCCACACGCCCGGCACGCCGAAGTTCGTGACCTGACGGGTCGCGTTGCCGGAGCCGCGCACCTCGACGGGCACGCCGTCCGCCGGTCCGTACTTCGGCGTCAGGCGGTTCTCGCACCGCGCCATCGGCAGCGCGACCTCACACCCGTCCACAGAGGACAGCACGACCGACGCGTCGCGCGGCACGTACGCGAAGTCCGTGACGCGGGTGAACACCGAGTCGCGGCCCTGCAGCTCGTACCGCTCGCCGTCGACCTCGACCGACAGCGATCCGGCCAGCGGCAGGACGAACGCCTCGAACTCGCCGGTCTCGACCGTGCGCGAGCCGCCGGCCTCGATCCGCAGCACGCGCAGGCCGGTGTAGGTCCAGCCGGCGTCGTGCGGGGTCAGCGAGATGACGTCGGCGTCGGTCGACAGAGTCCCGTGTGGACGGTGCAGCGTCATTCCGTAATGCCCTTCGCGGTACGGAGGATTTCGGCGGCGGCGGCCACGGCTGCGGCGACGTCGCCGTCCGGCGGGTAGAGCAGCGCGCGGCCGACGACCAGGCCGCGCACGGTCGGGTGCCCGAGCGACCGGCCCCACGACGCCAGGTCGTCCCGCGGATTCGCCGACGGCACGCCGCCGAGCACCAGCGCGGGCAGCGCGGTGGTGTCCAGCACGACCTCCGGTTCCTCCGGCGCGGGCAGCTTCAGCCAGGTGTAGGCGGACGTCGAGCCGAGCCCCGCGGCGACCGCCGAGGCACGTGACAGCGCGGCGGAGTCCTTCTGCAGCACCAGCTTGTCGTTGTGGTCACGCTTGTACGGCAACGGTTCGACCATCGCCATCAGGCCGTGCTCCGCCAGTTCGGTGACGGCCCGCGCGCAGCCTTCGAGCGTCGGGATCGTGCCGGGGTCCGAGTCGACCAGGCGCAGCAGCATCTTGCCGCCGTCGAGGCCGAACGTCGCGATGGACGACGCGTCGTAGGCGGTGAACCTGTCGTCGATCTCCCAGTCCGCACCGGCGAGGCCGCCGCGGTTCATCGAGCCGATGACGACGCGTTCGTTCAGGCCGTCGAGCAGCAGGAGGTCCTCGATCACGTCCGGGGTGCCGAGCACGCCGTCGACGTCCGGGTTCGCGAGCGCCGTCAGCAACCGGGACAGCAGCGAACGGCGGTCGGCCATCGCGAGCGGGTCGCCGCCGACGCCGAGCGCACCGCGCGCCGGGTGGTCGGCCGCGACGAGGAACAGCGTGGACTTGCCGTTCAGCAACGAGTTGCGCCGCTTGCGGGACTGGTAGGCGCGCCGGATCGAACCGGGGTCCTCGGCCCGCCGCCACAACAGTTCGCGCCACTGGCCGTCGGTGATCACAGCAGTTCCTCGATCTCTTTCTGATCCGGCATCGCGTCGGCGCAGGCGAGGCGCGAGGCCACGATCGCGCCGGCGGCGTTGGCGTAGCGGGCGATCTTCACCGGGTCCCAGCCGGACAGCAGGCCGTGCACCAGCGAGCCGCCGAACGCGTCACCGGCGCCGAGCCCGCACACGACCTCGACGGGGTTCGGTTCGACGGTCCAGCGGCCCTCGGGCGTGGCCACGAGCACGCCCTCGGCACCCTTCTTGACCAGCGCCAACGAGATCCCGCGCGCCAGCAGCCGGTCCGCCGCCTCGTCGGGGTCGGACGTGCCGACCGCGACCTCGCACTCGGTGCGGTTGCCGACGGCGACCGTCACGTGGTCGAGCATCCAGCCGATCTCGGCGCGCGCGGTCTCGACGTCCGGCCAGAACATCGGCCGGTAGTCGAGGTCCAGCACCGTGTGGCCGCTGCGGGCCCGGTTCGCGAGCATCATCCGCTGCGAGCCGCGCGACGGTTCGGCGGAGACGCCCGTCCCCGTCACCCACAACAGCGGGACTTCGCGCGTGAGCGACCACGGCACGTCGTCCTCGCCGATCGTCAGGTCCGGCGCGGTCGGCAGGCGGTAGAAGAGCAGCGGCGGGTCCGCGGGCGGGTTGAGCTCGCAGAACACCACCGGGGTCAGCAGGTCCGGAGAGGTGCCGACGTACTCCGACGAGACGCCGAAGCCCTCCAGCGCCTCGCGGACGTACGTGCCGAAGCCGTCCGGGCCGACCTTGGTGAGCACGGCGGCCCGCCGGCCGAGGCGGGCGGCGGCGACCGCGACGTTGGTCGCGGTGCCGCCGAGCGACTTGGCGAAGGTGCTGACCTGGGCCAGCGGCACCCCGGACTGCTCCGGGTAGAGGTCGACGCCGACCCGGCCGACGGTCAGCACTTCGAGCGACGTCACGCCTCGACACCTCGCAGCTCGTGCTCCAGCGCCTCGAGCTCGGCACCACCGGCCATCTGCTTGGTGAGCTCGTTGATGTCGATCTCGGACTTCTCGTAGCTGCCCAGCGCGCGGCCCCGCTTGAGCAGCAGGAACCGGTTGCCGACCGGGTAGGCGTGGTGCGGGTTGTGAGTGATCAGCACGACGCCGAGGCCGCGATCACGGGCCTGGGCCACGTACTTCAGCACCACACCGGCCTGCTTCACGCCCAGCGCCGCGGTCGGTTCGTCGAGGATCAGCACCTTGGCGCCGAAGTGCACGGCGCGGGCGATGGCGACGCACTGCCGTTCGCCGCCAGACAGCGTGCCGACGGGCTGCTCGACGTCGCGGAGGTCGATGCCCATGTCGGACAACGCCTTCTTGGTGATCTCGCGACCCTTCTTGCGGTCCAGGAACCCGAACTTCGTGGTGGGCTCGGAGCCGAGGAAGAAGTTGCGCCACACCGACATCAGCGGCACCACCGCGAGGTCCTGGTACACGGTCGCGATGCCGTGGTCCAGGGCCTCGCGGGGCGACGAGAAGCGGATCTCCTCGCCCTCGACCTTGAACGAGCCCTGGTCGTGCTGATGGACACCGGCCAGGATCTTGATCAGGGTCGACTTCCCGGCGCCGTTGTCGCCGAGCACGCAGGTGACCTCACCCGCGTTGACCACAGTGGACACATCGCTGAGCGCGATGACGCTGCCATAGGTCTTGCCGATGTTCTCGGTCTCGATCAGGGACGTCATCGCCGGACCCTCTCCGCTCGGCGGCGCAGCATGTTGTTGACCAGCACGGCCGCCAGCAGCATCACGCCGAGGAACAGCTGGAACCAGTCGCTGTTCCAGCCGGCGTAGACGATGCCCTGCCGGGCCATGCCGAAGATCAGCGCGCCGATCGCCGCGCCCACCGCGGAGCCGAAGCCACCGGTCAGCAGGCAGCCGCCGATCACCGCCGCGATGATGTACTGGAACTCGAGGCCGATGCCCTGGTTCGCCTGCACGCTCGCGTACCGCAGGATGTTGATCGAGCCCACGAGCCACGCGGCGAACGCCGTCGTCATGAACAGCAGGATCTTCGACCGCACGACCGGGACACCGACCGCGCGCGAGCTCTGCGCGGCACCACCGATCGCGAAGATCCAGTTGCCGAACCTGGTGCGCATCAACACGGTCGAGGCCACGACGGTGAAGAGGACCCACCAGATGATCGACACGTAGAAGCTCGTGCCGCCGATCTGGAACGTCGAGGCGAACAGGAAGCCCGCCGACTCGTAGCCGTCGGCCGCCCGCATGCCCGAGACCTGCACGCTGCCGGTGACCAGGCGCGTGATGCCGAGGTTCAGGCCTTGCAGGGCGAGGAAGCTGCCCAGCGTCACGATGAAGCTCGGCAGGCCCGTGCGCATCACGAGCCAGCCGTTGAGCGCGCCCACCGACAACGCGAAGGCGAGCGACACCAGCAACGCCAGCCAGACGTTCAGTCCGAGCTGGGTGGCGAGGAGAGCCGTGACGAGCGCGGTCGACGCGGTCATGACGCCGGCGGACAGGTCGAACTCGCCGCCGATCATGAGCAGCGCCACCGCGACCGCCATGATCCCGAGCATGGAGGCGTCGTCCAGCCAGGTGGCCGCACCGCCCACGCTCAGGAACTGCTCGGTGACCACGGAGAAGAACAGGAACACGAGCAGTGCGCCGAGCATCGCGCCGATCTCGGGGCGCTTGATCAGCTGATCCATCGCCCTCGGCTTGCCCAGCCGTTCGTCGGCAGCCGGTGGAGCTGTGGCTGTCACGGTCATCTCCCCGCCTCCTCCTTACCTCTTGCCGTTCTTGGCGTACTCCGCGACCTTGTCCACGTTGTCCTTGTCGACGAAGCCGGGACCGGTGAGGACGGGCTTGCCGCCGCCGAGCGTGTTCGCGTTGTCCTTGAACAGCTTCAGCATCACGACCGGCAGGTAGCCCTGCTGGTACTGCTGCTGGTCGACCGCGAAGAGCACCTCGCCCGCCTTGATCGCGGTGACCACGTCGGCGTTGAGGTCGAACGTCGCGACCTGGGCCTTGGAGCTCGCGCCCTTGATGGCGGCGGCGGCGTTCACGGCGACCTGCGGGTTGAGCGCGAGCACGCCGTCGACCGAGGTGTCGGACTGCAGCTTGGCCTTGATGCGGGCCTCGATGTCGGTCGGGTTGGAGATGTCGACCTGGAGGTTCTCCACGGCGGCGCCGAAGCCGGTGCGGGCACCGTCGCAGCGCTGGTTGAGGCCCGAGTTGCCGGCCTCGTGGATCACGCAGAGCAGCTTGGTCTTCCCGGCGGTCTTGAGCTTCTTGCCGGCTTCCTCACCGGCGATCGTCTCCTCCTGGCCGACGTGCGCCATGGCACCGAACTCGGCGCTCTTCGCGCTGCCGGAGTTGATCGTGATGACCGGGATGCCGGCCTTCACCGCGTTCTCGATGGACGTCTTGAGCGCGTCCGGGTTCGCCATCGACACGACGATGCCGCCGACCTTCTGCGACACGGCGTTGTCGATCAGCTTGGCCTGGGCGCCGGGGTCGCCGTCGGAGTTGTAGGTGACGCCGACGGCGAGCTGCTTGCCCGCGTCCTCGGCGCCGACCTTCACGACGCTCCAGAACGCGTCACCCGCGGTGCCGTGCGTGATGACGGCGACCTTGAGGTCTCCCGAGGACTGGGAGCTGTTGTTGCTGCCGGTGTTCTGCGTGTTCGTACCGGTGGGACCGCTGCAGGCGGCGAGTAGAGCAACACTCGCGAGCGCGACGCCCGCACGGAGTACCAGACGAGACTTCATCGTCTCCAGTCCCTTCAGAGGATCTTGCTGAGGTGCGCAAGGCTGCGCGCGGTGTCCTGAAGTGGCTTGTCCACCGGACTTCCGTCCTTGAGCTGGGTGTCCTGCTCAAGCACGAACCAACCGGTGTAGCCCGCCTCCTGGACAGACTGCACCAGCGCTTCGACGTCCACGTCGCCGTCCCCGAGCGGCACGTAGATGCCCTGTTCCACGGCATCGGTGTAACTGAGCTCGCCGCTGCGCACCTTCGCCGCGATCTCGTCACGCACGTCCTTGAGGTGCACGTGACCGATGCGGTCCGGGTAGCGGCGCGCCAGCTCGACCGGGTCCGTGCCACCGATGAGGAGGTGGCCGGTGTCCAGGCAGAGCTGGAGATCGGAGTCCGCGAGGAACCGGTCGACCTCCGCCTCCCGCTCGACGTGGGTGCCCACGTGCGGGTGCAGCACGGTTCGCAGGCCGTGCCCGGCGGCGATCTCGCGGATCTTCGCGCAGGTGTCGACGAGGGTGTTCCACTCGTCGTCGCTGAGCTTGGGGGTCTCGTCGTACCCGTCGAGCCCGGTGGCGGCGGCGAGCACGAGCACCTCGGCGCCGCCGGCCTTCAGGATCGCGGCGACGCGGTCCGCTTCGTCCAGAGTGGACTGGACGTCGGTGTGCAGCGGGACCGCGAGGAAGCCACCGACGAGGGTCAGTTCATGACCGCTCAGGAGGGCCTTGAGCTGCGCGGGGTCCGCGGGGAGGTAGTCGGGCGGGCCGAGTTCCGTGGCGGTGAGCCCCAGTTGGTGCATCTCGGCGAGAACCGTCTCGGACGGGAGCACCTCGCCCCAGCCCGGCACCTCGCAGACACCCCAGGAGATCGGTGCCCCAGCGACCTTCGCCATTTACTCCCCCTCGATACGGACCGGTGCGCCGCTGCGACGCGACTGTTCACAAGCTTCAGCCAGGCGGAGGCTGATCAAACTCTCTCGCGCCGGCGACGGATTCGCGACCTCGCCCTTGATGACCTGCGTGAACAGGTTCATCTCGTTGACGTACGCGCGGTGGAAGCGCTCCTGGAACCCCGGGTAGGCGTCCGGACCGGCCACGTGACCACCTGGCTCCAGCGAGTTCAGCGGGGTCTGCGGGTCGACACCGACGACCAGCGAGTCCTTGCTGCCCATGACCTCGATGCGGTGGTCGTAGCCGACGGGGTCGTGCCGGCCGGCCGCGAGCGTGGCGTGCGCGCCGCCCGCGAACTTCAGCAGCACGACGGTGTTGTCCACGTCGTCGGCGTCCGCGAAGGCCTGGTGCACCAGCACGGACCCGCTCGCGTAGACCTCGGTGACCGGCTCGCCGACGAGCCACGGCACGCAGTCGAGGTCGTGGATCAGCAGGTCGCGGTAGATGCCACCGGAGTTCGGCAGGTACGCGAAGTCCGGCGGGTTCGCGTCGTTGCCGATGGCCCTGACCAGGTAGATGTTGCCGACCTCGCCCGCCCGGATGCGCCGGTGCAGCTCGTAGATGGCCGGGTCGAACCGGCGCTGGAAGCCCACGAGCACGTCGACGCCGGACTTCTCGACGTCCTCGACCAGCGCGGTCATCTCGGCGACGTCGCTCGCGATCGGCTTCTCGCACAACGTGGGGACGCCCCGGCCGATCGCGGCGCGGACCATCTCGGCGTGGGTGTTCGTCGGCGTGGCCAGCAGCACCCCGTCGACGTTGCCGAGCAACGTGTCGAGGTCGTCCACCGCCTTTGTCCCGGACAGCTCCGCAGACATCTGCGCGGCACGACCGGGCACCGGGTCGAAGAGGAGCACCTCGTCGACTCGATCCAGTGCGGCGAGGTTGGTCGCATGCATGGTGCCGATCCTGCCGACACCCGCTACTCCGATCCGCATCGCAGGTATCCCCTGTTCATCGGGTTGATCCGTTAGAGCGCTCTATTGGTTGGAGCGCTCCAATGCTGTAACTTCGGCCACACGGGTGTCAAGGGTGCGTTTCCTGCCCGTAACGCGAGGGGAGGTGGTTGCGGGTGGTCAGGCCGACGATGGAGGACGTCGCACTGAAGGCGGGCGTGTCCCGCGCACTGGTGTCGCTGGTGATGCGCGGCTCACCCAAGGTGAGCGAGATGCGACGCAGCGCAGTCCTGAAGGCCGCGGAGGAGTTGGGGTACTCGCCGCACGCCATGGCCCGCTCACTGGCGTCGCGCACGTCGACCGTGCTCGGCGTGATGGTGTCCGACCTGCACAACGCGTTCTTCGCGGAAGTCGTGGACGGCATCGACGAGGTGGCGCGCGATCAGGGGTTCGACATCATCATCAACACCGGCGGCCGGTCGCCCGCCCGGGAGCGCCGGGCGCTGGAGTCGCTGCTGTCGTTCCGCCCGGCCGGGTTGATCCTGCTGTCGCCGGTCGTGCCGGCGACCGCGATCGGCAAGGCGGCGGAACAGCTGCCGGTCGTGCTGGTGGCGCGGTCGTCCCGGGTGTCCAGTGTGGACACCGTGAACGACGACGGCGAGGTCGGCGCGCGGCTGGCCGTCGACCACCTGGTTTCGCTGGGGCATCGGCGGATCGCGCACCTGGACGGTGGGGAGGGGACGCAGGCCGGGCCTCGGCGGCGTGGCTACGTGGCCGCTATGGAGGCGCACGGGCTCGTGCCGCAGGTCGTGTCGTCCGAGTACACCGATGCTGCTGGGGCGCGGGCGATCCGGTCGTTGATCGCTGATGACGCTCTGCCCACGGCCATCTTGTCCTGCAACGACTTCAACGCGGTGGGGGCGATTTCGGCGTTGGAGGATGCCGGGTTGCGGGTGCCCGCCGACGTTTCGGTGGTCGGGTACGACAACACGTCGCTGGCTGCGTTGCGGCACGTGTCGCTGACCACGATCGACCAGCCCCGTGCCGAGTTCGGCCGGTTGGCCGCGGATGCCTTGTTGCAGCGCGTCCGCGAAGAGCGCGCGGAGCCCGTGCGCCATCTCCTCACCCCGTCGCTCGTCGTGCGGGGCACGACAGCACCGCCCGCGACTTCGCGTCGGTCGTCCGGCCGACTTCCCGGCGAAGCCGCCGGAGCGGCGAAGCCGCGACCAAACGAACACGGAGGCTTGCGTTGAGCACCATCCCCCACTGGATCGACGGCGCCCGCACCACCGGGGTGTCGTCCCGGACCTCTGACGTCTTCAACCCCGCCACGGGCGAGGTGGCCGCGCAGGTCGTGCTCGCCGAGCAGGCCGACGTCGACCTCGCCGTGGCCTCCTCGCTCAAGGCCGCCCAGTCCTGGTCCGAGTCGTCGCTCTCGACCCGGTCGCGGATCCTCTTCGAGTACCGCCACCTGCTGCACACCCACCGCGACGAACTCGCCGCGATCATCACGTCCGAGCACGGCAAGGTGCTCTCGGACGCGGCCGGTGAGGTGCAGCGCGGGCTCGAGGTCGTCGAGTTCGCGTGCGGCATCCCGCAGCTGCTGAAGGGCGAGCACTCCGAGCAGGTCTCGCGCGGGGTCGACGCGTACTCGCTGCGGCAGCCGCTCGGGGTGGTCGCGGGCATCACGCCGTTCAACTTCCCCGTGATGGTGCCGATGTGGATGTTCCCCGTCGCCATCGCGACCGGGAACACGTTCGTGCTCAAGCCTTCCGAGCGCGACCCGTCGGCCTCGATCAGGTTGGCCGAGCTGTTCCAGGAGGCCGGGCTGCCCGACGGTGTGCTGAACGTGCTGCAGGGTGACGCGTTCGCGGTCAACGCGCTGCTCGACCACCCGGACGTCGCCGCCGCGTCGTTCGTCGGCTCGACGCCGATCGCGCGGCACGTCTATTCGCGCGGCACGGCGGCGGGGAAGCGCGTGCAGGCGTTGGGCGGGGCCAAGAACCACATGGTGGTGCTGCCCGACGCGGACCTGGACGTGGCGGCCGACGCTGCTGTCTCCGCCGGCTACGGCTCTGCCGGCGAACGCTGCATGGCGATTTCGGTCGTGGTGGCTGTCGGGGACACCGGGGACGAGCTGGTCGAGAAGATCGCCTCACGCACCCGAGACCTGCACCCGTCCGTGCTGCCCGGCACCGATCCGGCGGCGCAGATGGGACCGTTGGTCACCGGTGTGCACCGGGACCGGGTGAAGTCCTATGTGGACGCTGGTGAGTCTGCCGGGGCGACGCTCGTGGTCGACGGCCGCGGGCACGCGCCTGAGGGGCACGCGGACGGGTTCTGGCTGGCGCCCACGTTGTTCGACCACGTCACGCGCGACATGACGATCTACACCGACGAGATCTTCGGGCCGGTGCTGTCGGTCGTGCGCGCGGAGACGTTCGAGGACGCGTTGGAGCTGGTCAACGCCAACCAGTACGGCAACGGCACGGCGATCTACACCGGCGACGGACTGGCGGCGCGGGAGTTCCAGCGGCGGGTGCAGGTCGGCATGGTCGGCATCAACGTGCCGATCCCCGTGCCGATGGCCTACTACTCGTTCGGCGGTTGGAAGGACTCGCTGTTCGGCGACACGCACGTGCACGGTGCCGAGGGCGTGAAGTTCTACACGCGGGCCAAGGCCGTGACGGCGCGGTGGCCGCAGCAGCACGGCGTCAACCTGGGATTTCCGACCCACGGCTGAAAATCGGGGAGATCTCCGTCCGTCGCGCCACCTACGGGGTGTACCGCAACGGAAAGGGGACTCCCCGATGTTCAACCGACGACAGGTCATCGGCGCGGCCACGCTCGCCGTGGCCGCCCACCTCGCCACGACCGGCCCCGCGGCGGCGGCGCAGACCGGCTGGGCCTCGTGCCCGAAGTGCCAGTCGCTGTGGTGGCCCAACACGCCGTACGCGATCCCGTGCCCGGCGGGCGGCCACCACACGAAGGACGGCAGCTTCGACTACCAGGTGAAGGTGCAGTCCGACGGTGGCGCGGGCCAGGGCGACTGGCGGTCGTGCGCCGCCTGCCAGAGCCTGTGGTGGTCCGGCGGCACGGCCGGGCGCTGCGCCGGCGACCCCAACGGGCACCGGATCTCCAGCTACGCCATCAGCAAGTCCTGGTACTACCTGGTCGAGTTCGAGCCACAGGTGCCCGGCCTGCGGCACCAGCTCGGCTGGCGGTCGTGCGCGAACTGCAGCGTGCTCTTCCACAGCGCTGCCAGCGGTCCGAACGGCCGGTGCGCGACCGGTGGCCGACACCAGTCGGTCGGGTCGTGGGCGTACCTGCTCAGGTATTGAAACGAAAGAGGCCCGCGGGTGCGACACCCGCGGGCCTCCTCCACGTCACGGTCTTCGCACGTAGGCGACGCCGAAGTCCGAGTCGGCCGGCAGTCCCGCCTGGTCGAAGCAGCGCACGGTCAGCGTGACGGTGCGGGCGGTGCCGTACGAGTTCAGCCCGACCGGTGTGCACGTGCGCGCCGAGCCGAGGGTCGTCACCTGCACGACGTCCGCGGGCCAGACGACCGGGTGCCCGAGCGTCGGGTACTTCACCTCGTATCGCCCGGCCGAGACGCGCACGATTTCGGGCACCTCGCCGAACGAGCGGACGACCTGCCCCGCCCCGGTGGCCGTGAAGTACGCGGCGGGCGCGGACGGGTCCTGGTGCAGGCCGGTGCCCTGCACGTGGCTCAGCCGCCAGCGGGTGTCGCGGTCGCAGATCACCTGGAAGCGCACCTGGCCGCCCGTCGCGACGCCGCCGTCGTGGCCGCAGCGCGCCGACCCGTCGCCGAGCGGGGTCACCTTCGCGAAACCCGCCTCCGGGGCCGGAACCGTCACGTCGTACGTGCCGACGCCGGTCCTCGTCGCCTGGTCCGACGTCACCGAACCCGACTTCGGCACGCCGAGGAACAGGTGGAACGACACGTCCTTCGGCGCCCTCAGGTTGCCGTAGCAGTTCACGCCGACCAGCCCGTCGATCCCGTCGACCCGGTGGTCGCGCACGACGCAGTGGTCCGCGAGCGTCGAGTACGCGGTGACGTGCGGAACCGCCTGCTGCGACCCGAGTCCCGGCATGCGCACCAGGTACTCGCCGATGTCCTCCCGGATCACGGTGACCTTGCGCGACCACCACGAGTCGTTGTCGCCGAGCCGGCCCGCCCACGTCGACCACTGCCAGTACGGGTGCATCTGCGTCGGCACACCGATCGGCGTGGACGGCCACTGCACCTGCACGTACCCCCACTGGTCGCCGGGACCGTGCACGCCAGGGTCCTTGGGCCGCAACGGTCCGACCTGCTCTCCGGCCGCGAGCGGAGGCCGCAGCACCGCCACGCCGAACGGCAGGTCGGCGATCGCACCCGCGTCGTCCACGCACTGCACGGTCACCCACACGTCGTTGATCGGCGCGGGGTACGACGACCAGTTCATCGCGTGGCAGTACCCGGTCTCGGTGGCACCGGCCTGCACCGTGCCGCCCTGCAGCCCGACGCCCTTCACCAGCACGAGGTACTGGCCGGGACCCCAGCGCTGCAACGTCATCGCGCCGCCCGTGCTGTTGTACGAGCGGGCCGGGTCGACGCGCAGGTCCGTCGAGGTGCCCGCGGTCTGGGCGTACGCGCCGATCCCACCGGCCAGCGGTCCGTTCTCCGTGTACGTCAGCGCGAACCGGCTCTCGCCCGTGCAGCGGACGGTGATCGCCGCGCCGGTCGCGGTGGGCCGGACGCCACCGGGCTGGCAGCGGACGGCGTCCGGCGAGTACGGGGTGACCTGCGCGTACCCGTTGCCGCGCAACGACCCTGCTACGTCGACCTCGTAACGGCCGGGGCCGAGGACGCGGACCGGGTCGCCGGGGCGGACGGTGGACCGGCCGTCCGGTTCGGCCAGCAGGACCGTGAAGCGCAGGTCGCGGGCGGCCGCACGTTCGTGGCACGCCACCAGCACGACCTGGTCCGCGCCCTCGGACCTGTTGTCCCGCACGACACAGCCGACCGGGTTGGCCAGTTGGTAGTACGTGACCGTGACGTGCGCGAGCGCCGTCGGCGAGGCCGCGCCGGGCATCCGCACCCGGTAGACGCCGGTGTCCTCGCGCACCACGGTCGTGGAACTCGTGGTGCCCCACTGCCACGCACCCAGGACGGCGGTCTCCTGGCCGAGCGGCGCGGTGGTCTGGTCGATCCGCGCGAACGCCCACTTCGCGGGTGGCGGCGGAGGTGGAGGTGGAGGAGGTGGCGGCGGGTTCGTCGTGGCGGTCGTGGACGTCGTGGTGGGGCTGGAAGAAGTCGAGGTGGCCGTGGACGTCGGCGCCTTGGTCACCGCGGTGGTCACGGCGACGAGCGGCGCGCCCCTCGGGACCGTCGTGGTGGGCACGGCCGTCCCGCTGACCGCGGTCGTCGTGGTGGTCACCGCGGGTTGGTCGGTCGTGGAAACCGGTGCACTGGAGGTGGTTCCGGTCGGCCCCGGCAGGGCGATCTCGTCGGGGCGGGTGCTGTCGGCCGCCGTGAGGAGCGCGATCACGGCGGCCGCCGCCAGTCCGACGCCGCCGGCCACCACCCGTGCCACGACGGGGTTCTCCTGCACCACGCGCACGACGGCGTCCACGCCGGGAATGGTGGCCACGCGGGTCGTGATGGAGCCCAGCACGCTCGTCCGTCCCACGGCGAAATCGCCGCCACGGCTGAAGAACGCGATGAGCGTGCGCTTGTTCTCGTCGTCCTCGGCCAATCCGACGAGCCCAGGTCCGAGCGCCCAACGGCTGTAGTCCCGTGCTTCCTTCAGGTGCGCCTCGCACGCCGCGCACCCCGTCGCGTGCTTGATCACCCCGGCAGACAGCTTGGCGTCGAACGGGCCGGTGACCAGCGCGTCCAGTGCGGCGCACTGCCTTCGGCCGACGCGGGTCAGCACGTACGAGGCGATGGCCTCGTACGTCGCCTGCCGAGCGCGTTGCAACTGGCGGTCTGCCTGGCTCTTCGGGACGTCCAACGCGATGGCGAGCTCACCGCCGACCACCAAGTGGTCGTTCTGCAACGTCAGCCGCACGTGCGTCGTCATCACATGCCGCAGCGCGGGTTTCAGGCCTTCCAACGCCACGTCGAGCACCCTCAGCAGCTCGGCGCGGCTCATCAGCTCGGCGATGTCGACGTCGTCGGCCGGGCTGTCCGGCACCTCACGAGCGTCTCGGCGGACGTCCTCGGAGTACCGGTCCTTCAACAGGTTCCACGCGATGCCGACCAGCCACGCGTCGAGCACCTGCGGCTGCTGGCCGTTGCGGATCCCCTCCAGCGCGCGGACCACGACCTCGCTGACGAGGTCATCCACGTCCTGGGGGTTCGGCGCCCGCTTGCGGAAGTACGGGCGCAACTTGTTCTGGCAGCGGGCGAACAGTTCGTGCCGGGCGGCGCCTTCGCCTGCCCGGAGCCGGGTGACTAAGTCTTCGTCGGCCATCAACGACACCATCTCTTCCTGCGGCGGCGGCATTACGCGCCCCGGGCCGGGCGGCCCGGGGCGCAGAGCTCTGATCAGGCCGGATAAATCGCGAAATCATCCATTTGGACCCATGAGTCCGTGCCGGGAGCCCAGTAGCCGAGGAAGACCGTCACCGCGCCGCTCGCGCCGGTGCTGAAGTCGATGGTGTGTTCCTGGTAGCCGTTCACGACGCCGTACGGCCGTTCGACCAGGCCGGCGGACGCACCGCGCACGCCGAGGTAGCCCGCGCCGAAGACCGCCGAGGTGCGGAGGAAGACGCGCATCCGGTACGAGGCGTACGGGCGAAGCGGAACGTACTGCGTGACCGCGTTCCAGTTGCGGGAACCGGTGCGGATGAAGGCGTTGTTGCCGCCGGAGTTGGCATAGCCGAGGCGGATGTCGACGCCCTTGTGGTCGGGGCCTTCCGCGGTCCACGGTGCGGAGACGCCGCGGTTCGGCTGCCGTTCGAAACCGCCGTCCTTCACCAGGTTGCGGTAGACGCGCATGGTGACGGTGAAGCCGCCGGTGTTGTCGGACAGGTTCTCGTCGTTGATGCCGAGGTCGATGGTGTCGGCGCCGGTGGAGTAGTAGCTCGCCGGGTCGAGGCAGCCGGTGTTCGCGGCGAGGAACTTCGTGTTGTTGCTGCGGAACTTCCCGTAGAGCGAGTAGGCACGGCCGCCCTGGTGCGGCCAGTTGCCGCCCCAGGTGATCGTGGAGTTGCCGGCCGGGCCGTGGCTGCCGGACCAGCCGCCGGTGTTGATCGTGCCGGTGGCGCTGACGTGGATGACGTCACCGGGTTCGAGGGCGAACGGCGCGGGCGTCAGGTACGTCGTGCCGTGCACCCACTTGGTGGCGGTGTAGGTCGGCGCCTGCCCGGCCCCGCACCGCGACCACGGCGTCATGGGGGCGGGAGCGGCACTGGCGGCGGGTGCGCTCAGCACACCCGCCGCCAGGCCGATCATGGTCAGGGCCAGGAGAAACAGCTTCCTCATCGTGCACTTCCCTCCGAAGGCGTTGGGCCTTGCGCGAGGTACGTGCGCGGTGCGGGGCGGATCTCCCCGAAACTCCCGGAAAAACTTCGAAGATCTTTTAGGCGTCGACCTTCTCGCGTTCCTCGGTCACCGCGGCGGGCGGCTTCGGCAGGAACTTCTTGATCAGCGGGAAGAACAGGATCACCAGGATGACGACGTAGACGATGATCGCCATCGGGCTGTTGACCAGGCCGGTCAGCGAGCCGTCCGAGAGCTGCAGCGAGCGGCGCATCTGCTGTTCCGCGGCCGGGCCGAGGATCACGCCGATGATCGCGGGCAGCACCGGCAGGCCGTAGCGCCGCATCGCGAAGCCCAGCAGGCCGATCACGAACATCAGCAGCAGGTCGAAGATGTCCGCGTTGACCGCGTAGGCACCGACCGAGGCGAAGAACAGGATGCCCGCGTAGAGGTACGGCCGCGGGATGCGCAGCAGCTTCGCCCACAGCGGCGCCAGCGGCAGGTTCAGCACCAGCAGCAGCGTCAGGCCGATGAACAGCGACGCGATCAACGCCCACACCAGGCCGGACTCGCGCTGGAACAGCAGCGGGCCGGGCTGGATGCCGTACTGCTGGAACGCCGCGAGCATGACCGCCGCGACCGCCGTGGTCGGCAGGCCGAGCGTCAGCATCGTGACCAGGGTGCCCGCCGCGGAGGCGGACGCCGTGGACTCCGGACCCGCCACGCCCTCGATGGCGCCCTTGCCGAACTCGTCCTTGTGCTTGGAGAGCCGCTTCTCCGTCACGTACGACAGGAAGGTCGGGATCTCCGCGCCGCCGGCCGGGATCGCGCCGAACGGGAAGCCGATCGCCGGACCGCGCAGCCACGGCTTCCAGGTGCGCTTCAGGTCCGCGCGAGACAGCCACGGACGTCCGACGGGGATCGGCTCGAACGGCTTGCGGCGCAGGTGGGCCGCGACCCACAGGGCCTCGCCGACCGCGAACAGGGCGACCGCGACCACGACGATGTCGATGCCGTCGGCCAGGTGCAGCGAGCCGAACGTGAGGCGCTGCTGGCCGGTCATCTCGTCGAGGCCGACCAGGCCGAGCGTGAGACCGATGAGCAACGACGCGAAGCCGCGGATGCGGGAGGCGCCGAGCACCGAGGTGACCGCGATGAACGCCAGCACCATCACGGCGAACAGGTCGGGCGCGCCGATGTCGACGGCGTGCTTGGCCACGAACGGCGCCAGCAGGACGATCAGGATCGTGCCGATGATGCCGCCGGTGAAGTGGCCGATGGCAGCGGCGGCAAGCGCTTGCGCACCCCGGCCCTTGCGGGCCATGGGATTGCCCTCGAACGCGGCCACGACCGCGGCGCTCTCACCCGGTGTGTTCAGCAGGATCGACGTGGTCGAGCCGCCGAACATGCCGCCGTAGTAGATGCCCGCGAACATGATGAACGCGCCGGTCGGCTCCATGCCGTAGGTGACGGGCAGCAGCAGCGCCACCGCCATGGCCGGGCCGATGCCCGGCAGGACACCGATCGCGGTGCCGAGCAGCACGCCGATCGCGGCGAGCAGCAGGTGTGTCGGCGTCAGCGCCGTGGCGAAGCCGTCGAGCAGTTGTTCCACCTAGAACACCTCCATCAACGGGCCACCGGGCAGGGGGACGCCGAGCAGGTTGTTGAACACCAGGAAGGTGAAGATCGACATACCGGCCGCGAGCAACGGGTCGCGCACCAGGTTGCGGCTGCCGAGCGCGTAGGCCGCGCCCCAGAACAGGATCGCGCCGGAGATCGGGAACCCGACCACGCCGATCAGCACGGCGTTCGCGAGGAACGCCCCGCACAGCAGCAGGACCGTGCGCCAGTCGGCGGGTGCCGACAGGTCGACGTCCTCGCCGCCCTCCGCCTCACCGCGGCCACCACGCAGCACGTCGCGGGCCAGCAGCGCGGCGACGACCAGCAACGCGACGCCGACCACGATCGGCACGGCCTTCGGGCCGACGGGACCGCGCTGGGCGAAGTCCGTGGGAATGCGCAGCGCGTCGGTGAGCACCAGCACGGCGAGCACGACCAGCAGGGCGCAGATGCCCAGTTCGGAGTGGTCGCGGAGCCAGCTCCGGCGTTCCTCCGGCTTCGAAGTCACGGTCGTCATGCCAGCCCCAAGTCCTTGAGCACCGTTGCCACCCGCTTGTTCTCGTTCTCCAGGAAGGTCCTGAACTCGTCTCCCGGCGCGAAGGCGTCCGTCCAGCCGTTGCGCTGCAGGGCCTCGGCCCACTGCGGCGTGCGCTGCAGGTTCTGGAACACCTCGACGAGCTTCGCCTTGTCCGTCGGCGAGATGCCGGGAGGAGCGACGATGCCGCGCCAGTTGGTGAACTCGACGTCCACACCGGACTGCTTGAGCGTCGGCGCGTCGATGCCGTCGATGCGGTCCTTGCTCGTCACCGCGAGCACCCGCAACGTGCCGGCCTGGATCTGGTCGCGGTACTCGCCGACGCCCGAGACGCCGAACGCGACCTTGCCGCCCAGCACGGACGCCAGCAGCTCACCGCCACCGTCGAACGGGATGTAGTTCACCGACTTCGGCTCCAGGCCCACGGCCTTGGCGATCAGCATCGGCGCCAGGTGGTCCGGGCCGCCGGGAGCCGAACCGCCGCCGACCGTCACGGTGCCGGGGTTCGCCTTCCAGGCGTCGACGAGCTGCTGCATCGACGTGTACGGCGAGTCCTTCGCGACCACGACGATGTCCGGTTCCTCGATCAGCTTCGCGATCGGGGTGGTGTCGAGCAGCGAGTTCGGCGACTTGTTCGTGTACACCGCGCCGACGACGCCCAGCCCCATCGACATGATCAGCTTGCCGTTGCCGCGCTCGCCGACCGTGCGGCCGAGCCCGACCGTGCCGCCCGCGCCGGGGAGGTTGAACACCTCGGCGTTGCGCAGCAGGTCGGCGTCCTCCATGGCCTTCGCCGCCGTGCGCGCGGTGATGTCGTACCCGCCGCCGGGCGCGTTCGGGACCAGCACCCGCAACGCCCGCACCTGGTTCGTCTCGCCGCTGTCCGCACCCGGCGTCAGCAGCGGTGGCACGAGCAGGACGGCGAGCAACGCCGCCGCCACCGCCACCCACACCTTCACCGACACTGTGATCCCCGCCTCTCGTCCGCGTGGTTGGACATGTTGCACTCGTGTAAACCTGGATGTCGCTCTTGCGCTTTTAAGGTTTCTTTCGGTCTTTCTGGTCACGGGAGGTCACATGCGTCGCCGCCGATCCCTGGCCAGTCAGCTCCTCGCCTGGCAACTGGTAGTCGTCACGTTGCTGCTGTGCGCGGTGGGCGCGCTGACAGTCGTCCAGACGGGCAGCAACTTTCGCTCCAACGAGGAACGCCGGATGCTCTCGGTCGCCGAGACGGTCGCCGCGAACACGCTGGTCCAGGAGGAGATGGGCAACTGGCGGCTGCTGTCCGCGCCCGCCGAGACCGCGCGCAGCCTGTCCGGTGCCTCCTACGTGCTGATCCTCAACGAGAAGCGGCTCGTGATCGCGTCGCCGGACCCGGCGCAGATCGGGACCACTTTGGACACCCGCGAGACCGCCCTGGGGGGCCGGTCCTGGACGGGCACGATCGGTGACTCGATCGAGGCGCACGTGCCGGTGTTCGACCCGACGAGCCGCCAGGTCAACGGCATGGTGATCGCGGGCGCGGAGGACCCCGGCATCTTCGCCGGCGCGCTGGAGCAGCCCGTCGACGTGCTGCGCTACCTGGCGATCGCGCTGATCATCGGCGTCACCGGGTCGTTGCTGCTGGCGAGACGGGTGAAGAACCAGACGCTCGGGCTGGAGCCGCACGAGATCACCGCGCTGGTCGAGAACCGCGAGGCGTTGCTGCACGGCATCCGCGAGGGCGTGGTCGGCCTCGACGGGCAGAACCGGATCACGCTGGTCAACGACCACGCGAGCGACCTGCTGGCGCTGCCGGAGGACGCCGTCGGGCGGTCGGTCGAGGAGCTGGAGCTCAACGAACGGCTGCGGGACGTGCTGACCGGCCGTTCCACCGGCGTCGACCAGCTCGTGCTGCGGCAGGGTGTCGTGCTGACGTTGAACCGCATGCCGATCGACGGCGGCGAGGGCGCGGTCGTGACGATGCGCGACCGCACGGAACTCCTTGCCCTGCAACACGAACTCGACGCCTCGCAGCACGCGACGGACACGTTGCGGGCGCAGGCGCACGAGTTCGCGAACCGGCTGCACACCATCGCCGGCCTGATCTCGTTGAAGGAGTACGACGAGGTCACCCACTACATTCACCAGATCAGCTCGGCGCAGGACCAGTGGCGGACCGAGGTCGGCTCGTCGATCGGCGATCCCGCCGTGGCCGCGCTGCTGATCGCCAAGGCGTCGCTCGCCGCCGAACGCGGCACGGCGCTGCGGCTGGGTCCGGACAGCGTGCTGGGCAGGGTCGACGAGGCGTTGTCCGCGGATCTGGTGATGGTGCTGGGAAATCTCGTCGACAACGCGTTGGACGCGCTGAGCTCGCCCAGCGCCGGCGGTTCGGGGAAGTGGATCGAGGTGGGTGTGGTGCAGTTGGACGACGAGGTCCAGGTCGTGGTGCGCGACTCCGGTCCCGGGGTGGCACCGGAACTCGTGGAAGAGGTGTTCCGCCACGGGTTCACGACCAAGGCGGCTTCGCACGGCGAACGCGGCATCGGGCTCGCGCTGATCCGCCGGGCGTGCCTGCGACGCGGCGGTTCGGTGACCGTGTCCGGCTCGGTCTTCACGGCAAGGCTGCCCTGGTGATCCGGGTGCTGGTCGTCGACGACGACTTCATGGTGGCCAAGGTGCACAGCGGGTACGTCGCGCGCACCGAGGGGTTCGAGGTCGTCGGGGTCGCGCACACCGGCGGTGACGCGTTGAAGCTGGTCGCGTCGTTGAAGCCCGACCTGGTGCTGCTCGACGTCTACCTGCCGGACGTCACCGGCCTGGAGGTGCTGAAGTCGTTGCGCGCCAACGAGGACGTGGACGTCATCGTGATCACGGCCGCGACGGACGTCGACACCGTGCGCAGTGCGATGCGCGGGGGCGTGCTGCACTACCTGATCAAGCCGTTCGACTACTCGGCACTGCGGGACCAGTTGGCGCACTTCGCGTCGT
The DNA here is from genome assembly GCF_040610935.1 of Lentzea sp. NPDC003310. Lineage (NCBI taxonomy): Bacteria > Bacillati > Actinomycetota > Actinomycetes > Pseudonocardiales > Pseudonocardiaceae > Lentzea > Lentzea sp. NPDC003310. The sequence goes on from NZ_JBEXNC010000010.1 coordinate 297,932, forward strand.
TGCGGGAGAAGCTGCACGGTCTGGCGTCGGCCGGGCAGGCGGACGTGGACCAGGTGTTCGGCGCGCGGCCGACCTCGAAACCGTTGCTGCCCAAGGGGTTGACGCCGGAGACCGCGCGGCTCGTGGAGAACGCGCTGCGGGCGCACCCGGACGGGCTGTCGGCCTCGGAGTGCGCGTCGTCGACCGGGGTGGCGCGGGTGAGCGCGCGGCGGTACCTGGAGCACTTCGTGTCGACGGGACGGGCCGAGGTCCGGTTGCGGTACGGCGGAACCGGGCGGCCCGAACGGATCTACGGACTAGTCCCAGGAGCCTGAACGACCGCGCTTGGTCTCCGCGCGGCGCTTCTTGCCCGCGATGCGGCGTTCCTTCGAGCCCCTGGTGGGCTTCGTCGGCCTGCGCACCGGCGGTGGCGGAGCGGCGGCCGCGCGCAGGACCGCGGCGAGGCGTTCGCGGGCGGCGGCGCGGTTCTGCAGCTGCGCGCGGTGCTCCGACGCGGCGATCGTGAGGACGCCGTCGACGAGCCGGCCGGCCAGCCGATCGAGCATCCTGGCCTTCAGGTGGTCGGGGACCGACGGCGAGGCAGCCAGGTCGAACGAGAGCTCCACACGGCTGTCCGCCGTGTTCACCCCCTGCCCGCCCGGCCCACCTGACCTGGAAAAACGTTCGCGCAGCTCGGACGCCGGCAGCACCAGCGTCCGAGTCACGGTCACGTCGTTCATGCCTCCAGGTTAGAAGGTCAGGCCCGGAAGTGTCGCGATCTTTATCAGCTCCTCGGCGTCGAGCACCGGCATGTCGCGCTGCCGAGCGCCGCCGAGGTTGGGCTCGCCCCAGATGCCGTTGCTGAAGCTGCCGAGGTTGTCGGTGTGGACCGTGACGGTCGTGCCGTCCGGACGCACGGCCTGGACACCGAGGGTCCGCGCGCCCTCACCGGGGAACGTGAACTGGCTGATGCGCAGTTTGACGCCGTTGCGCTCCTCCACCCGGCACACCGGTTCCTCGCACATGAAGTCGAGGTCCGCGGGCTTGCTGGGGGCGAGCTTGATCGCGAAGCCACCCACACCGCTCGAGTCCCGCAGCCTCGCCACGGCGCGCCGGAAGCCGTCCGGGGTGTTGGTGTTCTCGCGGGTGAAGAACACGAACGCCTTGGCGTCGATCTCGGGGACGTCCTCGGCCGTCACGCCCGGCGGCAAGCGGTAGCCGTTCCTCAGCACCGCCGTGAGCTGGGCGTTGCGGTCGGCGACGCCGCCGGAGTTCGAGTCCTCGGACGTCGCCGGGGACGAGGTCTCGTGCGGCCTGGCGAAGTACCCGCCCGTGCCCACGCCGGCCAGCAGCACGAACACCAGCGCTCCCGCGATGGCGCTGCGGCGGCGGACGAGCTTGGTCCGGCCCTTGCGGATCACCTCGGAGGTGTAGATCCGCGACACCGGCTCGTTCTCCAGCAGGTCGCGCAACGCCGCGAGGCCCTTGGCGGCCTGGCTCTTCACCGTGCCCTCCGTCCTGCCGAGGATGCGGGCGGTCTCGGTGATGCTCAGGTCCTCCCAGTACCGCAGCACGACGACGGCGCGTTGCCCGGCCGGCAACGCGTCGAGCGCGCGGCGCAGGTCGAGGTCCGTCGTCGCGTCCGTGACGGCGGACTCGGGCACGGCGTCCACGATGCGTTCGCGCTGGAAGAACCCGCGCCGGGTCTCGTCGATGGCGGTGCGCACCAGCACCTTGCGGGCGTAGGCGTCGACGCTGTCCTTGCGGACGCGCGACCAGGCCACGTACATCTTGATCAGCGCCTGCTGGACGATGTCCTCGGCGCGGTGCCAGTCGCCGCACAGCAGGTATGCCGTGCGGCGCATGACGAGAGCGCGTGCGTCGACGAACTCCCCGAACTCGCGGTCCCGGTCCAAGTGCCCCTCCTCGGTCGCCGCTTAGTACGCGGCGACCGAGTCAGGAGGTTGCCTCAGAAACGCGGGTGATCGCCAACGAGCGCGGCACCGCTCTCGTCGGACTTCGTGATCTCGCCGAGCACCCACGCCGGCACGTGGCGGGCGGTGAGCACGGCCAGCGCGCGGTCGACGTCCTCGGGCGCCACGACGGCGACCATGCCGACGCCCATGTTGAACGCCTTCTCCATCTCCTCGCGCTCCACGCGGCCGCGCTGGGCGATGAGCTGGAACACCGGCGCGGGCGTCCAGGTGCCGCGGTCGAGCGTCGCGTGCAGGCCCTCGGGCAGCACGCGGGCGAGGTTCGCGGCCAGACCGCCACCGGTGACGTGGGAGAACCCGCGCACCTCGGTCTCGGCGATCAGCGCCAGGCAGTCCTTGGCGTAGATCTTGGTCGGCTCCAGCATCTCCTCGCCGAGGGTGCGGCCGAACTCCTCGACGTGGCCCTCGAGCGGCATCCGCGCGATCTCCAGCAGCACGTGCCGGGCGAGCGAGTAGCCGTTCGAGTGCAGGCCGGACGAACCCATGGCGATCACGACGTCGCCGTCGCGGACGCGGTCGGGACCGAGCAGCTTCGACTGCTCGACCACGCCGACGCCCGTGCCGGAGATGTCGTAGTCGTCGTCGCCCATCAGGCCGGGGTGCTCCGCGGTCTCGCCGCCGAGCAGCGCGCAACCGGCCTGGACGCAGCCCTCGGCGATGCCCTTGACCAGTGACGCGATCCGGTCCGGGACGACCTTGCCGACCGCGATGTAGTCCTGCACGAACAGCGGCTCGGCACCGCAGACGACCAGGTCGTCCACGATCATGGCGACCAGGTCGATGCCGACGGTGTCGTGCTTGTCGAGCGCCTGGGCGATCGCGATCTTGGTGCCGACGCCGTCCGTGGAGGACGCCAGGATCGGCTCCTTCCAGCGGTCGAGCTTGAGCTGGAACAGGCCGGCGAAGCCACCGATGCCGCCGAGCACCTCGGGCCGGTGCGCCTTGGCCGCCCACGGCTTGAGCTTCTCCACCGCCTCGTCACCTGCGGCGATACTGACTCCGGCGGCGGCGTAGGTGGCCTTGGCGCTGTCGGTCACGTCAACTTCTTCCACTTGGATCTGGGTGCCTAGGGGCGACGCAGGGCGTCTTCGGCACCATAGCCGTTCGGCAGGACGGGAGCCGCCGAGCCCGAGACTCCCTTGAGGCCCTCGAGCAGGTGCTTGCCGATGAGCGCGTCCTGCGGCAGTTCGATCGGGTACTCGCCGTCGAAGCACGCCGAGCAGAGCCGCGTCTTGGGCTGTTCGGTGGCCGCGACGAGCTGCTCCAGCGACACGTACCCGAGCGAGTCCGCGCCGACCGAGCGGCGGATGCCGTCGTCGTCCAGGCCGTTGGCGATGAGCTCGGCCCGCGAGGCGAAGTCGATGCCGTAGAAGCACGGCCACTTGACGGGCGGCGACGCGATCCGGACGTGGACCTCGAGCGCACCGGCCTCGCGCAGCATGCGCACGAGCGCGCGCTGGGTGTTGCCGCGCACGATCGAGTCGTCCACGACGACCAGGCGCTTGCCGCGGATGACGTCGCGCAGCGGGTTCAGCTTGAGCCGGATGCCGAGCTGGCGGATGGTCTGCGACGGCTGGATGAACGTCCGGCCGACGTAGGCGTTCTTGACCAGGCCCGACCCGTACGGGATGCCGCTGGCCTGCGCGTACCCGATGGCCGCGGGCGTGCCGGACTCCGGCACGGGGATGACCAGGTCTGCCTCGACCGGGTGCTCCTTGGCGAGCCGGCGGCCGATCTCGACGCGCGTGGCGTGCACACCGCGCCCGGAGATCGTCGTGTCGGGACGCGCCAGGTAGACGTACTCGAAGATGCAGCCCTTGGGCTCGGGCGTCGCGAACCGGGTGGACCGCAGCCCGTCCTCGTCGATCGCGATGAGCTCGCCGGGCTCGACCTCGCGCACGAAGCTCGCGCCGACGATGTCGAGGGCGGCGGTCTCGCTCGCCACGACCCAGCCGCGTTCCAACCGGCCGAGCACCAGCGGGCGGACGCCGTGCGGGTCGCGCGCCGCGTACAGCGTCGACTCGTCGGAGAACGTGAGGCAGTACGCGCCCCGGACCGTGGGCAGCAGCTCCAGCGCGGCCTGCTCGATGCCCTTGTCCGCCGCCGCGTGGGCGAGCAGCGCGGTGAGGATGTCCGAGTCCGTCGTGGCGCCGTTGCGGCTGCTGATGCCGAGGGACTTCGCCTTCTCCAGCAGCTCGGCCGTGTTCACGAGGTTGCCGTTGTGGCCGAGGCTCAGCCCGCTGCCGGCCGCCGTGGTGCGGAACGTCGGCTGCGCGTTCTCCCAGGTCGTGGACCCGGTGGTGGAGTAGCGGCAGTGCCCGACGGCCACGTGGCCCTTGAGCGACTGCAGCACCTGCTCGTCGAAGACCTGGCTGACGAGCCCGAGGTCCTTGAAGACGACGACCTGCGACCCGTCGCCGACGGAGATGCCCGCCGCCTCCTGGCCGCGGTGCTGCAGGGCGTAGAGGCCGTAGTAGGTCAGCTTGGAGACGTCTTCACCCGGAGCCCAGACGCCGAAGACGCCACACTCCTCACGGGGTTCCTGTTCGGACTGGGAATGGTCGTCGACCACCGAATTGGCTCCCTCACGATGGGGCTGGCTGCGCCTCCGAGTGTAAGTGGAGCTACCGGGGAACTACCCCCTCCAGACCCCTGGTGAGGTGATGAAACTCATGCCTTCGGCCCACTTCAGGACTTCTTGCAGCCGCTGATCTTCGTCTCACCCGACTCGTGCCGTGCGAGGCAGACCACACCGTCCTCGACGCCGACCGCGCCGACGATCTCGTGTTCCAGGACCGACAAGCCCTTCAGGTGATCGGGTTCGGCGTCCTGCGGCGGGGAGCCGACGGGGTCGAGCTTGACGCGCTTCTCGGTGGCGCCGTCGGGGAGCTGGTGGTCGTAGAACTCGGCGACCTTGAAGGCGGTCTCGCCCTGCCAGTCGGAGGAGCAACCGGTCAGGGCGAGGCAGCCGAGTAACGCCGCGATGGTCTTCCGCATCAAGCCTTTTTACAGTTCTTCAGGTGCGTCACGACGTTCGAGTTCCCGAACGCGTTGCCCTTCTCCTGGTCGACCGAGCAGAGGACCTCGTCACCGATCTGGGCGCCTTTGATCGCCGCGGTCGACTCGAAGTGCCACTTCAACTGTTCGGCTTCCAGCGCATCCTCGGGCGGGTCGCCCACCAGCTCGAGCCTGAAGTACTCGGTCGGGGTGTCGTTGTCCACCGAAACGATCTTGTACCGTAGCTCCTGCTGCCAGGACGCGGCACAGCCGGTCAGCACCAGGCACGCGGCCACGAGCACCCCGCCGATCTCGAGCCTCATGCTTTCTTGCAGCCCAGGAGACTGGTCGAGACGTTCGAGTCCTCGAACGCGCTCCCCTTCTTCTGCCTGACCTGGCAGAGCACCTCGTCGCCGACCTGGGCGCCTTCGGCCCGATCCGTCGACACGAGCTTGCGCTTGAGCTGGTCAGGTTCCAACGCCCCCTTCGGCGCTTCACCCACCAACTCCAGGTTGAAGTACTCCGTCACGGACTTGTTCTCCTGCGAGACGACCTTGTACCGGACCTCTGCGTCCTCCCAGTTCGCCGCACACCCGGCGAGCAGCAGGCAGCCGAGCACCACCATCGCGAGCTTGCGCATCAGTGCCCCCGTCCCACGCGAAGAACGTCCAGCACGCGCTGGTCTCCTGCCATCTCCTTGAGCTTCATCCTGTCCCAGAGCCAGAAGTAGACGAGTTCGGCCGCCCCGGTCACCAGTGCGTCGCCCTCTTCCCCTGGGGCGGCGGCACGGACGTCGGGCACCTCGCCCGCCGCGAGGGAGATCAGCCAGGACTCCGGCACATCGGTCGACCGGACCACGGCGGTGCCCGTCACGTCATGCGGGGAGTCGCCGTCGAGCTTCGCCGCGACGATCGTGGTCAGCACCTCGTCGATGCCGTCGACGCAGAGGTCCGCGTCCGTGGCACCGACCTGACGGACGACGGTCTGCGCGTCGTACCGCCGCAGCACCGTCTCGTGGGCGATCCGGCGGTGCCACACCCACGCCAGGTCGGGCGCGGACGGCGAGAAGGTCCACACCGGCCGGTTGCCCGGCACCGCGGTCAGGATCTCGCTCGCCGCGACGACCTGCAGGTCGAGGTACTCGAGCGGCGCGAGTCCGGCGGGCGGGGGCGTCGGCTTGATCGGGTTGCGGCTGCCGGTGCGCAGGTACTCGGTGGAGGTCTCCAGGAAGCGCCCGACGTGGATGACCAGGTCCTGAACGGTCCAGCCGGGGCGCGTCGGCACGTCGGCCGCCGGGTCCGCGTCTGCCACTGCCTTGCGGAACAACTCGGCCTGCTCGATGAACACAGCGGTCCACCGCTCGGCCGTCCACCCTGTCTGCACCATGAGCGACATCGTGCCCGAAACCGTTCACGGGGGAGCAGGGAACCGGAGATGATGCATTCGCGTCGCAGTGATCGAGGACCTACAGGGGGTGGCGATGTTCGGCGTTGAGCCCGACCTGCTGCGCACCGCGTCCAAGGAGTTCGGCAACGGCTCCAACGCGGTGCGCGAGGCAGCGGAGATGATCTCGATGCTCAGGCTCGACGCGGGAGCGCTCGGCGAGGTGGACGCCGCCGCCGAGTTCGCGACGGCGTTGTCCGGGTTCGTCGGCACGCACGCCCAGGACCTCCAGCGCGGCTCCGCCTGGATCAATGACGCGGCGGAGGGGCTCGTGTCGAACGCCGACTCCTACCAGCGCATGGAAGACGATCACACGGCGGCGCTGCGGAAGCTGATGATGGGCCTGGGGGGCGGGCAGTGAGCTACACGGATCCCGAAAGCCTGTACGGCCGGCTCGCCTCCGGCGACGTCGGGCGGATCGCTGCCGCGGCAGACCCGATCACCGGTGCGATCAGCGCGGTCGGCCGGGCCGGGGAGTCGGTCGCGAACGGCGGCAGAACGGCTGTGAGCGACTGGACCGGCGAGGCTGCCTCCAAGTTCACCGCGCGAGCGCAGCTGTCCGCGACCGCCGCCAAGGCCGCTGTCGAACGGCTCGGCGCGGGCGTCGACATCGTCCAGGCCGCGTCGCGCGCCTACGGCCAGATGCGCGGTGCCGCGGACCAGGCGATCAGCGTGTGGCGCGGGCGTCCGCCCGGCTTGGACGAACAGCAGACCCGGCAGCTCGCAAACCAGGTCAACGACTCTTTGAACAAGGTGAAGTCGGGCTACGACAACGTCCTGCGCTCGTACGCGAGTGCGCTCACCAGGATTCCACCGGGTTTCGAGGAGTCCGCGCGCGCGGACTCCGGCTGGGCCCGAGCGGCTCAGCGCGCCGGAGCGGGGGGTGCCCTTCCACCGGTGCCGCCTCCCGGAAGCGACCCGCGAGCGGTCGCCGCGTGGTGGAACTCCCTCAGCGCCGACCAGAAGAAGGCTCTGCAGGAGACCAGGTTCCAGGAGCTCGGCCAGCTCCGCGGGCTGCCGGCCGACGTGCTGGATGGCGCGAACCGCAAGCGCATCGACGCTGACGTCGACCGGTTCACGGCCCAGGAAGAGGCCTTGAAGGCGCAGCTCGACGCCCGAGCCAGGGAACTGGGGGTCACCCCCGGCACACCGGAGGCGGAACGCGCTCTGCGCAACGACCCCCAGGGCTCCCAGCTCATGGCCCAGCACGACGAAGCAGCCCGTCGTGCCGAGAACTCGAGGAACGCCGAGGCACGGCTGGGAGAGGCCGACCAGCAGGCCGGTGACATCGGCAAGGACGCGTACCTCCTGCACTGGAGCCCGGACGGTCCCGGGAACAAAGAAGGCACGATGGCGATCGCGTTCGGAAACCCGGACACCGCCAAACACCTCGCGGTCGCCGTGCCCGGCACGACCTCCGATCTCACGGGCTTCAGCCAGGCACAGGCCGCGAACCTCAGCGAGGCCATGGGGCCGGACGGCGCCGCGATCCAGTGGCTCGGGTACGACGCGCCCGCCGCCGCGCTCGGCCAGGTCAACGACCCGGCGCAGGCCATCGAGGGCGGCCGGATCCTGGCCGCCGACGTCGAGGGTTACCGCGTCGCGAACCCCAACGCGCACGTCACGGTGATCGGGCACAGCTACGGCAGCACGGTCGTCGGCTACTCCGCGATGGACAACGGGCTGAAGGCGGACGACATCGCGTTCGTCGGCTCGCCTGGTGTCGGCGCGTCCAACGTGAACCAGCTCGGTCCGGGCGCGGGGCACGTGTACGTCGGCGGCACCGAGCACGACCCCGTCATCCAGGGCACGAGCGGCGACTGGTTCACCAAGGACGGGTCGTCGACCGGGCCGTACGACTCCTCGTTCGGCGCGACGCAGTTCGGCACGTCCGGCGAAGACTGGATCGGGCACGCCCACTCGGCCTACTACGACAAGGGCTCGGAGTCGCTGGAGAACCTGGCGAAGATCGCGACCGGCAACGGCGGCGACGTCTCCCAGCAGCGCTGGCAGGACTCGCCGGTTCCCGTCGAGGTGCCCGGTTCGGACCTGCCCGGGGTCGGGCCCGTCATCGACTGGGGCGTCAACACCGGCAAGGAGGTCGTCGACATGGGCGAGGACATCTGGCGCGGTGGTGGGCAGGTCGTCGACGACATCTCGAACGGGCGCTGGGGCGATGCGGCCGGGCACGCGCTGGACACCGTGGGCGAGGTGGCGAGCGATGCCGGTGACGTCGTGGTCGACACCGTGGGCAACGTGGTGGAGCTCGGGCGCGACGCCGTCGAGGGTGTCGGCGGCGCGATCAAGACGATCGGCTCGTGGTTCTGACGGCGTTAGAACTTCACGACCGGTAGCAGCGGGGAGAGGTCGGCTCGGGTCCCGGAGGCGGTGACCCGGGCCTCGTCGAGCGCGTCGGTCCAGTCGAGCGCGCCGGTGGCCAGTTCGAGCCACGTGCGGGCGTCGGTCTCCACGACGTTCGGGGGCGTACCGCGGGTGTGGCGCGGCCCCTCGACGCACTGCACCGCCGCGAACGGGGGAACGCGCACCTCGACGCTGCGGCCGGGCGCGATCTGTTCGAGGGTGCGCAGGCTCAGCCGGACGGCGGCGGCGAGCGCGGGACGTTCTGGCTGGTCAGCCTCGCCGCGCAGCCACGGGAGCACGGCCTGCACGGCGGCGCGCATCTCGGCGGGATCGACGGCTCTGGCTGGCACGCCGCCCACATTAGCGAAGGGGCAGCGGCGCTCTCGGGGCTGTTGGTATATGTGGGCGGTGATCAGGAACTTCGCCGTCGTCGGTCCCGGGCAGGCCACCAGGGAGCGGTTGACGGCGGCTCTAGCGGCCGCGCCGAACATCTCGGTGTACCGGATCGGGCGCGGCGCCGACCCGTTGCCCGTCTCCGCCACCTTCGACCCGGCGGACGAGCCGGGGTGCCGCAGCCTGCTGGACTGGTTCGAGCGCGGCGCGCCGGCGGGGGCGGTGCTGCTGCTCGACGACTGGGAGCTGTGCGCGGGGCTCGACCCGGAGCTCGACCGGACCGTCGAGTGGATCGCCGCGTTCGGGCCGGCGCGGGGCGTGCAGACCGTCGTCACGGCGCGGAAGTGGGCCGACGTGCCGGAGCGGTTGCGGCGGCAGCTGCACGGCGAGGCGACGGACTTCCTGGCGTTGCACGGGATCGAGCCCGACCTGAGCAACAAGTACCAGCGCCAGGACCTCCGGGCGGCCATCGGGGCCGACGCCCGCGGCTGGCCGGTGTACGTGGACGTCAACGCGACACTCGCCGCCTGCCTGGCCCCGCCCGCGGAACGCGAGCAGAAGCTGCTGAGCGCGTTGCTGGGCCTCATGGTCACGCACTCGTCGGCGGACCTGAACTTCGCCCTCTTCGACATGAAGAGCGTCGGGTTGTTCGACGGTCTGGAGGCGGCGCCGCACGTGGCCTGCGCGTTCACGGGCGAAGACGACGACGAGATGCTCCAGCAGTTCCACGTCGGCCTGGCCGGCGAACTCGACCGCCGGCGCCGGCTCAAGCAGGCGGGCGAGCCCTTCCCCGCTCTCCTGGTCTGCGTGGACAGCCCCGAGGCGCTGGTGGAACGACACCCCGGTTACCGCGGCCTCCTGCAGTCCCTCAGCGGGGCGGGTCACGAACTCGGCGTCCACCTGCTCTACTCCGGTGACGGGCCGGCGGCGACCCCGCCGGCGCAGATCCCCGCCTGGCCGGCGGCGGTCCCGCCGTACGACCTCGAGGAGTGGGCCGAGGTCCTGCCACCGGCCCTGGCCGACACCTGCCCGCCCGCGCACGTGCTCGCCCTGCCACCGCCCGGCGCCTTCCAGTCCACCCAGAAGCTCACCCTGCCGCCACGACCGTCCTCGACGGAGCTGAGGCTGGCCGCGCTGCCGCCTGGCGCCATCGGCCTGGTGGGCACGCCCTCCGAGCACCACCGCGACGTCCTGGTGCCCGACTTCACCGGGGAACTGCGCCACGGGGCCATCGTGGGCAAGCCGGGCACGGGCAAGAGCTCGACGCTGCGCGCACTCCGGGCGGTGCTGGGCAATCCTGAGCGCTACCAACTCCTGGACGGCCCCGGCGAGCCGCTCGACCCGCAACGCCACATCGTCGTGACCGCGCGCACGTGGAACCAGGTGCCGCCGTTCATCCGCGACAGCCTGGCCTTCGCCGTCGAGTTCCGCCTGGACGACCCGGCCACGTCACTGGTCGACCCCGACCAGGCCGCCCGCGTACCGGACCGGCCCGGTTTCGGCCTCGCCCTGCCCGGCCGCCTGCCAGCGCAGATCGCGCTGCCGTGAACCACCTCGCCCTCATCGGACCCGCCGACGTCGTCGCGCGGCGCCTCGCCGGGATTAACGGGATCTACCGGATCGGACGCGGCGAGATGGCCGGGGTCGCGGTGAGCTTCGACCCCGGTGACGAGCGGCGGCGGCAGAACCTGCTGGCGTGGTTCGAGCGCGGGGCGGAACCCGGGGCGACACTGCTGGTCGACGACTGGAAGTACTGCAGCGACACCGATCCCGGGCTGGCCGACACCGTCCGGTGGATCGCGGCGGCCTCGTGGAACGTGCGGGTGGTCGTGACGGCGCGCGCCGTGGACGAGTTGCCGGAGCGGGTGCCGCTGCGGGTCGAGGTGCTGGACTTCCTGTCGCTGCACGGGTTGCGGCGGTTCAGCAAGGCCGCGGCGTGGACGGGGCGGTGGTGGAAGGTGCCGGTCGGGGTCGGCGCGGACGGACCTCTGGTCGTGGAGCTGACGCACTTCGCCGACGGGAAGTGGCGCACCGGATCGCATTTGAGCGTGCCGACGCCTGAGGTGTTGCGGAGTCTGGTGCTGGGGTTGATGACCACGCACTCGCCGAAGTTGTTCCAGGCGGTGTTCATCGACGCGCAGGATTCGGGAGTGTTCGACGGACTGGCCAACGCGCCGCACGTCGTGGCGCATCATCGTTGGGCCGCAAGGGATCCGCAGCGGATCGCGGAGCTGCTCACCGCGGAGTCGGAACGACGGCTCGACGTCGTCGGCAACACGTGGACGATCTTCGACCACCGCGGGTTCGACCAGGTGCTGCCGCAGTTGCTGGTGTGCGTCAACGGGTTCGCGGATCTCGCGCACACGGAGCTGGGGACGGCGCTAATGGCGTTGGCGCGGGACGTCGGCAAGTCCGGGGTGCAGCTGGTGGTCGACAGTCCGCACGAGGTGGCGGACCTGCGGGTCGGCGAGTGCGAAGTGCCCGCGAACCTCGACGACGCGGCGGTGGAGCTGCCGGCGTTGATGCACGAGGAGGAGCCCGCACCGGACTTCTTCACGCTGCACGAGACGCCGCGGCACCTGTGGCGGTCGCGGCCGGTCAAGCTGCAGTACCGGGCGGCGGTGGGCGTCGACGAGTTCGGGCAGCGCGTCGAGGTCGATCTGAAGTCCCAGCACCTTCAGGACGGGATGGGGCCGCACGGCGAGATCACGGCACCCGACGACAGGCGGGCGGAGGGCATCCGGGCCGTGGTGCTCGGGCAGCTGCTGCGGCACTCGCCGGACGAGCTCCAGGTCGTGCTCGTCGACTTCCGCGGCACCGGGGTGTTCGCGGGGCTGGACGGGGCACCGCACGTGCGGCACGGGATCGTGGACCTGCTCGAGGACCACGCGCTGCGCACCAGGACGCTCGCGGACGCCCGCCACCGGACGATCTGGGACCACCGCGCCGCGGGGCACGTGCTGCCAGAGCTGCTGGTCTGCGTCGACGGCGTGCACGGGCTCCTCGCCGAACGACCGGAGTTCGAGGAGGTGCTGCGCACCCTGGCCGCGGAAGGGCGCACCTACGGGCAACACCTGCTGCTGTCGGACACGACGCCGAGCACGTACGGGTCGTACCGGCTGGAGTGCACCGAGCAGGGCTGGGTCCGGCGGATCGGGCGGTCGGTGGAGAAGGTCGTGTTCCCCACCGACCTCGACGACGTCGTGTGGTCGTTGCCGATCCAGATGGCTAGCTCATGAGCGCCGCAGCTTCCGCTGGGCGTCGTAGAGGTTGCGCGGGGTGACGTCGGTCGTGCCGTAGAGCTCCAGGCGGGAGTTCAGCTCTCCGGCGAAGTCCGGCTTGTCGATCTGGCCGAAGTCGCGGACCTCGGAGATCGCCACGGTCGCGCTGCACGGCGCCACCTGGTCGATGCGGACGTTGCCGGCGCGCTGGTTGGTGACCGTCACGTTCCAGTGCGTGAAACGCGCTCCGTACAACGGACCCGCGTTCGCGCTGCCGCCGTGCGCGCCGACGTTGTTGATGGTGATCTCGGTGCGCACGTTGGCGAACGGCAGGCCGCGGTGCGTGTCGAAGACGTCGTGGTCCATGCGGCCGCGCGTCCAGACGTTGCCGCACGACAGGCCCTCGACGTTCAGGCCGTGGTTGCCCGCGCCCGCCTGCGACGGCTCCGACGGCGCCTCGATCACGAAGCCGTCGGTCAGGTTGTCGTGGGACTGCTCGCGCACGGCGTACGCGTGGTGGTGACCGCGGCCGGAGACGCGGGTGTTCAGCAGCGAGATCCCCTTGGAGGACACCAGGAGGAAGCCGTTGTCGACGTCCTGGACGTGCACGTCGTCGGCCCAGCAGTCCCACGCGCACTGGAACGCGACACCGTTGTACCCCTTGTCCAGCAGGTGCTTCGGCGTCGGCACCTTGAACATCTCGATCTTGATGCCCTCGACGCCCGCGCCCGTGACCACCGGCGCCATCGTGGTGAGGCGGGCCTTCCACTCCGGACGGATCTCCAGTGGCAACGGCTGCGCGAGCTTGACCCTGTCGCCGAGCACCCACTCCACCTTCACCGGCCACAGGAAGGGGAAGTACGACAGCAGCTTGTCCTTGTCGTCCCACCGGTAGGTCTGCGTGCCCGGGACGTCACCGCACATGTGCTTGGGCAGCGAGTACTCGGAGTCGTCGAGGCGCAGCAGCACGCGCTGGCCCGCCCGCAGCGACCGTCCGTTCTCGACGGTCACGACGAACGAACCCCTTGCGGCGGAGCCCGTTACGGCCGTGAGCGTCGAACCCTGCTCCAGCTCGTTGCCCGTCCAGCCCTCGAACGGCCACTTGCGCGCCTTGATCGCGTCGACCAGCGGCTGGTAGCGGTCACGGTGGCAGACCCACACCAGGCCGCCGGACCAGCTCCACGCCGAGTTCTCCGAGCCGTACCGGCTGCGGTTGATGCCGACGATCTCCTCCAGCGACCGGGTCGCGTGGAAGGTCGTGCGGGAGCTGCCCGCGCCGCGCAGCACCACGTTGTCGTAGCCGATGCGGATGATGTCGTCGATCCGGTAGCGGCCCGGTGGCACGAACACCGTGCCGCCGCCCAGCCTGCCGACGAACTCGACGGCCTTGTTGATCGCGGCGGACGCGTCGGCCGAGCCGTCCCGGCGCGCACCGAAGAAGAGGACGTTCGCCAGCACCGGACGGCGGGCGGGCTTCTCGCCCGTGCGGTAGCCGGCGTAGGCGATGTTCGGGATCTGCGGGTGGTTGTACGGGTTGGCAACGAACTCTTGCCACAGCGAAGCTGAGGACTGCGCGGAGGCAGTCCCCGTCATCGTTGACGACCCGACCAGTGCAGCCCCTGTAGCCAGCAGGAACAGCCTTCTGTCGATGCTCATTTCGCCGTCTCCAAGGGGTCTTGGCCACGGCGGCGGTGGTCAGATCAAACCAGAGATCAGGCCCCGGCGGAACGAACCGCCTCGGAGATCAGCTCGTCGACCTGGTGCATCATCCGGCGCGCGTCGGTCGGCGTGAACGTGCTCCACGGCGGCTGACCGTTCGACGACTTGCGTTGCTGCAGGTAGCGGCCGTCCTCGGTGTCGAAGAACGCGACCACGCGCTCGGGCCGCCAGCGCTTGCCGTACTTGTCGCGGGCGGCGGCGCCGAAGTTCCCGGTGTGCACGAGGCCGGTGAACATCTTCACCAGCGCCTTCGCGTCGTCCTCGCGCAGCCCGACGTTCCGGAACGCGGCCTCCATCGACTTCGGCGACCCGTCGGTCTGCGAGATCGCCTTCTCGATGTCCGCGCTCGGCAACGTGACCGAGAGACCCGTGCCCGCGGGGTGCTGGGGCAGCAGCGACAGCACCGCCGAGGCGAGCCCGGAGCCCGCCCACGGCTGGAACGTCAGCTGCTTGTCCCGCAACGTCGCGAGCGCGCCCCAGTCACCGTTCGCCACGGCGAGGACGCGCAGGCTGTGGCCGAGCCAGAGGCGGCCGTCCGCCTCCCGCTCGGGCTTCACGAACATGCGCAGCAGCCCGTCCAGTTCGGACGAGAGGCCGCGCGAGTTGCCGAGGCGCCGGTGGTCCAACTGCTGGAAGACGCGGTTCTCGAGCTGGATGCGCTCGTCCCGCGTCTTGCCGGGCGTGGGAACTTTCAGGATGAGCGGCATGGGGCCGACGTCCATCCGTTCCCAGACCACGTCGAACTCCTCGGCGGAGAGGACGATCGGCTCCCTCTCCGCCGGAGCGCCGAACAGGCTCACTCTGCCGCGCCGCCGATGACCGGCGGAGCGACCAGGCGGTCGTCGCCGAACACGTCGTCGGTCTCGACCAGGTAGTCGGCCGCCTTGTGCTCGATGTCCTCTTCGCCCTCGCCGCGCTGACCGTGCGCGCCACCACCGGCGGCACCGGCACCGGCCGCACCGGCCCTGCCCGCACCGGCAGCGCCACCGGCGCCACCACCCGCGGCACCGCCGCGCAGCGCGTCAGGACCGGAGCCCAGACCGGACATGCCGCCGGGCAGGCCACCCGGCTTCAGGCCGCCGGCCTGGCCGGACGAGCCGAGCGAGCCGGATATCGGCCCGAACGCCTTGCCGCCACCGGTGCCGAGCTGGCCACCGCGCACGCTGTTCGCGCCGCCAGGACCACCGGGGCCGCCAGGACCGCCGGGGCCACCGATGCCGGGCCGGGTGAACACCGGTCCGCCGGGAGGTGGCGTCGGAGTCGGGGTGGGGTTCGGCGTCGGGTTCGGCAGGTTGGTGGGGGGCTGGACGTGCGTGGGCGGCGTCGTCGTCGGGGGCTGCGTCCACGAGGTGTGCGTGGTGTCGGTCGGCGGCGGCGTCCAGCCGGTCGACACGGCAGAGCCGGTCGGCACCGGCGAACCGGTCGCGAACGACGGGGTGGTCGTGCCCGTGCCGGTCGGCATCCCCGTGTTGCCCTGGGTGAAGCCGACGCGCGTGCTGCCCGTGCCCGTGTCGCCGGGAGGAGGCGTGTCGATCACGACCTGCGGCGGCGTCGGGATGTCACCGAGCGTCGAGGCGTTCCACTCGCTGTCGGACTGGTAGTTCTCCATGACCTTGACGGCCTGGGCGGCGGCGTTGTCGGCCGCGGCCTCCTGCCGCTCGTGGTCCTGCTGCTGGCCGATGACGTGCGCCATGCCGAGCGGACCGGTCAGCGCGCCACCGGCGTAGTCGAGGAAGCCCGGCTTCTCCGTCGTGACGGGGACGACCTCGGGCATCTTCTTGCGCGCCTCGGCGATGTACTCGCCCTGCAGCCGCGCGGAGGACTCCATGGTCGTCGCGCCGGTCTCGGCGAAGCCTGCCCACTCGGCCAGCGGCGACAGCGCGGCCTGGGCGGCGTCGGCGGAGTCGGACTCCCAGTCCGCGCCCATCTTCGTCAGACCCGTGTGCAGGTCGGCGTCGATCTGGGCGAGCGTCGCGGCGATCTGCTTCCAGCCCTGCTCCACCGGGATGGAGGCGGAGACGCCGGGACCGGAGTTGATCATCTTGTACAGCTCGGGGTGGCCGTACCCCTGGAAACGGTGGTCGCTCATCGGTCAGTCCCCCTCTCAGGCCTGGTCTCGGAGGTGCTTGCCCCACATGGCGGCGTTGTTGCCCTCGGTGATGATGTACTGCTGCTCGATCGCCTTGAGCTGGTCGATGACGTCGATGAGCTGCTTCTTGTAGGCGGTCAGCGCCGCGAGCGCCTTCCCCGACGTCTGCTCGTTGAACGCCTTCGAGGTCTCGTCGGAGATCGGGTCCTCGGCCCACGGCCTGGTGGGCAGGACGTCCACGGCCCGCTCGATCTTGGCGTCGAACTCCGCCAGTGCGTGTTCGAAGGCCTTCCTCGCCTGTGGAATGGCCGACGGGTCCACCTTCAGCTTGCGCTGACCGAACTCGGGGGGCGACGAAGCGCCACCTCCACCATCCGCGAGAAACACGGCACACCCTCCTCAGTACGGCCCCGACAGGATGGGCCGCGTGTGCTTTTGGGACGACTCTAGCTCTGATGCATTACGCGGGTGACCGGTTCCCGGTATAAGCGCGTAGATCTACTCAACTGTCATTTGGCCGCGAGCGCGGCGCCGACGGCGGCCGCGGAGGCCTTGGCCAACTGGCACGCACCGTCCAGGGTGGCGGTGGTCTCTCCCAGGCGCCCGAAGGCGTCCACCAGCAACAACTGACCGTCGTTGACGTCGAGGTAGATCTCGCAGTTGCCGACGGAGCCGGGAGACTCCCGCTGCGTGAGGTAGCCGGGATACCCCGCTACCGGCAGCGCGGTGAGCTTCGACTCACCGACCGTCCTCTTCAGCCGGTCCACACCGCCGTTGACCAGGGTGTAGATGGTGCCGCTGTACTTGCGGTCGACGTAGCTGAGGTTGCACCGCTTGCTCCCCTCCCCGTAGTCGGGCAGCGGGGTACCCGCTTCCGCCTTGCTCAAACCCAGAGCCGCCTGCTGTGCCGGCGTGATCACGGAGCACGGGTCGAAGGTCATCAGGTCGACGTTCTTCGGCCTGTTCACCGGGGCCGAACCGGTCGAAGACCCGGTCGTCGGGGCGGAGCCGGTCTGCTCGCCCGCGGAGGGCTTGCCCGGCTCTGTCGTTGAACACCCGGCCAGGACCGCTGCCAGCAGGAACGGGACGGCAAGTCGACGCATGGCGGCCAACGTATCGGATCACCGGGCACGCAGGGTGGCGAACGACGTGTCCCGCGTCACCCGTACGACGCATTGCCGGTGACCGCACTAAAAGGAAACCTTCTTTACGATACCCCGAAGCGCCGCCGCCCCGATGCGTCGAGGAGCGACATGCTGCGCAACCGACCACTGCCGACACTGGTCGTGGCGGCGGTGGGCCTGGCCCTGTTCGTGCCAGGCACCTCAGCCAACGCGGGCCCCGTGCCCGGCACCGGAGCGGCGCTTCAGGTGGCCGCCGCGCCCGGTCAGACGTCCACCATCCCGGACTGGCGCATGCAGACCAGCACCACCGCCACGCAGTCCGGCAGCGTGATCTCCGGGCCGTCCTACTCGGACGCGGGCTGGCTGACGGTGCCGGCTCGGTCGACCGTGATGGCCGGGCTGATCGCCAACGGCAGGTACGGCGACGTCAACTACTCCGAGAACCTCAAGAAGGCGAATCCGAGCGACTTCAAGGTGCCGTGGTGGTACCGCAAGGTGTTCCAGGCGGACCCGCAGCCGGGCGTGAACACGTTCCTCAAGCTCAACGGCGGCGTCATCTCCCGCGGTGAGGTGTGGCTGAACGGCACGAAGGTCGCCGGCACCGACACGGTGATCGGCGCGTACCCGACGTTCGAGTTCAACGTCACCGGGCTGCTGCGCAAGGGGGACAACGCGCTCGCGATCAAGGCGTCGCCGTCCGACCCCGCCAAGGACCTGGTGATCCACTTCATCGACTGGGCGCAGCTCCCGCCCGACCGCAACCAGGGCCTGTTCCGCGACGTCGACCTCGCGCAGAGCGGTGCGGTCTCGTTGCGCGGCCTGCACGTCCTCACCGACCTGCCGCTGCCGAACCTGAACACCGCGACCGTCACGGTGAAGGTCGACGCGCGCAACAACACCGGCAACGCGGTCACCACGACCGTCTCCGGGAGCGCGGCAGGCCGGAACTACAGCCAGACCGTGAGCCTGGCCGCGAACGAGACGAGGACCGTCACGTTCCCGCTCACCGTCGCGAACCCGCAGCTCTGGTGGCCGTTCCAGATGGGCGGCCAGCCGCTGCACGAGGCGACGGCGAACGCGACCGTGGGCGGCGTCGCGTCGGACCAGCAGAAGACGACCTTCGGCATCCGCGAGGTCACCTCGACGATGGTCGGCGGCAACATCCAGTACCAGGTCAACGGCAAGCCGATCCTGATCCGCGGCGGCGGCTGGGCGTCCGACCTCTTCCTGCGCACGAACGCGCAGAAGATCGCCGACGAGATCCAGCTGACGAAGTCCATGGGGCTCAACACGATCCGGCTGGAGGGCAAGCCGGAGAACGACGAGATCTACGACCTCGCCGACCGCGCGGGCATCCTGCTGATGACCGGCTGGGAGTGCTGCTCGAAGTGGCAGAACACCGGCGCGTTCACCGCGGAGGACAAGCGCGTCGCGGGCGCGTCCGCCGAGGGCGAGGCCAAGCGGATCCGCAACCACCCCAGCGTGTTCACGTTCCTGATCGGCTCGGACGAGGCACCGGTGGCTGACGTCGAGAAGATCTACCTGGACGCCCTGAAGCGCGCCGACTGGCAAACGCCGATCGTCACCGCGGCCGCCCGCCGCAGCTCTCCGCAGCTCGGTGACTCGGGCATGAAGATGGACGGCCCGTACTGGTGGGAGCCGCCGGTTTACTGGTACGACAACCAGAAGGGCGGCTCGGCGGGCTTCGCCTCGGAGATCGGCCCCGGGCTCGCGATCCCGGAGATGGACGAGCTCAGGAAGTTCCTCAGCCCGGCCGAGATCGCCAAGCTGACGGACTACAACGCGCAGCAGTACCACCTGTCGCCGTCCGGCAACTTCAGCAAGATCGGCTTCTGGGGCACCGCCCTCGACAACCGCTACGGCAAGCCGTCCAGCGTCGAGGACTTCGTCCGCAAGGCGCAGTTGCAGCAGTACGAGACGAACCGCGCGCAGTTCGAGGCGTTCGGCCGCGACTTCTCCGACACCGGTGCGAACCAGGCGCAGGGCGTCATCTACTGGATGCAGAACGACCCGTGGCCCAAGCTCTTCTGGCACCTCTACAACTACAACCTCGCCACCGCGGGGTCGTACTTCGGCGCCAAGACGGCCAACAAGGCGTTGCACGCCCAGTACTCCTACGACGACAAGTCGCTCGCCGTGGTGAACATGGGTCTCGAGGCCAAGCAGGGCCTGCAGCTCCAGGTCACGGTCTTCAACTCCGACGGCACGCAGAAGGCGAACGAGACGCGGTCCGTTCCCGCCAAGGCCAACGGCTCGGTGCGGGTCGGGAACCTGCCGCAGCCGTCCGGCCTGTCACCTGCGTACTTCGTCCGGCTGCTGCTGAAGGACGCGAGCGGCAAGGAGGTCGACCGCAACGTCTACTGGCTGTCCACCAAGGCGGACACGCTGAACTACAACGCCGGTGACTGGTGGTACACGCCGCAGGCCCAGTACACGGACCTGAAGTCGTTGAGCTCGCTGCGCGCGGGCCAGGTGTCGGTGACTTCCACGACGACGCCGGGCACGGACGGCAGGCAGGCGACGTCGGTGACCGTCAGGAACACCGGCACCTCGGTGGCGTTCTTCATGCGGGCGTCGCTGCGCAAGGGTCAGGGCGGCGCCGAGGTGCTGCCGGTCGACTGGAGCGACAACTACATCACGCTGTTCCCCGGTGAGAGCCAGACGATCCGGGCCGAGTACCGGACGTCCGACCTGGGCGGCGCACAGCCGGTCGTCCAGCTCTCCGGGCACAACGTGTCGAAGCGCTAGCTGTCGTAGCGGTTCGCGACGACGTCGGGTCGTTCCACGGGACGGCCCGCGTCGAGCGACCACGCCAGCCGCACGTACTGCGCGTGCGTCCAGGCGAGCGGGGTAGCCGAGCCGGTGCCTCGGCCGTTCCACACCTGTTCGGGCAGCATGAGCCCGCTGTTCGCGGTCGCGGCGATCTCCTCCAGGCGCTTCGCGGCACTGGCCTTGTCCCCGGCGAGCAGCTCGTACTCACCGCGTTCGCCGGTCAGCAACGGCCAGAGCCTGCCGTAAGTGCGGGTCGGCGTCGGCCAGTTGATGCCCCACGGCCTGCCGTCCGCCGTCTCGCCGTAGCCGTCCTGGGTGAACCGGTGCCAGTAGCCCTGTTCCTTCAACTGCTGGTCCACGACTCGCACGGTGTTGCGCACGACCGGGTCGTCGGCGCGCTTCACGCCCAGCCGCACCAGTTCGAGGAAGCTCGGGTCGACGACCGCGCGCTGGTCGATGTCGGTGGGGTTGTTGTCGCCCAGGTTGTACTTCGTCGCCGCGTCGGGCTGTCCGTCCTTGGTGAGCCGCAGGTAGTACGGCTTCGGCGAGTACGGGCCGGTCTTCGTCGCCGTCCAGCCCTCGACCTTCCGCTGCCACTCGTCGGCGGCCTTCAGGTACCTGTCGGCGTTCTCCCCGTTGCGCTGCACCAGGTCCGCGAAGCAGACCAGGCCGGCGACGACCGACGCGGTGGTCGCGGGCGAGTAGCCGTCCTGGTTCTCCCAGCGCTCCTGCTCGCTGAACGGCGAGTTCGGATACGCCAGCAGGTAGTCGGCGGAGCGGCGCAGCGAGTCCATTGTGGACTTGTCCTGGCGGTCGAGGTGCCAGGCGAGCAGGAGCGGTGCCGCTACCTGGTCGAGCTGGACCTTCAGCCACACCGGGGTGCCGTCGACACGGGTGTTCTGCGGCAGGTGTCCGTCCGGTTGCTGCTGCTCCTGGAGCATGAAGTCCAGCGAGCGCTCGGCGAAGCCGCGGTCTCCGGCCGCGATCATGGCCGTGGACACGTGGTAGAGGTCGCGCGGCCAGACCAGCGCGTAAGGGCCGAGTTCCGGAGCCAGCTCGCGGTCGAAGCCGAACGCCCACGGGAAGCTCGGCGACGCGATCGACGCGCCGGGGTGGGTCTTGTCCTCGGTCGCCGCCAGCACCATCACGGACATGTCGTAGAGGCGCCGGTCCGCGGACTTCGGCCGGCGCAGCCCGTCGAGGTAGGTGTGCCAGCCCTGCGCGTACTCCTTCGACACCATGCGGAATCCCCGGTCCAGCGAGGCCTGGGCGATGCCGTCACCGAAGCCGACCGCGAACGTGCCGTGCGCACGGCGGACCGGTTCGACCGGCAACGTGCTCCTGACCTCGCTGGAGCCCTTCATCGGCACGTGCTCGACCGACAGCCGCACCGGACGGTCGGCCTTCACCGACACGTCCGCGAGGACGGCCGCGCGCCGCGGGTCGGTGACGTAGGTGATCTCGGCTCGCCAGCCCTCGCCGCGCAGCCGTTGGCGGAACGTCAACGACCGGTCGTCCGCCGGTTCGGTGTAGGCCTGACCTGGCTTTCCGTCCACCAGCAGCCGGGTCTCGCGGGTGGCGGGCGTGCTGAGGTCGGGGAAGAAGATCTCGGAGAGGCCCTGGTGGCCGAGCGTGAACCAGACCGGGCTGTCCGCCGATCTCGCCGTGCCGAAGGCTTGCTTGTCGGCGGGCAGCGGGACCACCTCCGCCGCGGCGCGGGCGATCGGGGCCGACATGACGAGGAGGAGCACGACCAGGGCCAATGCCTTCATGGCACTGGGAGTTCCCCGACCTAGAGATCACCACGCAACAGGCTGTCGATGTTCTCCGGCGGACCCGGCCGCGCGAAGAACCAGCCCTGCCCGGTGTCACATCCCAGCCGCAGCAAGCGCGCGGCCTGCGCGGGCGTCTCCACGCCCTCGGCCGTCACCCCCAACGACAACGCGTGCGCGAGCTGCACCAGCGTCGCCACGATCTGCGCGTCGACCGGGTCCTCCTCGTTCTCGGCGCGCAGCCCCTCCATGAACGAGCCGGCGATCTTCAGCTCGTGCACGGGCAGGTGCTTGAGGTACGCGAGGTTCGAGTAGCCGGTGCCGAAGTCGTCGATCGCGATGCGCACACCCATGTCGCACAACGCCCTCAGCGCCTCCAGCGGCTCGTCGGCGGTGCCCATGATCGCGGACTCGGTGAGCTCCAGCTGGAGGTGGTGCGGCGGCAGCGCGCACTCGTCGAGGATCTGCTTGACGTCGCGGACCAGTTCGGGGTCGCGGGACTGGCGGACGGCGAGGTTCACCGACACGAACGGGGCCGCGTCGCCGAACTCCTCCAGCCAACGCCTGGCTTCCTCGCACGCCTTGCGCAGCACCCACCGTCCCAAGGGGACGATCAGGCCCGTCTCCTCGGCCAGTTCGATGAACCGGTCCGGGGCGAGGCGGCCGAACTCCGGGTGCTGCCAGCGCACCAGGGCCTCGACGCCCGCGATCTTCGAGTCCTCCAGGCGCACCAGCGGCTGGTACTCGACGTAGAACTCGCCGCGTTCCAACGCGCGCGGCATCGTGGCCGAAAGCGTGAAGCGGGCGACCTCCTTGGCGTTGCGCTCCGGGTCGTACAGCGCCCAGCGCGACTTGCCGTCGGCCTTGGCCCAGTAGAGCGTGATGTCCGCGTCGCGCATCAGGTCCGCGGACGTCGTGCCGGACAGCTCCCGTTCGACGATGCCGATCGACGCCGACACCGAGAGCTCGTGGCCCGCGATGCGGATCGGCGCCTCCAACTCGGTCAGCACCCGGTCCGCGACGTCCACGATGTCCTGCTCGCCGGACGAGCCCTCGACGAGGATCACGAACTCGTCGCCGCCCATGCGCGCGACCAGCTTGCCCTCGCCGGACACCGAGTGGTCGAGCCGGCGGCCGACCTCGACCAGCAGCTGGTCGCCTATGTCGTGGCCGAGCGAGTCGTTGATGACCTTGAACCCGTCCAGGTCCAGGTAGCAGAGGCCGGCGCGCACGTGCTTGGCCCGGTTGTTGAACACGCGCCCGAGCCGTTCGAGGAACAGCGCGCGGTTCGGCAGGCCGGTCAGCGGGTCGTGCAGCGCCTGGTAGCGCAGGCGGTTCTGCAGCAGGTGGCGGTCGGTGACGTCCTCGATCATCGCGACCTGGTACTGCGGCTCGCCGTGGTCGTCGCGGACCAGCGACAACGTCAGGTGCGTCCACACCTGCTCGCCGTCGGCGCGGTGGAAGCGCTTCTCGGCGCGGTAGTGGTCGCACTCGCCCGCGATGAGCTGGTCGTAGAGCCGCCACACGCTGCCGGCGTCCTCGGGGTGCATGAGGTCGCGCACGTTGTACTGGCGCATCTCCTCGACGCTGAACCCGAGCATGTCCTGCAGGGCCTGGTTCACGTCGAGGATCCGGCCGTCGATGGCCGCGATGCCGATGCCGATCGCCGCCTCGGTGAACATCGCGCGGAACCGGGCCTCCGACGCGCGCAGCATCGACTCGGCCTGGTCGCGGGCGTCCAGCACGGCCGCCCTGATGGCCTCCTGCTCGGCGAGCGTGCGTTCCCTCAACGCGCGGGCGTACCCGGCGGCCAGCGCGCCCTGCAGCGCGGTCAGGCGGGACGTCAGCCGCTCGTCGCCCGGGAAGCCGAGCTCGACCAGCAGGTCGTCGCCGAGCAGTTGGACGGTGCGGCCGAGCGTGTCGGTGCCGGTGAAGTGCGCGTCGACGAGCTTGGCGCCGATCTCGTAGCCAGGGGCGGTGCGGAACGGGGCCGCGAAGAGGGCCTCGACCAGCAGCTCGGTGAGGTCCTGGAGGTGCTGGGCGACCTCCGCCCTGGTCATCGGCACGTAGCTCGACCCGATCACGGCCGTGGCCCAGCTGCGCGCGAACGCCTCCGCACCGGCCAGTACGGCCGGGCTCAAGGAAGAGCGATCCTCACGCACCCGCTGGTCAACCCGATCGGTCATCGTCTCGGCCCTAACGCCACGAACGCGCAGCATACGGCCGGTCGCCGTCCGGAGTCATCTCTAAGCCTTTCGGCCCACCGCGGCGAAGCCGGGAAAGCGCGTTCCGGACTCCTCCACGTCGGCCGGCGACTCGGGATGCCAGGCGGGCACCCGGACGACACCGGGCTCGACCAGCGCAAACCCGGCAAAGAGGCGGCTGAGCTCGGTCTCGTCGCGCAGCGTCATCCTCGTGACGTCGCGGTCGTAGATCCGGCGGGCGTCGCGGGAGGCCTGCGTCTCCTCGTCGGCCTCGTACCCGGCGTGCGAGATCGCGAGGAAGCTGCCGGGGGCGAGGCGGTCGCGGTACTCGCCGATGATGCCCCACGGGTCCTCCTCGTCGGAGACGAAGTGCAGCAGCGCGATCATCAGCACGGCGACGGGCTCGTCGAAGTCGAGCTGCTTGTCCACCTCGGCGGAGGCCAGCACGCCCTGCGCGTCGCGGACGTCGGCGTGCAGCACGCTCACCTGGTCGTTGCCGTTCAGCAGCGACCGGCTGTGCGCGACGGCCACCGGGTCGATGTCGACGTAGACGACCCTGGCCTCGGGGTCGGCGGCCAGCGCGATCTCGTGCACGTTGCCGACGGTCGGGATGCCGGAGCCCAGGTCGAGGAACTGCCGGACGCCGCGGCCGAGCAGGTAGCGGACGGCCCGGCGCAGGAACGCGCGGTGGTTGAGCACCACCCCGCGCAGCTCGGGCATGGTCTCGAGCGTCTTCTGGCCGACGGCCCGGTCCGCGGCGAAGTTGTGCGCGCCACCGAGCCAGTAGTCGTACACACGCGCGACGCTGGGCCGTTCCAGGTCGATGTCCCCCGGTGCCCAGTTGGGCCGCTCCACTCGCTCACCCCACCCGCGTTCGGACCGTTCCACCCCATCATGCTCCTGCCCCTTGGCAGAATGCCGACCTCGTGAGGAAAAGTTTGCTGCTGTCGACCATTCTCGCGTCCATCGGCGCGTTTCTGCTGGTCGGCGGCGCGCTGCTGCTCGTGGACCCCGGCGCGCCGAAACACGAGGCGATCAAGACGGGCGGTCTCGCGGGCGGTGCGATCGTCGCCCTGTACGCGCTCTGGCTGAACGACCGGCGCCGCAAGGTCGAGGAGGCGCGCCAGGAGCTCGAGAGCCAGCGCATCGACCACGACCGGTCCCGTGTGGCCGACGAGCGGTTCGCGCGCGCCGTGGAGCTGCTGGGCCACGAGACCGCCCAGGTGCGGGTGGGCGCCATGCACGCGCTGGCCGGCCTCGCGAAGTCCCGCGTCGAGTACACGCAGACCGTGCTCGACATCCTCTGCGCGTACCTGCGGCGCCCGTTCAAGCGGCTGCCCGACGACGAGGACGCGGGCGAGATCGAGCTGGAGGTCCGGCTCACCTCGCAGCGGCTGGTCGAGGACCTGCTGCCGCGGCTGGAGGAGAAGGACCCGCCGCGCTACGACCTCAACCTCACCAAGGCGCACCTCGAGTACATGGACCTGTCGTACCGGCAGGTCGGCGACCTGATCATGCGGGTCGCGCACCTGAACGAGTCCAACGCGTTCCACCACATGGTCGTGCACGGCGACGTCTATCTCACCGACGCCACGGTGGCAGGCCGGTTGTACATGCACCACAACGACTTCCGCCGCAAGGCGTGGTTCAGCAGGTTCCGGGCGAACGGACTCGCGGTCTTCACGGAGACGAAGTTCGGCGGCGAGACCAAGTTCTCGAACTCGGAGTGGACCGACGTGAAGGCGGACGGCTGCACGTTCGCGACGAAGCCCGAACTGCCCGAAGCGTGGAGGATCTGACGTGAAGTGGCTCGCCGCCGTCCTCTCCGCGGTCGCGATGACCGCCGTGACGGCGATCATCCTCTTCCTGGTCAAGGCCCCGCCGGTGGAGATCGTCAAGACCGCCGGTGTCGCGGGCGGAGCGGTCATCGCGCTGTACGCGTTGTGGCTCAACGACCGCAGGCACTTCCTGGAGAGCGAGAAGGTCGCCGACGAGCGGTTCGCGCGCTCGGTCGAGCTGCTGGGCAACGACGCCGACCAGGTGCGCGTGGGCGCGATGCACTCGCTGGTGTGGCTGGCGAACTCCACGCCGCGCTACAAGCAGACCGTCCTCGACGTGCTGTGCGCGTACCTGCGCCGGCCGTTCCAGCACCCGTCCTGGGCCGAGAACGCCGCCGACCCGGACACGGTGCTGCTCGAGGAGGTGCCGCAGGACGAGCAGCGGGAGCAGCAGGTCCGCCGGACCGCGCAACGGCTGATCCGCGACCTGCTCTCGTGGGGTGACGACAAGAAGAAGGTGTACTACGACCTCGACCTGACCGGTGCCGCACTGGAGTACTTCGACCTGGACGGCCGCCGGGTCAAGAGGTTCATCGCGCGGCGAGCCCAGTTCTACGGGATCACCCGCCTCCCGCGGGCCGACGTGCAGGGCACGACGCTGTTCTCCGGCTCCACCTTCCACGGCCGCTTCGACCTGGGCTGGTCGAACTTCGACGGGGGCATCGCGTTCAGCGAGGTGACCTTCAAGGGCAGGGTCGACGTGCGCGGCGCGAAGGTCGGGCGGTTCCTCGCGCTCGTCGACCCCGCACCCGCCGACCTGCGCGGAGAGCTGGAACTGCTGCCCGGCACCGCGCTGCGCACCACCTACGACGGCTGGGCGCTAACCGGCGACGTGCAGCCGACCCGACCTCGCCTCCAGGACGACGTCGAGAAGGGCGCTCGCGGCGGCGCCGACCGTGTGCGCGGTGACGACGACCGTCTCGGCGGCGGGAACGTCCCCGCGAAGCCCGATGAAGTGCGCGCGGTCGGTCTTCAGGGCGAAGGACTGCGGAACCAGCGCCACTCCGAGCCCGAAGGCGACGAAGTCGAGAAGTGAGTGCACGTCGTTGACCTCGACGGCGACGTGCCGCTCGACCCCGGCGGCCGCCAGCGCGCGGTCGACGTCGTCGCGGGTGCCCCAGTCGGCGTTGAAGTCGACGAACGGCTGACCGGCCAGCTCGGCCAGTGCCACGGACTCCCTTGCGGCGAACGGGCTTTCGGGCGCGCACGCGAGCACGAGCGGCTCACTGGCCAAAGTGGACACCCGCAGGTCGTCCGCGAGCTTCGGCTGCCGGGTGACGAACGCGAGGTCGAGCCGGCCCGCGCGCACCTCCTCGACCAGGTCGGCGTTGCCGGACTGGCGCATCCTGATCTCCACGCCGGGGTGCAACTCGTGGAACCGCGCGAGCACCGCGGGCAGGTGCACCACGTGCAGGCACTGCAGGCTGCCGACCGACAACGTGCCGCGCAGCAGGCCCTGGACGGCCGCGACCGCGTCCCGCGCCGCCTCGACGCTGTGCAGCGCCCGGCGCGCCTCGGGCAGCAGGGCACGGCCGGCCTCCGTCAGTTCGACCTGGCGGGTGGTGCGCAGGAACAGCGGGGCACCGAGCTCGACCTCCAGCGCCCGGATCGACGCCGAGAGCCCCGACTGGGCGATGTGCATGCGTTTGGCGGCCCTGGTGAAGTGGCACTCCTCGGCCACCGCCACGAAGTGGTCGAGCTGTCTGAGTTCCATCATTCATCACCCAAGCTGCTGAATGAGATCACATCCTTGCGTTGGACAGCTTAATCGGAAGGGTCCAAGGTGGAGAGCATGCAGAAGCGTCGCATCGGAGAAGTGGAAGTCAGCGCCATCGGCCTGGGCGGCATGCCCATCTCCGTCGAGGGGAGGCCGGAGCGCGCGCAGGCGATCGAGACCATCCACGCCGCGCTGGACGCGGGCGTGACGTTCATCGACACCGCCGACGCCTACTCGCTCGACGACTCCGACTTCGGCCACAACGAGCTGCTCATCGCCGAGGGGCTGCGCGGCCGGTCCGAAGAGGTGTTCGTCGCGACCAAGGGCGGGCACACGCGCGTCCCGGGCGGCGGCTGGGCGCTCGACGGACGGCCGGAGTACCTGCGCAAGGCGGTCGACGGGTCGTTGCAGCGGCTCGGCGTCGACCAGATCTTCCTGTACCAGTTCCACCGGCCGGACCCGAAGACGCCGATCGCCGAGTCGGTCGGGGCGCTCAAGGAACTGCTGGACAACGGCAAGATCCGCTACGCGGGCGTCTCGAACTTCAACCCGGACGAGATCGTGCAGGCCAACGACATCCTCGGCGGGCGGCTCGCGGCGGTGCAGAACCAGTTCTCGCCGTTGTTCCGATCGAGCGAACCCGAGCTGGAGCTGTGCGCGAAGCTCGGCATCGCGTTCCTGCCGTGGAGCCCGTTCGGCGGCATCGGCAAGGCGGGCTCGCTGAGCGGTCCGTTCAAGGAGGTCGGCGACGCCCACGGCGTGAGCGCCCACCAGGTGTGTCTCGCGTGGATGCTCGCGAAGTCCGAAGTGGTAGTCCCCATTCCGGGTGCTTCTCGACCGGCGAGCATCCGGGATTCGGCGTCCGCCACCCACCTGGAGTTGACCGCCGAGGAGCTGGCCCGCCTGGACGGGTGACCCCGGTAGCAAATTGCGACAAATGGTCGCACGATCTAGTCCATGCGGACCTTGATCAGCATCGTGGCGATCGTCGCCGGCCTCTCGCCCGCCCCTGCGTCCGCGGCGCCCTTGCCCGAGGGCTCCGCGGACCACACCGCGGGATCTCAGATCCTCAAGCACGAAGGAACAGGTGACCTCCGCTCGACAGCGGAGTCACCACCCACAGCGGGCAAGGTGCCCGGCATGGACGTCAGCAGCCACCAGGGCAACGTCAACTGGAAGGACTCCTGGGACAAGGGCGCGCGGTTCTCCTACGTGAAGGCGACCGAGGGCGTCCACTACCGGAATCCCAACTTCACCCAGCAGTACGACGGTTCCTACAACATCGGCATGATCCGCGGCGCGTACCACTTCGCGCTGCCCGACCGCGCCAACGGTGTGCAGCAGGCGAACTTCTTCGTGAACAACGGCGGCGGGTGGTCGCCCGACGGCAGGACGCTGCCGCCCGCGCTGGACATGGAGTACAACCCGTACGGCGACACTTGCTACAACATGAACCAGACCGCCATGACGGCGTGGGTCAAGGAATTCAGCGACACGGTCTACGCGCGCACGAAGCGCTATCCGGCGATCTACACGTCCACGAGCTGGTGGAACAAGTGCGTCGGCGGTTCGGTGAAGTTCGGCGACAACAACCCGTTGTGGATCGCGCACTACAACTCGAAGCTCGGCCCGTTGCCGATGGGGTTCGACTTCCACACGATCTGGCAGTGGCAGGCGGCCGGATTGTTCCCCGGTGACCAGAACCTGTTCAACGGCAAGTTCGACCAGCTGCAGCGGATCGCCGCGAGCTGAGGACGGTCCCGACGCCGGGACCGTCCTCGCCCGTCTTCTAGTCGAACAACGCGGGGAGGGTGCCCTCCCAGGCTTCCCGCAGCTCGTCCAGCGGCAGTTCGCCGAGACCCTGGACCTCCAGGGCGTTCGACTCCGGGTCGACCACGCCGACCTTGCGCCACGGCAGCCGGCGCGCCGTGCACATGTCGGTGAACCGCTGCTCCTCGGTGCGCGGCACGGCGACCAGCACGCGGCCGGCCGACTCGCTGAACAGCGCGGTGAACAGGTCGCCCTCGGGGAAGACCCGCGCGCCCACCTCGCCGATCAGGCACGTCTCGACCAGCGCCTGCGCGAGGCCGCCCTCGGACAGGTCGTGCGCGGCGGAGACCATGCCGTCGCGCGAGCCCGCGACGAGCACCTCGCCGAGCAGCTTCTCCCGCTGCAGGTCGGCCTTCGGCGGCAGCCCGCCGAGGTGGCCGTGGACGTGGTGCGCCCACTCCGACCCGCCGAACTCGTCGCGCGTCTCGCCGAGCAGCAGCAGCGTCTCGCCGGCCTCGGCCCCGATCCCGGTGGGGATGCGGCGCCGCACGTCGTCGATCACGCCCAGCACGCCCACGACCGGCGTCGGCAGGATCGCCGTTCCGCCCGTCTGGTTGTAGAAGCTGACGTTGCCGCCGGTCACGGGAATGCCGAGCTCCGCGCAGCCGTCCGCGAGACCCTTCACGGCCTGCTCGAACTGCCACATGACCGCCGGGTCCTCCGGCGAGCCGAAGTTGAGGCAGTTCGTGACGGCGACGGGCGTAGCACCCGTCGCCGCGACGTTGCGGTAGGCCTCCGCGAGCGCGAGTTTCGCGCCCTCGTACGGGTCGAGCTTGGTGTAGCGCCCGTTGCAGTCCGTGGAGAGCGCGACGCCGCGGCCGGTCTCCTCGTCGATGCGGATCATGCCGCCGTCGCTCGGCTGCGCGAGCACGGTGCCGCCGCGGACGTAGCGGTCGTACTGCTGAGTGACCCACTTCTTGGAGGCCAGGTTGGGGCTGGCCGCCATGGTCTTGATCAGGTCGAGCAGCTCCTCCTTCGCCGGCCTCGGGAGGCGGTCGGGCGAGTTGGCCTGCAGTTCGTCCTGGTCGGCGGGGCGCTCGATCGGCCGGTGGTAGACCGGGCCCTCGTGCGCGACCGTGCGCGGAGGCACGTCCACGACGACCTCGTCGTGGTAGGTGATGACCAGGCGGTCGCCTTCGGTCACCTCGCCGATCTCGGTGGCGATGACGTCCCACTTCGCGCAGACCGCCAGGAACGCCTCGACGTCACCCGGTTCGACGACCGCGCACATGCGTTCCTGGGACTCGCTGCTGAGGATCTCGGCGGGCGTCATGTTCTCGGCCCGCAGCGGCACCCGCTCGAGGTGGACGCGCATGCCGCCGTCACCCGCGGAGGCCAGTTCGCTCGTCGCGCAGGACAGCCCGGCGCCACCGAGGTCCTGGATGCCGACGACGAGACCCTTCTCGAAGAGCTCCAGCGAACACTCGATCAGGACCTTCTCCGTGAACGGGTCGCCGACCTGCACGGACGGCAGCTTCTTGCGCTTGCCGGCCGTGTCGTCGAACGACTCGCTGGCGAGCACGCTGACCCCGCCGATGCCGTCCAGACCCGTGCGCGCGCCGTAGAGGATGACCTTGTTGCCCGTGCCGCTGGCGTGCGCGAGGTGCAGGTCCTCGACCCGCATCGCACCGACACACAGGGCGTTGACCAGCGGGTTGCCCTGGTACGACTCGTCGAACACGACCTCGCCGCCGATGTTCGGCAGGCCGAGGCAGTTCCCGTAGCCGCCGACGCCCGCGACGATGCCGGGCAGCACCCGTTTGGTGTCCTCGGCGTCCGGCTTGCCGAACCGCAGCGGGTCCATGACGGCGAGCGGCCGCGCACCCATCGCGAGGATGTCCCGGACGATGCCGCCGACCCCGGTCGCCGCGCCCTGGTAGGGCTCGACGTACGACGGGTGGTTGTGGCTCTCGGCCTTGAACGTGACGGCCCAGCCGTCGCCGATGTCGACGACGCCGGCGTTCTCGCCGATGCCCGCGAGCATCTTGCTGCGCATCTCGTCGGTCGTGGTGTCGCCGAAGTACTTCAGGTGCACCTTGGACGACTTGTAGGAGCAGTGCTCGCTCCACATGACCGAGTACATGGCCAACTCGGCGTCGGTCGGGCGCCTTTGGAGGATCTCCTTGATGCGCGCGTACTCGTCGTCCTTGAGGCCCAGCTCCTTGTAGGGCTGCTCCTGGTCGGGAGTGCTCTCCGCGTTCTTGACGGTGTCGATCACGCCTTCACCACCGTGTCGAGCAGGGACAGGAACATGCCCAGTCCGTCGTCCGTGGGGCCCGTGAGCGCGTCGATGGCGTGCTCGGGGTGCGGCATGAGGCCGACGACGTTGCCCCTGGCGTTGGTGATGCCGGCGATGTTGTTGCGGCTGCCGTTGGGGTTGTCGCCGACGTACCGGAAGACGACGCGGTGCTCGTCCTCGAGCTCCTTGAGGGTGTCTTCGTCGGCCTGGTAGCTGCCCTCGCCGGACTTCAGCGGGACGAGGATCTCGGCTCCCTGGTCGTACCGGCCGGTCCACGCAGTACTGGTGTTCTCGACCTTCAGCCACTGGTCGCGGCACACGAAGTGCAGCTTGTGGTTGCGCGTGAGCGCGCCGGGCAGCAGGTGGGCCTCGGCGAGGATCTGGAAGCCGTTGCAGATGCCGAGAACCGGCATCCCCTTGTGCGCGGCCTCGACCACTTCCTGCATGACGGGCGCGAACCGCGCGATGGCGCCGCACCGCAGGTAGTCGCCGTAGCTGAACCCGCCGGGCACGATGACCGCGTCGACGTTCTTCAGGTCGTGGTCGCCGTGCCAGAGCGGCACGGCCTCCCCGTCGGCGTACCGGACGGCCCGCTGCGCGTCGACGTCGTCGAGGGTGCCGGGGAAGGTGACGACACCGACCCTCATGCCTCGACCCTGCGCACGGTCCAGTCCTCGATCACGGGGTTGGCGAGGAAGGTCTCGGCGATCTTGGCGAGCGTGGCGTCGTCGACGTCGTCGGCGACCTCCAGCTCGAAGTGCTTGCCCTGGCGGACGGCGGTGATGCCGTCGAAGCCGAGACGGGGCAGCGCGTTCGCCACCGCCTGGCCTTGGGGGTCGAGGATCTCGGGCTTCGGCATGACGTCGACGACGACTCGGGCCACGACAGACTGCTCCTGGGAATGGGGAGGGCTGGCGGTACCTGCCGACCCTACCTGACCTGGGCGTTCATCCTCGCGACACGTGTTCGGGGGCACATCGTGACCGAGCCACCTTCGGGTGAACGAGCTTGTCTCGCCACGGAGGTTTGGTAATCTTGTGTCAGCTTCGGCCCGTAAGCCGGAGAAGTGAGCACGGTGCCCGTCCGGACGGTCGGCCGCCGTGCTTCGCGCTTTCTAGGGCAACCTCAGGTCGGTCACCTTGCTCATCAACGGCTGAACCCGGCGAAGCCAGTCGCCGCCGGCTCCGTAGCACCACGCGACGATGTCCGGAATCCACAACAACGCGTCGCCCTCGCTGGGCAGGTGCTCGTAGACGAGTCCGGTGCCGCGCGTACTTGCCGAGGCTGGTCCTGATCGTCAGGAGGTCGTGCTCGTCGCGAGCCTCCCGGCTGTCGAGCACGAGCCGGTTGGCGCCCACGTCGAGCAGGTCTCCTGTCAGCCGCGCGACACACACCTGCCTTGCTCGTTCCTCGCCCTTGCGGCAGCAGGCCAGGTACAGGTGCACCTGGACCGACGTTCGGACCAGGGCGGAGAGGATCTCTTTGCGCCGCGCCGGGGTCTCCTTCTTGAAGTGCAGCTCACGCTGGTTCGGCATGCGCATCCCCGCGAGCAACTTGCGAAGCTTCGTCAGTTCACGCGGCAGAACCACGGCGGCGGCCAGCAGGTAGGTGTTGTTGCGCCGAGACTCGTCGACGAAAGCGTGCAGACTCACGAGGCGTTCATCGGCACGCGCCGAACACCAGTTCACCAACTCCAACCGATCGGGACCGAACGACTCCGAATTGGACCTATTCCAACCGGCTATTTCGCCGAAAGCGAGACCGGTGGCACCGCGGCCGGATCGGACGGATGCTGGAGATCATGAAGATCCTCGTGCTCGGCGGAACCGTGTTCCTCAGCAAGGCCATCACGGCGGAGGCCGTCCGCCGTGGCCACGAAGTGTTCTGCGCTGCCCGCGGCGCGTCCGGCGGAGTGCCGGAGGGTGCCACGCTGGTCCAGGTCGACCGGGACCGGCCCGGCGCGTTCGACCAGCTGGCCGGGGAGCGGTTCGACTCCGTCATCGACGTGTCGAAGTACTCGGTGAACTGGGTGCGGGACGCCCTCGAGGCCTTCGGCGGGACCACTCCGCACTGGACGTTCGTGTCCAGCATCTCCGTCTACGCGGACCACTCGACGGGCAGCGACGAGCTGTTGCCGCCGCTGGAGGACGACCCCGAGGCCGA
Organism: Lentzea sp. NPDC003310; assembly: GCF_040610935.1. Taxonomy (NCBI): domain Bacteria; kingdom Bacillati; phylum Actinomycetota; class Actinomycetes; order Pseudonocardiales; family Pseudonocardiaceae; genus Lentzea; species Lentzea sp. NPDC003310. The sequence goes on from NZ_JBEXNC010000010.1 coordinate 331,808, forward strand.
GTTCACGGCCGAGCGGTACGGCAGCGTCAAGGTCGCCAGTGAGATCGCGGTGCGCGAGGCGGTGGCGAGTCGGGAGTTCATCGTGCGGGCCGGGCTCATCACCGGGCCCGACGACCCCAGCGACCGGTTCGGGTACTGGCCCTCGCGGATGGCCCGGGGTGGGCGGGTTGTCGTGCCGGACAGTCCTGACCTGGGGTTTCAGCACATCGACGCGCGCGATCTGGCGCAGTGGATCGTGTTCGCGGCCGAGGAGCGGGTGACGGGCACGTACGACTCGACCGGGCCCGTCATGCCGTTCCAGATGGCCATCGGGGAGATCGCGGGGGCCACGGCGCCGGCGGGCACGCAGTTGGTGCCCGTGCCCGAGAGCGTGCTCAAGGAGCTCGGCATAAACCCGTGGGCCGGGCCTCGGTCGTTGCCGCTGTGGTTGCCGCAGGAGTGGGCCAAGATGGTCGGCCGCGACGTGAGCAACGCGCTGGCCAACGGGTTGCGCGTCAGGCCGCTGGCCGAGACCGCGCTCGACTCGCTGGAGTACGAGCGCGGCCTCGGGCTCGACCGGCCCCGCAAGGCCGGTCTCACTCACGAAGAAGAGCAGGAAATCCTCACAGCAGTGAGTTGACCTGCGCGGCGACGAGGTCGATGCGCACGCCCTGGTTCGGGCAGCCGCCGAAGTGGTGGAGGCCGATCACCTTGTGCGTGCGCCTCGACAGCACGGGTGAACCGGACGAACCGCCCTCGGTGTCGCACATGTAGCTGATGTCGGACTGCGAGGAGCTGCCGTTCACGCGTACGGCACGCACGACGCAGTAGCCACCGCCGTTGTTGTTGTCGCGCAACGACAGCTTCTTCAGCTTCCCGGCCGGGTGGCCGACGATGTACATCTCCTCACCCACGGCCGGAACGCGCGCGTCCAGTTCGAGGTAACCGAACGAGCTGATGGCCGCGAAGTTGTTCACGGTGAAGAGGGTGTAGTCCAGCGCGGCGCTGTACTTCAGGACCTGCGCCGCCAGCACCTTCGTGACGGTGGCCGAGTTCGTGCCACCGCAGGTCGGGCACTGGTAGTTGAACCACACCTCGATGCCGGTGGTGCTGGTGAAGCAGTGCTCGTTGGTCAGCATGCGGTTGTTGGGGCCGACCCGCCACGCCGTGCACAGCGAGCTGCCGTTGCGCAGCAGCTTCGCCACGGCGGGCGTCTTGCCCCACTCGGTGGGGTTGCTGGACTGGTAGCAGACCGCGTCCTTGTAGTCGTTCGTGCCGCAGATGCTCTGCACGGACGGCTGCGACGACATCTCGGCCTCGGTGTAGCCACGCGTGAGCTTGTCGATCCGGACGCGCGACAGCGGGTTCGTCACCGAGACCACAGCGGACGAGCCGGTGATCGACATGGCCCAGAAGCCGGACGCGTCGGGCGTCGCCGTCAGCGAGGACTTCAGGTCTCTCGTGTAGGTGTACTTCTCGGTGCCGTCAGGGTTCGACACCGTGAGCACGTCACCGGGCATGATCCGCAGGTCCGTGAAATGCAGCTTCACGTATCCGGAGCCCGGTCGTTCGACGGTCGTCGAACGATTCGCGCCACCCACGCGGACCGAGACGGATTCCTCGGTACCGATTTCCTGCGACTGCGGCGAAGAAGCCTGAGCAGGAGTAGAGGTGGTGGTAGCAGGGACGATGGACGTCATCGGCAGGGCAAGCGCCAGTGCCGTGAGGAGTTGCAGGGTTTTCCTCATGCCTTTTGATACTTCCGACGTCACCTGGCCGTGTCAGCCCGCCGAACGTCGGTAATGGAGGATTCAATGCAAGTTGTCCATTTCGGTCATGCCTGCGTGCTGCTCGACACCGGGACCACCCGCATCCTGATCGACCCCGGCACGTTCTCCGCGGGGTTCGAGGACCTCACGGACCTGGACGCGGTGCTGGTCACGCACCAGCACTTCGACCACGTCGACGCCGAGAGGCTGCCCGCGCTGCTCGAGGCCAACCCGCAGGCGCAGCTGATCGTGGACGAGGGCACGGCACCCTCAGTCGAGAACGCGACCGTCGCCCGGCCGGGTGACACCTTCAAGATCGGCGACACGGCGGTCCGGGTCGTCGGAGGGCAGCACGCGACGATCCACCAGGACATCCCGATCGTGCCGAACGCCGCCTACGTGGTCGGCGACGGCGCGTTCTACCACCCCGGCGACTCGCTGTTCGTGCCGGACGAGGACGTCGACGTGCTCGGATTGCCCGCGGGCGCCCCGTGGCTCAAGACCGGCGAGGCCGTCGACTTCCTGCGCGAGGTGAAGCCGCGGGTCGCCGTGCCGATCCACGAGAAGACGCTCGCGAGCCCGCAGATGGCCGTCCGGTTCTTCGACCTGCTGAAGCCGGAGGACACCGAGGTCAGGCTGCTGACGCCTGGCGAGGTGACGGCAGTCTGACGTACGTGGTCGGCACGGCGTCGTGGGCGAGCGCGATGTCCACGGCGTCGAGCACGGCCTGCCGCGCCCCCGGACGGTGCAGGTCGCGGGCGTCGACGGTGATCCGGGTCAGCCCGCCGCGGCGCGCGGACCTGGCCGCCGCGTAGACCAGCGCCAGCGATCGCAGCTCGCCGAAGCTGCTGCGTTCGGTCAGCGCGTGCAGGCGGCCGAGGGTCGCGAGCCCGCTGCCGACCTCGCGGACGGCGTGCGCGTCGGCGCACCGCGCGAACTTGTGCTTGGCCAGCGCCATCAACGTCCCGGGCGACGCCACACAGCGCCGAGGCGCGAACGTGTCGGCGTTCAACCCGAGAGCGTCCATCTGCAGACGGGCGCCCATCAACAACAACCCGGCTTCATAGGCCGGTAGCCGCCGTTGGCCGAGACCGTGCAGCACGACGGCATCACCGTGCGAGGCGCGCTGCCGCACCCATTCCTGCGCCTTGCCGAGCTCGCGAGGTACTACGAGCAGCGACAACGGCACCTGCCGCGGGTCGAGGGCCGCGGCGAGATCAGCGCATCGGTCGAGGTTCTGCGGACCGATGCCGGACAGAGAGACCACGAGCTGTGAGTGCACCGTACGAGTGCGCCACGCCGTGGTGACATCCGCGTGAAACCAGCGAGAACTCAGGCGAGCCAGTCAGCGAAAGACCGGCCCGTGAGCCGCTCGTACGCCTCGATGTACCGCGCACGGGTGGCCTCGATGACGTCGGCGGGCAGCGGAGGCGGCGGCACGTCCGACTTCCGGTCCCAGCCCGACTCCTCCGAGGTCAGCCAGTCGCGGACGAACTGCTTGTCGAACGACGGCTGCACACGGCCGGGCTCGTAGCCCTCGGCCGGCCAGTAGCGCGACGAGTCCGGCGTGAAGACCTCGTCCGCGAGGATCAGCTCCCCGTCCGGGGAGAGCCCGAACTCGAACTTCGTGTCCGCCAGGATCAGGCCGCGCGTCAACGCGTACGCGCGCGCCTCGCTGTACAGCTCGATCGTGCGGTCGCGCAGCTTCGACGCCAGCTCGACGCCGTGCTTCTCGGCGATGACGTCGAACGACACGTTCTCGTCGTGCGCGCCGATCTCCGCCTTCGACGCGGGCGTGAAGATCGGCGGGTCCAGCTCGGACGCCTCGACCAGCCCGGCCGGCAGCTCGATCCCGCACACCGCGCCGGTCGCCGTGTAGTCGGCCATGCCCGAACCCGTCAGGTACCCGCGCGCCACGCACTCCACGTCGACCATCTGCAGCTTGCGCACCAGCAGCGCGCGGCCGCGGACCTCGGCCGGGATGCGCGGGTCGTCGAAAGCGACCAGGTGGTTCGGCGCGAGCCGCTCGAACCAGAACACGCTCATCGCGGTGAGGACGCGCCCCTTGTCGGGGATCTCCGAGCTGAGGATGTGGTCGTACGCCGAGATCCGGTCGGAGGCGACGAACAGCAGCAGCTCGTCGTCCACGTCGTACAGGTCGCGAACCTTGCCGCGGGCGACGTGCTGGTAGTCAGCGAGCGTAGGCACGCCGGTCAGCCTACGTGCCCCTGTTTCGGCGACCGATGTACACCCCGCACCTCTACAGATCAAGCGAAAAGAAGCTTAAGGTGCACCCGTGCTCACCAGAAAGGCCTTGTGGATCCCAGCTTTGGCCAGTGCGGCCCTGCTGGTCGTCCTGGGCATCGCCGGGTGGAGCTTCGACTCCAGCCCCATCTCGTCCCCGTCGTCCGGCGGCTCGTTGAACACGAGCACGACCCAGTCGGTGAGCATCGTGCCGACCCCGGACGTCGCCGACATCTCGGTCAAGACAACGTCGTCTTCCACGGCCACCACCACTACGACGAAGACCACGCAGCCGAAGCCGCCGCCCGTCCAGCAGCCTCCGGCCGCGACGCAGCAGCCCACGACGACCGAGCCGCCCCAGCAGGGGTTGCTCGTCAACGAGGGCGCGCGGTGCGACCCCGAGGGCGCGAACGGCATCGGGCTGGTCGGTGAGAAGCTGGTGTGCCGCAAGGACCCCAGCCGCGGCGACCGCCTGCGCTGGCAGAAGGCCTAAGCCCGCCACTCCAGCACGTCGAGCTTGTCCCCGACCGCGATGGTCCCGGTGCGCACGACCTGCGCCTTCATCCCGAACGTCACCCCGCCGTCGGGGTCGCGCCGGTAGGTCGCCAACGTGCGGATCGGCTCGGGTCCGTCCTTGAGCCCGGTCCGCTGGTCGACCATCGGCACCGCGCACCGCACGCAGTCCTTGGCGTAGGCCAGTTCCACGTCACCGATCGCCGCGCGCCGCACCCGGTCCTCCGCGTGCGGCTCCACCGCGCCCGACAGGACCACGTTGGGGCGGAAGCGGTTCATCGGCACCGGATCACCGCCGCGCTCCAGGATGCGCTCGTTCAACCCGTCCAATGAGGACAGCGAGAGCACCAGCAGCGCGTTGCCGTCCGCGTAGCCGACGACCCCGGTGGTCTCGCCCGTCGTCTCGCGGTGCAGGTCCGGTGGCGTGCGCACGAGTCGCACGGACCTCTTCAGCGCCTGGGAGAACGACTCCGCGGCCTCGTCGCCCTGGTCCACTCCGGACCCGTGCCAGGTGTGCACGGTGACCGGCACGCGCGGCCCGTCGGCGACGATCGGGAACGCCGATCCGCCGTGGAGCAGCGCGTCGTCGGTCAGGAACGGGCGCAGCGCGGCCATCTCCGGGACCTTGCGCTGCGACAGGAAGACGCCGTCGTCGTCGACCAGCATCATCATCCGGTCGCCGCGCAGCCCCGTCGGCTCCACGGCGCTGGACGTGACGGAGTACCCGCCGCACCCCTTGACCGGGTAGACGAGGAGATCGGAAACGATCACAGGATCGGCTCGGGCTCGTAGGCCGGGTACTTGTCGACGACCGCGGCGACCTGCTCGACGATGGACGCGACCTGCGCCGACGCCACGCCGGTGAAGGACAGGCGGTCGGCGAGCAGCGCTTCCAGGGCGGCCTTGTCGAGCGGCAGGCGGGAGTCCGCGCCGAGGCGGTCCAGCAGGTCGTTCTCCGCGAGGCCCTGCTCGCGCATCGCGAGCGCGACGGCCACCGCGTTCTCCTTGATGGCCTCGTGCGCGGTCTCGCGGCCGACACCGGCGCGCACGGCCGCCATCAGCACCTTCGTGGTGCCGAGGAACGGCAGGTAGCGGTCCAGCTCGCGGGCGACGACGGCCGGGTAGGCGCCGAACTCGTCGAGCACCGTCAGGAACGTCTCCAGCAGCCCGTCGAACGCGAAGAACGCGTCCGGCAGCGCGACCCGGCGGACCACCGAGCACGACACGTCGCCCTCGTTCCACTGGTCACCCGCGAGCTCGCCGACCATGGACAGGTAGCCGCGCAGGATCACCGCGAAGCCGTTCACGCGCTCGCACGAGCGGGTGTTCATCTTGTGCGGCATGGCGCTGGAGCCGACCTGGCCGGGCTTGAAGCCCTCGGTGACGAGCTCGTGGCCCGCCATCAGCCTGATCGTCTTCGCCACCGACGACGGCGCGGCGGCGAGCTGCACCAGCGTCGAGACGACGTCGAAGTCGAGCGAGCGCGGGTAGACCTGGCCGACGGAGGTGAGCACGCGCTCGAAGCCGAGGTGGCCCGCGACCGTCTGCTCCAGCTCAGCCAGCTTCTCCGGCGTGCCGAGCAGGTCGAGCATGTCCTGGGCGGTGCCGACCGGGCCCTTGATGCCGCGCAACGGGTAGCGCGCGATCAGCTCGTCGAGGCGGGAGAACGCCACCAGCAGCTCGTCGGCGCCGGTCGCGAAGCGCTTGCCCAGCGTCGTGGCCTGCGCCGCCACGTTGTGCGACCGGCCCGCCATCACCAGGTCGGAGTGCTCGGCGGCGAGGCGCGCGAGGCGGCCCAGCACGGCCGCGACCTTGGAGCGGATCAGCTCCAGCGAGCGCAGCACCTGCAGCTGCTCGACGTTCTCGGTCAGGTCGCGCGAGGTCATGCCCTTGTGGACCTGCTCGTGGCCCGCGAGCGCGTTGAACTCCTCGATGCGCGCCTTCACGTCGTGCCGCGTGACCCGCTCCCGCGCGGCGATCGACTCCAGGTCGACCTGCTCGAGCACGCGCTCGTAGTCCGCGACCGCCGTGGCCGGCACCTCGATGCCCGCCGCCGCCTGCGCCCGCAGGACCGCGAGCCACAGCTGGCGCTCCAGGACGATCTTGTGCTCGGCGGACCACAGCGTCGCGAGCGACGTGGAGGCGTACCGGCCTGCGAGGACGTTGGCGATGCGGGGCTTCGTCACGGCCCCAGGTTAGTGCACGTCAGGCTCACTGCCAGGCGATGCCCGGGTCCGTGATGAGCTGTGTGAGCACCCCCACGCGCACCGGGACGGTCTCCCGCTGCCCGTTGCCGTTCGACGGGTTGAACGCGTACGCGGAGATCTCCACCACGAGCCCGCTCTCGAACTCGCGCACCACACTCGACTTCTGGATCTGCTGGGAGTCGTGGAAGTGCTCGACCGCGAAGAGGACCGACCCGTCGCCCTGCTTGATCTCCTGGCACAGGCTCGCACCGCTGCAGAAGGTGTCCTTGGAGAACGACTTCCTGGCGACCGACACCTGCAGCGCGGTCGGCCCGATCCTGTCGCTCAGGTGCACGAAGCCCGCGAACTCCACGTTCCCGGGCGCCCAGTCCTCGGACTTCGCCTGGCTCGGCGGGTACGCCGGGTGCCGGCCGGGGGTGAACGTCGCGTAGACCCCGGTGAGGTCCGGCATCCGGGCCGAGAGGGTGGCGCTCATCCGGTCACCGGCGACCAGTGCCCTGCGCTCGGCGCTCTCGGCCGACGACGACGGTGCCGACGTGGTCGTCTGGGTCTCGGTGCCGAGCTGCGCGTCGCGGTCGCGCGGCAGCAGGCCGGGCAGCGAGAACGACGCCACGGCGATCACCGCCGTAGCCACGCCCACAGCGACCAGCGCTCGTCGGCGACTTTTTTTCTGCTCGACCCGCCTGATCAGGGTGTCGGGGTCGAAGTCCAGGGGCGGCTCGTCCCAAACTGCCAGCAGCATTCCCTCGCGGATCTCCTGCTCACTCACGATGCGACCCTCCCCGAACTGCTGTCGAGCTTCTCCACGATGGTGCGCAGTGTCGCGAGACCGCGCGCCGTCTGGCTTTTGACCGTTCCCTCGGTGCACCCCATGGCCACCGCCACCTCGGCGACCGAGAGGTCTTCGAAATAACGCAGCACGAGCACCGCCCGTTGACGCGGTGGCACCTGCAGCAGCGCGGTGTGCACGAGCTCACGTGCCCAGAGCTTGGCGCTGGTCGTGTCCGGGTCCACGGTGGCGTCGGCGGCGTCGGGCAGCTCTCCGTCGCGCTGCTCGGCCCTGCGCCACGGCCTGCGCTTCTCGTCCAGCCAGGTGCGCAGCAGCACCTTGCGGGCGTAGGCGATCAGGTTGTCGAGGTCCTTGATCCGCTTCCAGGCCAGGTACATCTTCATGAGGCTCGACTGCATCAGGTCTTCCGCTGTGTGCCAGTCGCCGCAAAAGAGGTACGCGGTGCGTCGCAAAGACGCGGCATTGGCTGCCGCGAATTCACGAAAGCCCTGTTCATCGGCCTTGCGCATGCGATCCCCTCTCGCGTCCTCAACCAGGGGAACGCATCGGAGGAACGCGGGGTTGCATCACGCGTGACGCGAAAGGGCCGAACGGAGCATCCTGCCCGCCACACCCCTCGGGTCCGACTTGAGCTCGATGAACGAGTTGACCACCGACCCGTCCACCAGGGCGATCAGCTCCTCGACCCGGTCGCCGTCGACGGCACGGCCGGAGCGGGTGAAGACGTCCGCGACGAGCTCGCGCAACTCGGTCGACAGCACGCGCATCAACGGCCGCAGGTACGGGCGCCGACCGGTGGCGACCAGGCGTTCGTAGCGCAGCAGCACGGCCTCGATGTCGGTCGCGTCCTCGCCGACGAGCAGGTCGAGCATGAACTCGACGAGCACGTCGTCGGTCAGCTGCTCCGGGATCGACGAGAGGCGCTGCCGGAAGCTCGCGAGCTCGCTGCGGCCGTGGAACTCGACGGCCGCGGTGATCAGCTCGTCCAGCGAGTCGAAGTAGTAGGTGGTCGACGCGAGCGGCAGACCTGCGCGTTCGGCGACCGCGCGGTGCCTGACCGCGTCGAAGCCGCCCTCCGCGAACAGGCCGGACGCGGCCTCCACGAGCGCCTGCCGCCTGCGCTCACCCTTGGGAGTTGCTGCCGTCATAGTCGAGCCAGGGTACTGGGCGGACGATCAGAACTTCGGTGCCAGTGCGTCCGCGAACCGCTTGGCCTGGCCTTTCAGCTCTCCGTCGCCCTGCGTGAGGACGTACAGCTGCTGCCCCTTGGCCGTCTCGCGCTGCGCCGTGCCGGGCGGGGCCTCGAACGGTTCCGGCGTCACGATCGCGGTGAGCGTCAGCCCGTCGATCTTGAACGCGGCCGCCCGCGCGTTCGGCGGGCAGGACAGCGCCGGGGCCTCGGCGAAGTCCGGTGAGACCGAAAGCTCGACGGCGAGGGCGTCGGCGAGCTCCCGGTCCACACCTGCACAGCCCTGCACTGTGCTTTCACCGGCACTGGTGCCGGTGCTCCCCGGCGTGGACACGTCCCCCTGCGTGGACTTGCCCTCACCGGCGAAGTTCGTGGGCGGCTGCGCCTGCAACGGAGTCATCGGCGATTGTGCCGCGTCGTCGCGGTTCTGCCCAGAAGCCGCGCTGGGCGAGCCGCCACCTTCCTGACCGGTCCAGCTGTTCGCGGCGAAGACCCCGCCGAACCCGAGCACCACGACGAACGCGGTGCCGGCGGCGATGGAGTTGCGCCGGCGGACCGAGGCGCGGTGGGAGGCCTTGCGGACGTCGTTCGCGTCGAAGGACGCCGGCGGCGCGTCGTGTGCGGCGTCGCGGAACAGGTCCGCGAGCTTCTGCTCGTCCATCTACGTCCTCCTCTCGCTGGTCACGACGCCGGTCGCAGGTCGTCGACGGCGTCGCCCAGAGCTTCCCTGAGCGCCGCCAGCCCGCGTGCGGTCTGGCTCTTCACGGTTCCTTCCGAGCACTTCAACGCCTCGGCCGTGGCCGTGACGTCGAGGCCCTCGAGGAACCTCAGCACGAGCACCGCCCGCTGCCTCGGCGGAACTCTGCGCAGGCCCTTCAGCAACGCCTCGCGCGTCGCGACCGTCTCCGCGATCTCGGGGTCGGTCGTCGGCGCTTCCGGCATCTCGTCGGTGAACTTCTCGCGCCGCCACGGACGACGCGACTCGTCGATCACCGCGCGCACGACGCTGCGCCGGACGTAGGCGTCGAGGGCCTGCTTGTCCCTGATCTTCCGCCACCTCCTGTGCAGTGCCACGAACGCGGTCTGCGCGAAGTCGTCAGCGCGGTGCCAGTCGCCGCACAGCAGGTATGCCGTTCGGCGCACGGCCTCACGGCGAGCCACGAAGTACTCCGCGAACTCCTGCTCGTCGCGCTGATCCACGCGGACTGCTCTCCGCTCGTTCCTCGGTTGCACTGACAGGACGGAAACTGCGGCACCAACGGTTGCACGAACCACCGGCGAGAGCTACATCACCCCCTCTCTCGTTCACCTGATGTGATGTGATCGAGCTCGTGACCCCCATTGACCTGCGCTCGGACACCGTCACCCGCCCCGACGAGGAGATGCGCCGCGCGATGGCGGCGGCCGAGGTCGGCGACGACGTGCTCGACCACGACCCGACCATGGCCGCCCTGGAGGAGCGGGTGGCCGGGCTGCTCGGCGTCGAGGCCGCGCTCTGGGTGCCCTCCGGGTCGATGGGCAACCTCATCGCGCTGTACCTGCACCTGTCGCGCGGGGACCGGTTCCTCGCCCCGCTCGGCGCGCACGTGCTGGACGCCGAGCTCGGCACGGCGGCCTGGCTGGCGGGCGGCATGCCCCACGCGCTGCACTCGGTGACGCCGCAGTCGGTGATCGCCGCGGCCGGCGGGGAGTCACCGTACTACGGGCTGCGCACGACGTTGTTGTGCCTGGAGAACACGCACAACGCGTCCGGCGGCACGGTGACCACGGGCGACGACCACTCCGCGCTGGTCGCGGCCGCCCGGTCCGCGGGGCTCGCGGTGCACCTCGACGGCGCCCGGCTGTGGAACGCCTCCGTCGCGCTCGGGGTGCCGCTGACCTCGCTGACCGCCGGGGTCGACACCGTGCAGGTGTGCCTGTCGAAGGGCCTCGGCGCACCGGTCGGCTCGGTCGTCGCGGGCTCCGCGTCGTTCGTCGTGGAGGCCCGGCGCGTCCGGAAGATGCTGGGCGGCGGCGTCCGGCAGGGCGGTGTGCTGGCCGCGGCCGGTCTAGTCGCGCTCGACCGGATCGAACGGCTCGCCGCCGATCATTCCAATGCCAATGGATTGGCTTCCGGGTTGCGGTCGCTGGGCTGGGAGGTGGACGAGCCCGCCACGAACATCGTGCTGGCCGCGGTGCCGGACCTGGACAAGACGCTGTCGTCCCTGCGCGAGGTGGGCGTCCTGGCCAGTCCGATGGCGGGCAAGGTTCGGTTCGTGACGCACGGCGACGTGGACTCGTCCGACGTCGCCGAGGTGCTTCGCCGGCTGCGAGAGGACGTCTGAGATGCGCTGGATCGTGTTCGACTTCGGCGAGGTCATCAGCCAGCGGAACCCGGCGCGGCCCGCCATGGCGGCGAAGCTCGGGGTGACGCTCGCGGTCTTCGAGACCGCCTACTGGGACCGCGACGCCTACGACCGCGGCGGGTCGGACCTCGACTACTGGACGCGGATCGCGGGCTCGCTCGGGCTGACCCTCGACGACGCGCAGGTCGGTGAGCTGACCGCGATGGACAACGCGGGCTGGCTCGACGACCCGGTGCTCGAGACCGTGGCGCTGATCGAGGACCTGGCCGCCGCGGGCGTGCCGCTCGCGCTGCTGTCGAACGCGCCCTCGACGTTCGGGCGGCTGGCCGAGAAGACGCCGTGGGCGCAGCACTTCCGGCACCTGATCTTCTCGGGCGACCTGGGGTGCGCGAAGCCGGACGCGGAGATCTGGCAGCACACCGCCACCGTGCTCGGATCGTCGGACGTGGTCTTCTTCGACGACCGTCCGTCCAACGTGGAGGGTGCGCTGGCCGCGGGCTGGGACGCGCGGCTGTGGACGTCAGCCGCCGCTGCGCGCGTTCAGCTCGCTGCGGAGTTCCGCGAGCTCGGCGCGTAGCTTCCGGAGTTCCTGCGCGGTCTCGAGCTCCGCTTCCTCGACGCCGCGCAGCTTCTCCACGAGCCAGCTGGCGATCGTGCCGGTGATGACACCGAGCAGCGCGATGCCGCCGACCATCAACAACCCGGCGACGAGCCTGCCCTCGCCCGTGACGGGGTAGCGGTCGCCGTAGCCGACGGTCGACATGGTGGTGAGCGTCCACCAGAGCGCGTCGCCGAACGTGGTGATGCTGGCGTTCTCCGCGTGCCTTTCGGCGTCGAGCACGGCGAGGCTCGCGCAGAACGCGACCAGCACCGTCACGCACGCCACGTAAATGCTGACGCGTTGCCTGATCTTGTGCTGGAACTTCTTGTTCAACAGCGTGATCACGGTGATCAGGCGGAGCACCCTCAGTTGGCGCACCATCGGCAGAACGACCGCCGCAAGATCGAAAAGATGCGTTCTGAGGAATTTCAGCTTGTTCTGCGCCAGGGTCAGCCGCATGCCGAACTCGGCCGCGAACACGACCCAGATCAGCCACAACACGATCTCCAGGGGCACGTGCATGAACCCGTGATCGTCGAGCACCTGCCAGGCGTAAACGGCGAGGAACACCACGGCGAGCGCCGTCAGAGGCCACTCGACCTTTCGTTCCCACCGCTCCAGGCGGGCCTCATTGGCTAACAACACCGCCTCATGGTGAGCGGTGCGATCGCATTAATCCAGCCTCACTTCTTGGATTTGATCGCACCGTAAGCCGCTGTGCCTGCGAGGAGTAGCCCTCCGATCACAGCGAGCCAGAAAAGGCCTTTCACCACGGCACCGACAACGGCCAGCACGATCCAGATCGCCACCAGCCACCCGATGATCGCCCACACAGGACCTCCCCTTTCCTCGCACTGTGAACGTCCGGCGGCGCCGATTTGTTGCTCCGCGGTTCAGAGCCAGGCCTTGAAGCGGCGCAGGGCCTCCTCGATGTCCTGAGTCGAGCCCGCGAACGACAGGCGCACGAAGTGGTGGCCGTCGACCGGGTCGAAGTCGATGCCGGGCACGATCGCGACACCCGTGTCGTCCAGGAGCCGCTTGCAGAAGTCCATCGAGTCGTCCGTGAGGTGCCGGACGTCGGCGTAGACGTAGAACGCGCCGTCCGCGGGTGCGAGCTTGTCGATGCCCAGGTCCGTGAGGCCGGCGAGCAGCAGGTCGCGGTTGGTGCGGTAGCGCTCCAGGTGCCCGGCCGTCTCGGCGTAGGAGTCCTCGTGGAACGCCTCGACCGCCGCGTACTGGGCCAGCGCGGGCGGGCAGAGGGTGAAGTTGCCGGTCAGGCAGTCGACGGCCCGGCGCAGCCGCTGCGGCAGCAACATCCAGCCGAGGCGCCAGCCGGTCATCGCGAACGCCTTGGAGAAGGAGTTGACGACGATCGCGTCCCGGCTGGTCTCCCACGCGCAGTGGAGGGGCTCGCCGTAGCTGATGCCGTGGTATATCTCGTCGCTGATCAGCTGCACGCCGTTGGCCGCGCACCAGGCCGCGATGGGCTCGACGTGCGCCGTGGTGCCGGTGGGGTTGGCCGGGCTCGCGACGATCACGCCCTTGAGCCCGGGGTCGAGCATCTCGACCGTGGGCTGGAAGCGCGTCTCGGGGCCGCACGGCAGTTCGACGACCTCGCAGCCCAGCGCCTTGAGGATGTTGCGGTAGGCGGGGTAGCCGGGCCGCGCCAGGGCGACCCGGTCGCCCGCGTCGAAGGCCGCGAGGAACGCGAGCGTGAAGGCACCGGACGAGCCGGTGGTGACCACCACGTCGTCCGGGGTCACGTCGAGGTCGTACTGCCGCTTGTAGTGCCCGGCGATGGCCTGCCGCAGTTCGAGGATGCCGAGCTGCTCGGTGTAGCCCAGCGCGTGCTCGTCCAGCGCCCTCGCGGCAGCGTCCCTGACCGGCTTGGGCGCCGGGCTCGACGGCTGCCCCGCGGCCAGGGAGATCACGTCGCCGTGCGTCCGCTGCCTCGCCGCGGCGGCGGACAGCACGTCCATGACGTGGAAGGGCGGGACGTCGGCGCGGGCGGCCACGGTCAGCATGCCGCCAGGCTAACTCCTCGTCGCGGGTCAGTAGCCCTGGTACCCGCCGCCCTGCGCCATCGCCTTGAGGCCGGGGTGGCCCTCGAAGCCGCCGTAGCGCGAGAACGTGTACCGGACACCGGCGATGATGTTGTCGACGGGGTTCCAGATGTCGTCGTGGCCGGGCAGCTTGTGGGCGTTGAACGTCGAGTCGATGCACTGCATGAGGCCCTTGGAGGGCGTGCCCGCCTGGGCGTTCGAGTCCCAGAGGTTGATGGCGTGCGGGTTGCCGCTCGACTCCTTCTCGATGATCTTCCAGATCTCGTCGATGTTCTCCTCGGTGACCGGGATCCCGTTGGCCTGCAGGATCTTGATGGCCTCGCGGATCCACTCCTGCACGTTGCCGGGAGGAGGGCTGCCGGAGGGCGGGCCGCCGCTGGAGCCGAGGCCGCCCATGCCGCCGCCCTCACCACCACCGCCTCCGCCGCCACCACCGCCTCCGCCACCGCCGCCTCCGCCGTGGCCGTTGCTCGACGGCGCGGGGGTCTGCGCGGGTGCGGGTGGGGTGTCCGTTGTGGACGACTGCTTGGTCGAGCCGTCGGGCGGTGCCGTGGGCGCCCACTCGATCGGCCTGCCCGGTGCGGGGACGAACGACTGGGTGTTCGGGTCCTGCAGCGCCGAGAACTTCGGGTTCAGTCCGCCGGTGCGGCCCTTCAGCGCGCTCGCGGCGGCGTTCACCGCGCTTTCCGCTTGGGAGACAACGGGTTGGGCGTCGCTCGCCGCCTCGGCGCAGTAGCCGCTGATGAGGCTGTCGACGTCCTCCTGCGGCTGGCCGTGCAGCTGCCGGCGCGCGTTGCGGGCGCGGCTCAGCAGGTCCTCGCAGATGCGGCTCATCGAGGTCTTCGCCGTCTCCAGCGCGGTCGCGGCCGCCTCCAGGTCGGTCGCGGCGTTCGTGAGCGCCTCGGCCATCGCCGTGCCGCACTTCGTGACATTGCCCATGTAGGCGACGAAGCCGTCCGACGAGCTGCCCTCCCAGGCGCCGTCGAGCTGCGTGACGGAGCGCTGCAACACGTTCGTCTGGTCGCCGCACTTGCCGGCCGCCTGCTTCCAGCGGTTCGCGATGTCGCGCACGGCCTGGGGTTGCGCGGTCTCGACCTTGTCCGCGAGCGCGGCCACCGCCGCACCACCGGGCAGCGCCGCGACCTCGTCCTTCGCGCTCACGTCAGACCGCCCTCAGGGAGTTCTTGTTGGCTTCCTCGATGTCGTCGACGCCCGTGCGGATCTTGTCGAGCACACCCTCGACCTTGCGCAGCACCTTTTCGGCCGCGTCGAACTCCTGCGCACCCGCCTGGTCCAGTGCGGACACCGCGCCGGAGATCGCGCCGGAAGAACCGAGTTTTCCGAAGATGTCCGAATTGCCGTACTGGCCGGAAAAGCCGTCCCCGATGGCACCGAATTGACCGGCCTGACTGCTCACGGTAGTCCGGCACTGTTCCATGGCTTCGGTGTTGAACCTGGTCGCAGCCATGCACTGACCCCCTCGACGTCTACTCATCGACCATAGAACGAATTGCGCCGAGCAGTCCGCCGATTCGCTCTTTCGATACGACGGTGCCCGCCCGTCGAGTTCGACGGACGGGCACCAACGGGGGTTCCGTGAATCAGACTTCCTGCAAGAGCTCCCAGATCGAAGCGGCGAGCCGGTGGTTGTCGACCGGCGTGATCGTGCACCACGGCCGGCCGTCGCTGCTGGGCTTGAGCTGGCGGAGGTAACGCCCGTTGTGCGTGTCGTGGAAGGACACGACCCTGCCGGCACGCCGCCCGTTGCGCTGCACCCCGAACTGCCCGCGGGTGGACATCCCGTCGAGCATCCCGGCGAGCTCCTGCGCGTCCCCGAGCCGCATGCCGCGCTGCTCCAGCGCGGTGATCATCCGTTGCGCGTCGAGCCCGACGTTCTGCGCGGCGGACACCAGCTCGTCGTAGGGCGCGCTGATGGACCGCCCGAACCCGGCGGGCATCTCCCCGGCGACCGACACCGCGGCCTCGGCCAGCGCCGTGCCGCGTGCCTCGATCAACCACATCTCGTCGCGGTCCTGCACCGCCAGAATCGCGTCGTCACCGATCGCCGCCGCGAGCCCGCTGATCTGCCGGTCCGCCCAGATCCACAGGTCGATGGCCACCTGGTGGTTCGCCAGCAACGCGAACCCGTCGGCCAGCTCCGGCACGACCCGCCCGTTGTGAGCGAGCCCGCGCGCCTCGAGCGACTCCCAGGCCCGCTTCACCACCTCGGACTTCTCGGTGTGGGTGAGGGACGGAATCCGCGTGTCGAGCGCAACGTGCGCGGCCGGGAGGCGTTGCGCCTCCCAGACCACGGCGAACTCCACTGTGGACAGAACCACAGAACCTGGTGAGCTCAAGGCTTCTACTTGTCCTTCGGGTCTTCGCCGATGACGGACTGAACCACCATGCGGTCATCACCGAACATCTCGTCGGAGTCGACGCCGTACTTGCGCACGTGCTCGCCGTCCTCCTCGCCCTCACCGCGCGCCGCGCTGGCAGCGGGCGACATGAGCGACCCACCACCCTTGCCGGCCACACCACCCTTGCCGGCCGCGGCGGCGCCACCCCGGTTGGCCTCGGGCCCGACACCGGCCGCGCCACCAGGCGTGACCGCTGCCCCCTTGCCCGCGACACCGGTACCGCCGGCGCCCGCGCCACCTCCGGCGCCACCGCCTGCCTTTCCGCCGCCGATGGTGCTGGGCGCACCCTTCGGGCCGGCGGGGGCGATGGGCGTCTTCGGGGCCTGGCTGGGGCCGCGACCGCCGCCGACGACCTGGGCGCCGCGTGCGCCGGCCGTGCCGCCGGCGAGGCCTGCTGCCGCAGCCGCCGCCGCTGCCACGCCGATCGGTGGGACGCCGATGGGCTTGGGGAGGCCGGGACCGGTGGCGATCGGGGTCTGGTTGCCGCCCGGCATGATGCCGGTGGAGTTGCCCGGGGTGCTCGGGATCGGGGAGACCGGGGTGCCGCCGGGCGAGCCGGTGAAGCCCGGGCCGCCCGTGCTGGTGCCCGCGGGGCTGCCCGTGAAGCCGGGGGCGGTGCCACCGGGCTGGATCGCGCCCGGGCCGACCGACGGGGCCACGGCGGAGCTGGCGACGACGATGTCCGGCGCCTGGTTGGGCGGACGGAAGCCGTTCAACGCGCCCTGGCTGCCCGTCTGGTAGCCGTTCAGAGCGTCGATCGCCTGCTGGCGGGCCGCGTTGGTCGCCGCGACCTCCTTGGCGTGATCGGTCTCGACGCCGAAGAAGCCACCGACCTTGTCGCCGAAGTTCTGCTCGGTGTCGCCGCGCAGCGTGTCCGCGGCAGGCGTGCTGTGGCGCGCCGTGCTCGAGCTCTCCTGCTGCCGCGACATCGCGTCGGAGCTCTGCTCGGACGCCTGCCCGGCGTCGTTGATGCCCTCGGCGGCCACGTGGGTCTTCTCCTGGGCCTTCTCGCCGGCCGCACCCTGCCAGTCGATGCCGAGCGCCTTCAGCTGACCGCGCAGGTCGTCGTCCACCGACTGGAGACTGCCGGCCAGTGTGCGCAACGCCTCCGAGGCGGTGGCGAACCTCCGCGCGAGGTCACCCCCGCTGAGCTGCTTCACCTCGTTGGCCAGCTGCTCGTTCGACCAGCCGGGAAAGTTCCAGTCGTTCAGTTCGCGATATCCAGACATGCCCTCCCCCTCACTTCAGCGTCTTGAGCGTCTCAAGTGCGAGAGCGGCGGCCTTCTTCGCCTTGTCGCACATCTGCTGCTGGTTTTCCTTGGCGTCGGTGTCCGGTTTGTAGCTCACGTAGAGCTGCTGCCCCTCGGCGACATCGACCGAAACCGCGCAGTCGAATGCATCCACACCGGCGAACTTGATCTCAGCCGCGCCGTATCCGGCCACGTCGACGACATCTGCCGTCACGTTTCCGCCACCACCGAGCCAATACCCGACGCCCTTGGTGGCGGCCGGCACGACGATGTACGAGTACTTGATGTTGTTCTTGTAAAGACAGGCGGGCAGAGCCGAGCCGTCGATCACCTTGGACTGGACCGCCGAGGTTTCCGCGAGCTTGATCTCGTCCATCTGCGGCGCCGTCAACAGCTTGCAGGCATCGACGTTGTCGACCTTCAGCTCCGCAGGCCTCTTGGGAAGCTGTCCCTGGGACTGCGAGGTCGACGGCGCCGACGATTCGGGAGAGGCCTTGCCCTTTTCGCCGCTGCCAGTGCAGCCCGAAACCGCCACGAGCAGCAAAGCGGTCAGCGGAAAAACAATCTTCTTCACTTGGCAGGCCCGAACGTCGTGGTGATTTCTTCCTCGCTGATGCCGTACTGCTTGGCCGCTTCCCTAAGCTGATCGGAAAGACGCTGGAGCGCCTTGACGTAACCGTCGACGCGTCCCGCGTAAGTGTCCGGGCCACCCACGAGCCGGCTGTTCCAGGCGGCGGCGATGTCCGCGCCCACCTTTCCGTCCGTGTTCTCGCTGGCCGAGATCTTGAGATCGTCCGAGACCAGGTCGAGCTTGTCCTTCAACGCCGTCGCGCAGTCCTGGATCGCCGCGCCGGCCTTGAGGACGTTGTCCTTGTTGACCTCGAACTTCTGGGTTCCCCCGCCCGCCATGCCCATCGTGACCCGGTCCATGACCGAGTTCGCAGCCCTCAACGCGCTGACCGCACCGGCCACGGCGCCACCAGCCACCCCTGCCACGGCGCCGAGAAGGGCGTCCGCCCCCACGTTCTCCTGTGCCACGACGTCCTACCCCCGTACGGTTGGTAACGGTTCGGTCCCGCTTCGCAGGCTACCAACGCCCACGTAAGACGTACCTGTAGTTGGACGAAGACCACCCCTCGTCGGTTCCACATCACGCTCAGTGTCGTTCCTGGTCGCCGCCCGCGCAGCGCCACCGCGAAGGCGACCGGACCGGGCACAGGTAGTCGGGTGAACGCCCTCGACGGCCAATAACTTGGAACACGTGCTGGAACGACTGAACGAGGCCATGGCCCGCATCGAGGACGACCTCGAGGGCGAGGTCGACGTCAAGGTGCTCGCGCGGATCGCGGGCACCAGCGAGTACCACCTGCGGCGCATGTTCAGCGCGTTGGCCGGGATGCCGATCAGCGAGTACATCAGGCGGCGCCGGCTCACCAAGGCGGCCAACGAGGTCCTCAGTGGACAGAGTTCGTTGCTCGACGTCGCTGTGCGGTGGGGGTACGGGTCCAACGAGGCCTTTGCCCGGGCCTTCAAGGCCATGCATGGGGTTGGGCCGCAGGAGGCCCGCGCCAGCAAGAAGGCCTTGCAGTCGCAGCAGATTCTCACGTTCAGGTTGGTTGTGGAGGGGAGTTCGGCCATGGAGTACCGGGTTGTCGAGAAGGACGCGTTCACGGTTGTCGGGAGGGGGACGCGGGTGCCGTTGGTGCACCTCGGGATGAACCCCGCGATCGTCGAGTTCGTGAAGGGCATCGGGATGCCGACGCTCGACCGCATGAAGGAGCTGAGCGACGGGGAGCCTCACGGGATGCTGGCGCTCACCTTCAACCAGGAGGGGGTCGAGGAGGGCTCGATGCTCGACTACTTCCAGGGGGTGGTGACGAGCGAGGAAGCGCCGGAGGACATGGAGACGCTCCAGGTGCCCAAGCACACGTGGGCCGTCTTCACGGCCAGCGGGCCGTATCCCGAGACCATCCAGTACATGTGGCGGGACGTGTACACGCAGTGGTTCCCGTCCAACAGCTACGAGAGCGCGGAGGGGCCGTCGATGCTCAGCACGAAGATCGACGGGGATCAGGCCACGGCCGAGCTGTGGATCCCCGTCACCAGCTGAGGACCAGGCGCTCCATCACGTCTCGCAGTTCCAGCGCGGCGAGCCACGGAGCCGGGATCGCGTCGATCCCGTCGCGGGCTCCGAGGATGTTGCCGCAGATCGACCCCGTCGAGTCGCTGTCGCCCGAGTGGTTCACGGCCATCCTCAGGGCCGACGCGAAGTCCGGCGCGACCAGTGCGGCGTGCAGGCCGATGGCGAGGGCCTCCTCGCCCACCCAGCCGCCGCCGAGTTCCGACTCGATCTCCTCCGGGGTCAACGGGCCGAGGCCCATCACCTTGTCCAGCAACGAGGTCTGCTCCTCGTGGCCGTCCCAGCGGATCAGTTCCGCCCGCGCGACAGCGACGGCCGAGACCAGGTCGGCACCTGCCAGCAGCGCCTGCACGATCACGGCTAGGGCGCCTGCCGACAGGTAGCCGCTCGGGTGGTGGTGCGTCATCTGGGCGGTGCCGACGGCCAGGGTGAAGACCTCGCGCACGTCGGTCGACCAGACGGCGACCGGGGCGGCGCGCATCACTCCGCCGCAGCCCTTCGAGTTGTTCTTCTCGTTGTGCTTCAACGCGGTGATGCACGTGTGGCCCGGCGCGCGCCTCGAGAAGAGGCGTTGGTCGGCCATGAGCCAGCCGTCCGGCGCCACGGGCGGGCCGCCCTGCGTGTGCAGCCAGCGCCCGTAGGCCGCCCTCACCGTCAGGAGCGGATCGATGCCGTGCCGGCGGGCCAGCACCAGGCCCTCCAGCGTGAACAGCACCATCTGGGTGTCGTCGGTGATCTCCAGCGACGGGAGGTCGACCACGCCGGCCGGGCCGTGGAGGTGGCGGATCGTGTCGATCGAGGAGAACTCGACCGGCGCGCCCAGCCCATCTCCCACGGCCCCGCCGAGCACGCACCCGAGCAGGCTCACGGCAGGGTGATCTTGCCCTCGACGGCCTTCGAGGCAATGTCCGAACGGTGGTGCGAGCCGGTGAGGTGGATGTCCGCGACGCGCTTGTAGGCGCGCTCGCGGGCCTTCGCCAGCGACTTGCCGGTGCCCACGACGGACAGCACGCGGCCGCCGGTGGAGACCACGGCGCCGTCGTCGCGGCGGCGGGTGCCCGCGTGCAGGACGCCCTCGGACTCGGCTCCGGTGATCACGTCACCGGTGCGCGGACGGTTCGGGTAGCCCTCGGCGGCGACCACGACCGTCACCGCGTAGCCGTTCTCCCACTCCAGCTCGGGCAACGAGGCCAGCGTGCCGGTCGACGCCGCCAGGAACAGCGACGCGATCGGCGACTTCAGCAGCGCGAGGACCGACTGGGTCTCCGGGTCGCCGAAGCGGCAGTTGAACTCGATCACCTGCACGCCGTTGGACGTCAGGGCGAGGCCCGCGTACAGCAGACCGACGAACGGCGTCTCCCGGGCGCGCAGCTCGTCGACCACCGGCTGCACGCACCGCGTCACGATCTCCGACACCAGGCCCTCGGGAGCCCACGGCAGCGGCGCATAGGCACCCATGCCACCCGTGTTCGGGCCGGCGTCGCCGTCGCCCACGCGCTTGAAGTCCTGCGCCGGGATCAGCGGCACCACGGTCTCGCCGTCGGTGACGCAGAACAGCGACACCTCCGGACCGTCCAGGAACGACTCCAGCAGCACCGGGTGGCCGCCGTCGAGCAACGTCATGGCGTGCGCACGGGCGGCCGCGAGGTCCGCGGTCACGACGACGCCCTTGCCGGCGGCGAGGCCGTCGTCCTTCACGACCCACGTCGGACCGAACCGCCCGAGGGCGGCGTCCAGGCGGGCCGGGTTGTCCACGACCTCGCTGTGCGCGGTCGGCACCCCCGCCGCGTTCATGACGTCCTTGGCGAACGCCTTGGACCCCTCGATGCAGGCGGCGGCCTTCGACGGACCGAAGCACGGGATGCCGAGGGCGCGGACCGCGTCAGCGGCCCCGACCACCAGAGGTTGTTCGGGGCCGATGACGACGAGATCGGCCTTCCACTCCTTCGCGAGGCCGGCGACGGCCTGGGCGTCGGACACGTCCACGCCGTAGATCTCGGCGTGCCCGGCTATGCCTGCGTTGCCCGGCGCGCACGCCAGGGCAGTCAGCTGCGGGTCGCGCGACAACGCGAGGACAAGGGCATGCTCACGGGCTCCAGACCCGATGACCAGGACGCGCACGAGGCCCCAGAGTAGTTCAGCCCAGCGCCTGCTTCGCCCCAGGGTGCAGCGGGACGGGGTCGGAGGCGGCCGCCTTGGCCTTGTCGATGTCCTTCACGGCCGGGTGGACCTTCTCCAGGTCAGCCTTCTTGTCGAAGATCAGCTTGGTGACGGCGCACGCGTTGTTGGCCGCGAAGTCCTCGCGGACGAGCAGCAGGTTCGGCACCACGATCGTGGGAACCTCGGCCACCCCGTACGTCGCCGCCGGGATCGGCGCCGTGTCGTACACCGGGCTGATCTTCTTCATCTCCGGCAGCTGCGGGGTGATGTCGATGAACTTGACCTTGTCCTTGAGGGACGTGGTGATGTCCGTGATCTGCGGCGTCGGCAGGCCGCCCGACCAGATCAGGCCGTCGATGCTGCCGTCCTTCATCCCGTCCGCGGTCTTGGTGAGGTCGAGGCGCTGGGCCGCGACGTCCGAGTCGATGTTCAGACCGGCCGACTTGAGCAGCCGCCCGGCGATCACCTCGGTGCCGGACTTGGGCGAGCCGGTCGAGATCCGCTTGCCCTTCATGTCGGCCACGGAGTTGATCCCGGAGTCCGCCCTGACCAGCACCTGCGTGTAGTTCGGGTAGATCCGCGACAGTGCCGCGACCTTCTCCTTCTTGCCGTTGAACGCGCCCGTGCCGTTGACGGCGTCCGCGGCGGTGTCCGCCAGCGAGAACGCGATGTCGTACGTGCCCGAGACGAGCTGCTGGATGTTCTGCACCGACGCACCGGTCTCGGCGGACGACGCCTTGAGCTTCGAGTTGTCGGAGATCAGCTTCGCCAGGCCGCCGCCGACCACGAAGTACACGCCACCGGAGTTGCCGGTCGCGATCGTGATCCGGCCGTCCGACGCCTCGCACGAGGCCTGGGACCCGCCGGCGTCGGGCGTGGTGGGCGTGCGCTTGCCGCCACACCCGGAGACCACGAGCGCCAATGCGATCGTGCCGATCGCGTACTTATGCAGCTTCACGAACCCTCCCACGGGTCACCAGGTGTACCGCGACGGCCACCACGAGGAATCCGGCCCCGATGGCGATCGTCAACGGCTGCAGGTAGAGCAGGAACAACGCGGCCGGCACGCACAGCAGGCGTTCCGGCCAGCGCGCGGGACCGAACAGCCAGCCGCCCGTCAGCACGGCCAGGGCGGCCACCCCCAGCGCGGACGCTCCGAACGCCCACACCGAGTCGAGCAACGGCCCGCGCAACAGCAAGGAGGAACCGGCGTCGGTCAGCACGAACGCCAGCGGCACCAGGAACGCGGGCAGCGTGTACTTCCACGTCTGCCACATCGTCTTCATCACGTCGCCGCCGGTCAGCGCGGCCGCCGCGACGGCGGCGAGCGCGGTCGGCGGGGTCACCTCGGACAGCACCGCGTAGTAGAAGATGAACATCGCGGTCTCGGCCGGCTCGACGCCGAGCGTGATCAACGCCGGCCCGATCACGACCCACGAGATGATGAACGACGCCGTCACCGGCACCGCGAGGCCGAGCACCGACACCGCGACGGCCGCGAGCACCGCCGTCAGCATCAGGACCACCGTCGTGTTCGACGTCAGCGCCGAGGCCAGGTCCACCAACGAGCTCGCAAACGCTTGCCCCAGGCCGGTCTTGGTGATCGTCGAGGTCACCACGCCGGCCGCCGCGCACACCGCGATCACGGGGAACGCCGAGCGCACGCCGACGGACAGCGCGTCCGCGATCAGCCTGACCCACTCGCGCCGGTGGTTGATCAACGCGAACAGCGCGGCCACGCCGGTCGCGTACACGACCGCCTTGTAGACGGGGATGTCCAGCGCCAGGAACACGATGATGATCCCGAGCGACAGGAAGTGGTACCAGCCGAGCTTGAGCACGTCGAAGAACCGCGGCGCGTCCACGTCGACCGGCTGCGCCCCGAACCGCCGCGCGTCGAACTCGACGGCCAGCGCGATGCCCAGGTAGTAGAGCAGCGTCGGGATGATCGCCCAGACCAGCACCGACAGGTACGAGACCTCCAGGTACTCGGCGATGATGAACGCCGCCGCGCCCAGCGTGGGCGGCGACAGGATCGCGCCGATGCCGGACGCCGCGAGCAGCCCGCCCGCGTTCTCCTTGGGGTACCCGGCCTTCTGCAGCATCGGCCACGTCACGGCACCCAGCGACACCGTGGTCGCCGTGCCGGAGCCGGACACCGTGCCGAGCAGGAAGCCCGCGGTGGCGGCGGTGCGGCCGGGAGCGGTCCGCGACTTGCGGAACGCGGCGAAGCTGATGTCCACGAAGAACTTGCCCGCGCCGGACGCGTTCAGCACGGCGCCGTAGATCGTGAACAGCACGATGTAGGTCGCCGCCACGTCCAGCGGAATGCCGTAGAACCCGCTGCCGTCGTTGAAGAACCCGTTGATGATCTGCGGGAAGTCGACGCCGGAGTGCGCGACCGACCACGACGGCGGCAGGTACCCGCCGTAGTAGGAGTAGACGATGAACGCGAGGCACACCGCGGGCAGCACCCAGCCCGTCGTGCGCCGGCAGGCCTCGAGGATCAGCACCAGCAGCACCGAGCCCACGAGCACGTCGAGGGTGGTGAGCTGGCCCTGCCGGTTCAGGAACTCGTCGTAGCCCCCGAACAGCGGGTAGGCGCCCGCCGCGAACGCGAGGCCCGCCAGCACCCAGTCCCACCACGGCGGCTGGTGCCCGCGGCCGTACGCGAGGAACACCAGCGGCAGCGTCACCGCCAGGAAGATGATCAGGTAGTACTGGCTCCCCTTGGCGAACGGGAAGAACACCTGCTTCAGAACGAGGAGCGCGATCAGCAGACCGGCGATCCACAGCGCTCGTTCCCACCGGGGTGAGAGCGCGCGCGACGGCATCTCCTCGTCGTGCTCCGCGACGATGCGGGCGAGGTCCGGGTTGGCCACGGACCGACCGTACTGTGGGGCCGATCACAGCCCTAGGGGATCAATCCAAAGGAACTGCAAAGACTGCACGGCCAGCCGGAACACGCAGAATGAGCGGCATGCACGGGCCTGAACTTCTGCTGCTGCTCCTCGGGGCGTTGATCGTCACGGCGATCGCGCGCCGGCTCAACTGGTCGGCGCCGCTGGTGCTGGTCACCGTCGGTCTCGTCGTCTCGTTCATACCGGGCGTGCCCGAGTTCGAACTGGACCCGCACCTGATCCTGCTGGTGGTGCTGCCGCCGCTGCTCTACAGCGCCGCGCTGGACAGCTCCTACCTCAACATCCGGGCCAACCTGCGGCCGATCGGCCTGCTCGCGATCGGGCTCGTGCTGTTCACGACGCTGGTCGTCGGCGTCGTGGCCAAGCTGGTGTTCCCCGAGATGCCGTTCGCCGCCGCGCTCGTGCTGGGCGCGGTCGTGGCGCCACCGGACGCCGTCGCGGCCGTCGCGATCGGCCGCAAGCTCGGCCTGCAGCGGCGGGCGATGACGTTGCTGGTCGGCGAGAGCCTGATCAACGACGCCACGGCGCTCACGGCGTTCAAGGTCGCCGTGGCGGCAGCGGCGGGCGCCGCCATGGCCCCCTGGCAGGGCGTCGGGCTGTTCCTGCTGGTCACGGCCGGAGGCATCGCGGTCGGCCTGGTCGTGGGCGTGGTGGTCAGGTTCCTGCGCAAGCGGCTCTGCGAGGGCGTGCTGGAGAGCGCGCTGGGGCTGCTCGTGCCGTTCGGCGCCTACCTGCTCGCCGAGGAGGCGGCGCACGTCTCGGGTGTGCTCGCGGTCGTCGTCGCCGGCCTGTACGTCGGTCACCACTCGCCGCGCGGCCGGTACTCGACGCGCCTGCAGGACGCGGCGCTCTGGAAGGCGCTGGACGTGCTGCTGGAGGCGTTCGTCTTCGCGCTCATCGGCCTCCAGGTGTCGACGATCATCGCCGACGTCGACCTGGACGCCGCCCTGCTGCTCGGGGCCGGCGCCGTGCTGCTCGCCGCGATCCTCGCGCGGTTCGTCTGGATGTACCCGGCCACGTACATCCCCTGGTACCTGTCGAAACGCCTGCGGCGCAAGGAACGCGAACCGCACCTCGGCCAGGTGACGGTGATCGCCTGGACCGGCATGCGCGGGGTGGTGACGCTCGCCGCGGCCGCCGCGATCCCGGAGAACGTGCCGGGCAGGAGCATCATCCTGTTCTGCGCCTTCGTGGTCACGGTCGCGACGCTGCTGCTGCAGGGCATGACGTTGCCGTGGCTGATCAACAAGATCGGTTTCGCGGGCGACGACGCGCGCCAGGACGCGCTGGCGGAGGCGCAGGTGCAGCACCGGGCGGCGCAGGCGGCCGTGACGCGCCTGGACGAGGAGGTCGAGGACGTGCCCGACCACGTCCGCGACCAGCTGCGATCGCTCGCCGAGCACCGGGGCAACGCCGCGTGGGAACGGCTGGGGCGGCAGGAGGAGGAGAACCCGGCGGCCGCGTACCGCAGGCTGCGGCGGGTGATGCTGAGCGCCGAACGTGACGAGTTCGTCAAGGCCCGCGACGCCGGCGAGATCGACGACGAGGTGCTGTTCCGGGTGATGCGGGAACTGGACCTGGAGGAAGCCGCACTGTCCCGTGAGTAACCGTTCACCTGCATTTCGTGTTGCGATGCTTGGGTGCGCTCTCAACACGAAATGGGAGGTCGAACGATGTACCCCAAGGGGATCCGACGCCGGGGTCTTGCCGCCGTAGTGCTCGTGTTCGCCGGTGCGGTGGTGGCGTCGCTGCCTTCCGCCTCGGCACACGACGACAAGGGTCCGATCGTCATCGGGCACCGCGGCGCGTCGGCGTACCGGCCGGAGCACACGCTCGCCGCGTACGAGCTCGCCGCGCGCATGGGTGCCGACTTCATCGAGCCGGACCTGGTGCCCACCAAGGACGGAAAGCTGGTCGCCCGGCACGAGAACGAGATCGGCGGTACAACGAACGTCGCGGACAAGACGGAGTTCGCCGACCGCAAGAAGACCAAGACGATCGACGGGGTCGCGGTCACCGGCTGGTTCACCGAGGACTTCACGCTGGCCGAGCTGAAGACGTTGCGCGCCAAGGAACGCATCCCGGCGATCCGCCCGCGCAACACCCTCTACGACGGCCGCTTCGAGGTCCCGACGCTGCAGGAGGTCATCGACCTCTCGAAGCGCCTCTCCCGCGAGCTGCGGCGCGAGATCGGCATCTACCCCGAGACCAAGCACCCGACGTACTTCCAGTCGATCGGCCTCGCGCTGGAGCCGAAGCTCGTCGACGTGCTGAACCGCAACGGCCTGAACCGGAGCAGCGCCAAGGTCTACGTGCAGTCGTTCGAGGTCGCGAACCTCAAGGAGCTCAACCGGTCGCTGCGCGTGCCGATCGTCCAGCTGGTCAACGGCTCCGGCGCGCCGTACGACTTCGTGGTGGCGGGCGACAAGCGCACCTACGCCGACCTGGTCACCCCGGCCGGGCTGCGCGAGGTCCGGTCGTACGCGGACGGCGTCGGCCTCACCAAGGACGTCATCATCCCGCGGGACGCCAATGGTTTCCTCAAGGCGCCGACGACCGTCGTGAAGGACGCCCACCGGGCCGGGTTGATCGTGCACTCGTGGACGTTCCGCAACGAGAACTCGTTCCTGCCCGCGGACTTCCGGTCCTCGACCGACCCGGCCGCGTACGGCCGGGCCTTCGAGGAGTACGAGCTGTTCTTCAAGCAGGGCATCGACGGCGTGTTCGCGGACAACCCCGACACGGCCGTGGAAGCCAAGGTCAAGCGCTAGCGAGTGCGAGCGTGCGGTCCTTATCGAGCAACCCGCGTTGCTTCAGCAGGGGCCGCACGCCCTCGCCGAACCAGTACGCCTCTTCGAGGTGCGGGTAGCCGGAGAGCACGAACTCCTCGATGCCGATGGAGTGGTACTCCTCGATCAGATCCGCGACCTCCTCGTGGGACCCGACCAACGCCGTGCCCGCGCCACCGCGGACGAGCCCGACGCCCGCCCACAGGTTCGGGTAGATCTCCAGGCCCCGCACGCCCCGGCTGAGGTCGCCGCCGTGCAGCGCCAGCATCCGTTGCTGGCCAACGGATTCCGACGCGCCCAGCTGTTCCTGCGCCTTCGCGACCACGGCCGGGTCCAGCGCGTCGAGGAGCTTCGCGGCCGACGCCCACGCCTCCGCCGAGGTGTCCCGGCTGATCGTGTGCAGCCGGATGCCGAACCGGATCGGCCGGTCCGTCAGCGCCCGCACCCGTGCGATCTTCTCGGCCACGTCCTGAGGTGGCTCGCCCCAGGTCAGGTACACGTCGGCACGGGCGGCGGCCACCGGGAGCGCGGCGTCGGACGAGCCACCGAAGTAGATCGGCGGCACCGGGTCCGGCGCGGCCAGCACGGTCGCGTCCTGCACCTGGTAGTGGTCGCCGTGGAACGTGAACGGCTTCCCGGTCCAGATTCCGCGCACGACCTGGAGGAACTCGTCGGTGCGGGCGTAGCGCTGGTCCTTGTCGAGCCAGTCGCCGAACCGCTGCTGCTCGACAGAGTCGCCGCCGGTCACCACGTTCAGCAGCAGCCGACCGCGGGAGATCCGCTGGTACGTCGAGGCCATCTGCGCGGCCAGCGTCGGGGACAGCACGCCGGGCCGGAACGCCACCAGGAACTTCAGCGTCTTCGTCTGCGCGATCAACGCGGACGTGGTCAGCCACGCGTCCTCGCACCACGTGCCGGTCGGCGTGAGCACGCCGGTGAACCCGACCTGCTCGGCGGTGCGCGCGATCTGCGCCAGGTAGTCGATGTCCGGGTCGCGCCGGGCACCGGCCGCGGGCGCGCGGTTGGCGTGGAAGTGCTCCACGACCGTGCGACCGTCGCCGGAGGTCGGCAGGAACCAGTGCAGCGTGATGCTCATGCGAGATCTCCCTGGAACCGCGTGTCCACGAACTTCGCGAAGTCGACCTTGCCCGGCAGGGTCTTGTCCTCGGTGAACGCGTCGGCGAGCTCCTGCTCGGACCTGATCACCGTGTCGTCCAGCTTCACGACCTGGTCGCCGTTGCGCCGCACGGCGGCGAGCGCCACCTCGTACTTCAGGCCCGTCTCGGCCGCCCAGGCCTTGGCCCACTCCTCGCGGTGGGTGTCGGCCCACTTCTGCGCCTTGTAGTACCGGATCAGGTACTCCTTGAGCGCCGGGTTCTTCCCCTTGTCGTCCAAGGCCTTCTTGCCCGCGACCTGAAAGCCGTAGCCGTTGGACTTGCCCTCACCTGTGGTGAGCACGCGCGCCTTGGCCTCCTGCTGCGCCTGCGCGGTGTAGGGGTCCCAGACCGCCCACGCGTCGATCTTGCCCTGCGTGAACGCGCCGTACGCGTCCGCGGGCTGCAGGAAGTTGAGCGTCACGTCCTTGGTCGTGAGACCGGCCGCGCGCAACGTCAGCAGGATCTGGCCGTGCGCCGAACTGCCCTTGGCCACGGCGATGTTCTTGCCCTTGAGGTCGGCCACGCTGCGCAGCGGCGAGTTCTCCGGCACGAGGATCGCGTCGGCCTCGACCTGTCCCTTGGAGACGCCGACGGCGGCGATCTTGGCGTTCGCGGCGGCGGCGAAGATCGGCGGTGTGTTGCCGACCGCGCCGACGTCGATCGCGCCGGCGGACGCTGCCTCGAGCAGCGGCGGGCCGGAGGTGAACGTCGACCACTCGATCTTGTACGGGAAGTCGTCCAGCAGCCCGGCGGCGGTCAGCACGGACTTCGCGCCGCCCT
This sequence comes from Lentzea sp. NPDC003310, assembly GCF_040610935.1. Classification (NCBI taxonomy): domain Bacteria; kingdom Bacillati; phylum Actinomycetota; class Actinomycetes; order Pseudonocardiales; family Pseudonocardiaceae; genus Lentzea; species Lentzea sp. NPDC003310. Next base: position 361,125 of record NZ_JBEXNC010000010.1, read on the forward strand.
TCTGGTCGCCGACCTTGAGCACGACGTCGGCGGCCGGAGTGTCGGTCGAGGCCGCCGTGGAGCACCCGGTGGTGAAGAGGATCGCGGCCAGCAGGCCGAGCAGGCTCCTGTTATGCAGCTTCTTCAACTTCGACTCCCAGGTCGGCGAGCACGCGGGTGCGTTGCTCCACAACGGAGGCCCGGCGGCGCGGGCGGGGCAGGTCGACGTGGTGCGTGGCGACGATCCGGCCCTCGTCGAGCACGAGGATCCGGTCGGCCAGCAGCAACGCCTCGTCGACGTCGTGCGTCACGAGCAGCACGGCGGGCCGGTGCCGCGTCCACAGGTCTTCCACCAGGTGGTGCATGGCGAGCCGGGTCAACGCGTCGAGCGCGCCGAACGGTTCGTCGAGCAGCAGCACGTCCGGTACGCGCACCAGCGCCCGCGCGAGCGAGACCCGTTGTGCCTCACCGCCCGAGAGCGTCAGCGGCCACGCGTCGGCGTGGTCGGTCAGCCGCACCTCTTCGAGCGCCTTCAGGGCGACCGCGCGGCCGTCCGGCTTGTGCAGGCCCAGCGAGATGTTGCGCCAGACCTTGCGCCACGGCAGCAACCGCGGCTGCTGGAACGCGATCGACACCGTGCCGGGGACCTCGGCCGTGCCCTCGACGTCGTGGTCCAGGCCCGCGAGGATCCGCAGCAGCGTCGACTTGCCGCAGCCGCTGCGCCCGAGCAGTGCCACGAACTCGCCCGGCTCGACCTCGAGGTCGATGCCGTCGAGCACGGTCCGTGCGCCGAACGCCTTGTGCAGGCCGCGCACGCTCACCGCTTTTGCCATCGCAGGATCCTCCTTTCCAGCGACCGCACCAGGTAGTCCGTCGTCAGGCCGAGCAGCGCGTAGACCACGAGGCCGACGACCACGACGTCGGTGCGGAGGAACTCACGGGCGTTGTTGATCAGGAAGCCGAGGCCGGCGTCGGCGTTGATCTGCTCGGCGACGATCAGCGACAGCCAGGCGGTGCCGAACGCGATCCGCAGTCCCACCAACGTCTGCGGCACCGCGGACGGCAGCACGACGTGCACGATCCGCTCGAACCGGCTGTAGCCGAGCACCTTCGCCGCCTCGACCAGGCCGGGGTCGGTCTGCCGGATGCCCGCGTGCAGGTTGAGGTAGAGCGGGAACGCGACGCCGGACGCGACCAGCGCGAGCTTGGGTTCCTCGCCGATGCCGAACCACAGGATGAACAACGGGATCAGGCCGAGGTGCGGCAGCGTCCGCAACATCTGCACCGGCGGGTCCAGCAATGTCTCGCCCCACCGGGAAAGGCCGGAGGCGAGCCCGAGAACCACTCCGACAAAGCCACCGATGAGAAATCCGAAGAACACGCGGGTGATGGAAACCCCGAACGCTTCGCCCAATTGGCCGTCCGCGATCAGCTCTCCGGCGGACTGCGCCACGGTGAGCGGAGAAGCGAGTTTGTCGGTCGGCAGCACACCCGTTGAGCTGGCCAGTTGCCACAACAGGACCAGCGCGACAGGGCTGATCCACCGCAGCGGCAGCGTGAACTTCCGCGCCGGCGCGGGTGTCGCGGTTTTCGGCCGCGCGGCCACTCCGGCTATGGACAAGGTCATGGGCGGAAGTACAGGCGAGCCCACGACGTGAGTCAACGACGCCCAAATCGTGAAAAAGCGTCGTACATCGAGATGTTCCCCGCACGGACACATTTCCTGCCAACGGCTGAGTGACAGCGGGGTGCGCAGCGATCACGATTCACGCCATGGATGCCGAGGGGGACAGACCGGGGGTGCCCTGGGGCACCGCACTGCGGTTCACGACGCTGGCACTGCTCACGTCCGCCGGCACGGTGGCGATCTTCGGCGAGTACGCGGCGATGTGGACCTCGGCCACTCCGCTCGACGACGCGCGCTGTCAGGTGAGGTCGGGTTTCTACCTAGCCCCCGACGCCGACCGGTCCACTTGGGACGGTTATCGCGCGTGCCTCGAACCGTTCGTGCACGGCCGGGAGTGGTGGCTCGCCGGCGGGTTCACCCTGCTCGCCGGCGTGACGGCGCTGATCTACGCACTGCGCCCGGTCTGGTTGCGGTACCGGCGAAACCTGGCCCCGGTACCGGACGAGCTGACCGGGCCGCTCACCGGACTGGTCGCGGAGTCCGGGCTCGCGAAGGCACCCGTGTTCCTGATCGACCGCTCGAGGACCAGCGCCCGCGCACTCTCGTTCGGCACGCACCGTCGCCGGTACGTGGCGCTCGACGTCGGCGTGATGGCGTTGCGGCGCATCGAACCCGAGTCGTTCCGCGCGATCGTCCTCGACGAACTCGGGCGCCGGGGGCTCGCACTCGGCGCCGCGACCAGGGCACTGGGAGGCGCGTTCGCCGTGGCCGTGCTGCTGCCGTTCACCGTCACCGCGCTGGGAGCCGCGGCAGGACGGCCCGAGAGCCACGAGGACGCGGCCGTGGGCAGGTGGATGGAGGGCGGGCGGCCGGGACAGGGTCTCCGCCGTCGTGCGGGCGAGTGAGAGCGTGTTCGCGGGGGTGCGGGCAGCGGACCCGGCGGCGATCGCGGCGGCGTGCGAGGCGCTGGCACCGGTGCTGCGGGTGGAGTTCCCGCCACCGCCCGACGCGGAGATCGCCGCCGACTGGGCGAACGCGTTGCGGTCGCTGGAGAACGGCACGCGCTCGTGCCTCGCCGTGTTCCGGGACGAAGGCCCCGACGACGGGTCGATGACGAGGGAGTTCCTCCTCGGCCTCGACCAGCTGGAGGTCACGCGGACCGCGCTGGCCGAGGCCGGGAAGCGAGCGACTAGCTGAGGACGTCGTGGCGCACGATCGTCTGGTCGCGGCCGGGGCCGACGCCGATCGCCGAGACGCGGGCGCCGATGATGCCTTCGAGGTACTCGACGTACGCCTTGGCGTTCGCCGGGAGCTCGTCGAACGTGCGGCAGTGCGAGATGTCCTCGAACCAGCCCGGCAGCTCCTCGTACACCGGGACGGCGTGGTGCACGTCGGTCTGGGTCATCGGCATCTCGTCGACGCGGCGACCGTCCACTTCGTACGCCACGCAGACCGGGACCTTCTCGAGGCCGGACAGCACGTCGAGCTTGGTGAGGAAGTAGTCGGTGATGCCGTTGACGCGGCTCGCGTACCGGGCGATCACGGCGTCGAACCAGCCGGTGCGGCGGCTGCGGCCGGTGGTGACGCCGAACTCGCCGCCCTGCTTGCGCAGGTACTCGCCCATGTCGTCGTTGAGCTCGGTCGGGAACGGACCGGAGCCGACGCGGGTCGTGTAGGCCTTGAGGATGCCGATCACGGTGCTGATGCGGGTCGGGCCGACGCCGGAGCCGACGGTCGCGCCACCCGAGGTCGGGTTCGAGGACGTGACGAACGGGTAGGTGCCGTGGTCGACGTCGAGCAGGGTGCCCTGCGAGCCCTCCAGCACGACGATCTCGTCGCGGTCGAGCGCCTGGTTGAGCAGCAGCCGCGTGTCGGCGATGCGGTGGACGAAGTGCTGGCCGTGCTCGAGGACCTGGTCGACGACCTGCTCGGGGTCGAGCGCCTTGCGGTTGTAGACCTTGACCAGCACCTGGTTCTTGAAGTCCAGGGCGGCCTCGACCTTCTGCCGCAGGATCTTCTCGTCCAGCAGGTCCTGCACCCGGACGCCGACGCGGGCCAGCTTGTCCTGGTAGGCCGGTCCGATGCCGCGGCCGGTCGTGCCGATCTTCGCCTTGCCCAGGTAGCGCTCGGTCACCTTGTCGATGGCCACGTGGTACGGCATGATCAAGTGCGCGTCCGACGAGATCAGCAGACCGCTGGTGTCGACGCCCTTCTCCTCCAGGCCCGCGAGCTCCGTGAGCAGCACGCCGGGGTCGACCACGACACCGTTGCCGATCACGTTCTTCACGCCGGGCGTGAGGATGCCGGAGGGGATGAGGTGGAGGGCGAACTTCTGGCCGTCCGGGAGGACCACGGTGTGACCCGCGTTGTTGCCGCCCTGGTAACGGACGATCCACTGGACACGCTCACCGAGGATGTCGGTGGCCTTGCCCTTGCCCTCATCGCCCCACTGGGCACCGATCAGCACGACGGCCGGCATGTGAAACTCCAAGCACTTGGACTGGTTCGAGCGAATGCCGGTAAGTGAGGGTAGACCAGGAGATGACCGTGCGCGGAATCGTGTTGGCCTGCGGAAACACGCAGTCGCCAATGATCGCTCAACGTGACGACGTGGTGGCGGTCCCGGCCCGTCCCGGCAAGGACCACGTCGACCAGCACCTGGACGCCGACCGGCTCGTCGTCGCAGGCACCGACGCGGACCTCGCCGCCGTGGCGTTGCGCTTGCTGCGCAAGGAGAAGCTCGGTTCGGTGGCACTGGGCTACGTGCCCGTCGCCGATTCGTCCGTCGCCGCGTTGTGGGGCCTGTCGACCGACCCGGCCCGCGCCCTCGACGTCGCCCTGAACGGTGACGTAGATCCCGTCCCGTTCGTCCGGGACGACGTCGGCGGAGTGCTGATGGGTCTCGGCGTGTTGTCGCCCGTGCGGGGCGTCGGGTACGCCGACGCGGACAACGTGCTGCGCGGGCAGGCGTCGCGGATCGAGTGCACGCCGGACCCGGACGGCGGCCTCGGCCTGGAGGTCCGGATCATCAACAAGCGGCTGTTCGGCTCCAAGGTCAAGGTGAGCCGGCCGCGCGCGTTCCAGCTCGGCTGCCTGCCCACGACGGCGGTGCTGGACGGCCACAAGCACCCGCGCCCGGTGGACAAGTGGACCTGGTACCGCCACACCGAGGACCTGAGGCTCGTTCGAGGCCTCTAGCAGTCCGCTTGTCATTCACATGAGTGTCACTCGAAGGCATTGCGCAATTTCATAATGTGACTGAGGGTAGGTCCCGATCACTTTCCAACAAGGAAGGTCGGGACGATGTCAAAAGTTAACCGAACCATTGGTGTTCTAGTTGCCTCGGCAGCTCTCACCTTTGGTTTTGTTTCCCCTGCACTCGCGACACCGCCGAACATCCCCTCCGCCGCGACCGCCAAGAGCGAATTGGCGGGATTGACCGTTGCCACGGAAGGCTCGATGACGGGCTATTCACGGGACAAGTTCCCGCACTGGATCACCCAGTCGGGCACCTGCAACACCCGCGAGGCCGTGCTCAAGCGCGACGGCACGAACGTCGTGACGGACTCGTCGTGCGCCGCCACGTCGGGCCGCTGGTTCTCGCCGTACGACGGTGCGACCTGGTCAGCGGCCTCCGACGTGGACATCGACCACATCGTGCCGCTGGCCCAGGCCTGGCGTTCCGGCGCGTCGTCGTGGACCACCGCGCAGCGCCAGGCGTTCGCGAACGACATGGCCGGACCGCAGCTCATCGCGGTCACGGACAACGTGAACCAGTCCAAGGGCGACCAGGACCCGGCCCAGTGGAAGCCACCGCTGACGTCCTACTACTGCACTTACGCCAAAATGTGGGTACACACCAAGTACCGGTGGAACCTGAAGACCGACTCGGCTGAGAAGGCGGCGTTGACGAGCATGCTCGGTACCTGCTGATGGCGACACTCTCCGCGCTTTTCGTGGCGGGCCCCGGCGGCGTGATGACCGACGAGGTCGGCGTCGTGACGGGCGACCTGGAACTGTGCACGGAACTCTCCGACGACGGGAAGCTCCGCGCACTGGTCCGCTACGAGGGCGCGGAGGAGTGGTACGCGATCACGGGTGCTTCGTGCGTCCTGACTGATCCCCGCGATCACGAACAGGTGCACTCTCTTCTGCACGGGCTCCTGCATCGGCCGGAGGGCTGAGGGGCGGCAACGCCTCCATCGCCTCGCTCCGGCTGAGGCCCGTCGCCTGCAGCAGGTCCACCGCGACACTCCGGATCTGCGCTAGCACGACCTTGGACGAGAACCCGTCCCCACCGAGACGCCGCGCGGTCAACACCCGCGCGGCGTCCCGCACGGCCTCCCGAGTCGCCTTCGGCTCCTTGCCCTTCTCCAACTCACCCTTCAGGCAGTCCACGGCCTTCGCGTAGTCGAGGAGCACGTCCGGCACCCCGTCCGGAATCCGCTCGTCGGCCTTGAGCGCCGCCATGCTCCGGCGAGCCAGCACCCGCGTGTTCCTGATCGCGTAGTCGACCGGCCCCGCAGCGGTCTGGTACCGGCTCAACAGGTCCTTGGACCGCCACCGGATGGGCGCGATCTTCGCGATCTCACTACCGGTCTGCAGCGCCGACTTGTAGTCGTCGATGGTCGTCTGACTGGACCGCAGCTCCACCAACACCCCGGCCGCCTTGACCGAGTCCTTCTCGTCCAACGCCTCAGCCAGGTCTCGCAACGCCCCGCTGAGGGTGTTCGTGAGCACCTTGAGCTGCCGCTGCGCGACCGTGATCGGGTTGGCGGGAAGGAGCGCGGCCACGGCCAGCCCCATCAGCCCACCGGTCAACGCGTCGATCATCCGGTCGAACCCACCCCCGGCACTGGGCGGCAACAACGTCGCCACGAGCACAGCACTGCTCCCGGCCTGCAACGCGATGACCGACCCGCCGTCCAGCAACACGGCAGCGGACATCGCCAGCGCCACGACCAACGCGATCTGCCACGGCCCACTACCGATCCAACTGATCAGCGCGTCCCCGACCCCCACCCCAACCGACACGCCGACCACGAGCTCACCGACCCGACGCAGCCTTTGACCCAGCGAGACCCCGAGACACACGACGGCAGCGATGGGCGCGAAGAAGGGGTGCGGGTGCCCGATGAGCACCGTCGCCACCACCCAGGCCAGCCCGGCGGACAGAGCACATTGGACGATCGGCAACGCGCCCGCGCGCCACCGACCGAGCCCCCGCCCGACCGCTTCCCTGACCGCGCCCACCACTCACCCCGCTCGCCTAGATGCCCGCCGCCAGTCTCGAACCATCGGGCACCGGTCACAACCTGCGGCGGGGCTCCCGGCAGGAAGGCAAGCAACCTCACAGGGAGGAGAGGGCAGACGGGACGAATGGTGCATGCGGGTGTGGGGAGCTGGGAGTGGGGTGGCGCGGGAGCGGGGCGGGGGCGAAGACGTGGGGCGGGGGCGGAGAGGCGGCGGGCGGAAGGCGGGAGTGGGCCTCACAGCGATGCCGAAGGCGAGCCGTCTTTCCCCAAGACTCCAGGGCGGTGGGGTCCCATCACGAGTCGCGCCATAGCTCTTGCTGCACGTGAAGAGGGGTGGGTACGGGCAGCCCCTTTAGTTGAAATGAAAGAA